>JAJPJC010000147.1 GCA_021324445.1 Isosphaeraceae bacterium
CCAATTAGCACAAGGATTTGCGAAATCCAGTGTTCTCGCGATCACCGACTCCGCAAGTCTCTGGCCTCAAAAGAGTTACGGAAAGGGGCAGAAGACAAGCTGAGAGTAAACGTCGGCACGCAGCAGCACGTAGCTGGTCCCTGTTTGGGGATCGGCTACCTCCACCGGTGAGTCACCGGCCTCGACCACGGCCTGACGCTGCTCAGGAGTGATGGTCACCATAAGGCCTCCCATCCGGGATCGTACCATGGCCTGCCGCCCGGACCTACTCCCAGGAGATACCCGCCTCGGGTGCGGCGTCCGCCTCGGCCAGCCGCCGCTCCAACTCCTCCTTGTGCCACTCCGGGATCGGCAAGTCCTCGTCTGACTCGGGGATGCTGTCCCAGAGTTGGCCGATCAACTCCTGCCGTTCGGTCACGGTGAGTTGTTCGAATTCCGGCATGGGCCGAGACTCCGACATGATTCGTCTCCTAACAAGACGGCGACTCGATAAACTTATCGCGTAAAGCCCACAAGAAGAAGTGCAGCTCGTGCAGCCCTTGGCTTGAGGACATCACCCACCCGGTTTCGGCTCCAGCGGCGCCTCGGGATCCTGCCGCACGGCCGCCGGCTGGTCCGAAGCCCAGGGATGATAACTATTGCAGAAATCGATCCGCTCGCCGACGCTCGGGTGGGTCGAGCGGAAGACCTTGTAGAACCAGCCGGGGCGAGGATTGCTCAGGTTCTCGGCTTGCATCCGGACGAACGACAGGGCGCCGGAGTGGTTGGTCCGGGTCAGCTCCAGGGCGAACCGGTCGGCCTCGTGCTCCTGGTAACGGCTGTAGGCCAGCACCACGGGGCTGAGGACCAGCGACGATACCTGGATCAGCATCAGCACCAACGGCACCGAGGCGATGTCGGAGAGCCGGTCGAAGCCGAGGCGCTGCGCGAACCGCGCGATCAGCCGGCGTCCCAGCCGATCGACCAGGAACAGTCCGGCGAGGATCACGATCGACCCCAGCAAGATCGAGCGGACCACGTGGCCGAGCACGTAGTGCCCCATCTCGTGGGCCATTACGAACAGCAGCTCGGGCTCGTCGAGCTTGGCGATCAAGGTGTCCCAGAGCACGATCCGCTTGGTGCCCAGGACACCCGTCACATACGCATTGATCGCCTTGGTGTCGACGCTCTTCTCGACCTCGAAGACCCGGCTCCCGGTGATCCCCGCCCGCTCGGCCAGCGCCAGGATCGACCGCTCCAGCGCCTGGTCCTTCATCGGCCCGAACCGGTTGAACAGGGGATCGATCCAGATCGGCATGACCAGCATCGAGGCGAACAGGAACGGGATCGAGAGGATCCCCGTGTAGAGCCACCAGCTCCGGGGACTGCGGGCCATCAGGAGGTAGGGAACCCAGGTGAAGGCAAACCCGACCACCATCGCGACGCCCAGGCTGATGACCGCGTCCCCGAACCACTTGCCCAGAGTCTGGTTCGAGAGATCATAGGCGTGCTGGCGAACGAACCCCCGATAGAACGCCAGCGGGAGATTGATCACGAAGACGATCCCCAGGTACAGGATCACGTAGAGACCCGTCGTGAGGAACCAGTTCCCCGCCAGCCGCTGCGCGATCGTGCGGAGTCGCGCCGAGAGCCCCGAGAAGGCGAGTCCACCGGTCACGAGGAGCACCCAACCCTGGCCGACGGCCCAGAGCCAGTTGCCGCTGTGGTAGTAGCGCAGGGCCTTTTCGCTGGGCTCGGGGACCGGGACCGGCCGAAGCTCGTTCCGCACCGGGGACCCGACCGATCCGGCACCGCCGGGCGATCGGGGGTCGCTCGGGAGCGTCGGCTGCGCAGAGGCCGGCCCGGCCGCCAGCAGGACGGCAGCCAGGCCGAGGAGACAGGCCTTCAGGGATCCAGCTCGCTCCGGCCTCCCCAAGGTCTCCCAGGCCCAACCCCGTCCCGCCCGCGCGGAGCGGCGGGGCGGGCGGATCGTGCCGCGGAGCTCGGGGTGAACCCGAGCAGGCCGGAACGGAAAAGCGACGAGTCCCCGGAAATGGATTGTGCCGGCCAGATCAGTCATTTATGCTCGCCCTCGCGGTCAATTCACGACCATTCCCCAGGAGAGGAGACCCCCCGTGACCGTTCGCAGAGGAAAGATTCAGCGCGCTCGACCGGCCGGCATCGTCACGCCGGCGGGCTACCAGGGGACCCCGCGCAAGGTCCAGCGGTACGGCTGGGTCCCGGATCTCCCCGACCAGCGCGACCATACCTTCGCGGTCGCAGCCCCCCTGGTGACGAACCTCCCCGAGAGCGTGGATCTTCGGGACCAGTGCCCCGAGGTCTACAACCAGGGCGACCTCGGCAGTTGCACGGCCAACGCGATCGCGGCGGCCCTCCAGTTCGATCGGATGAAGCAGAAGCTGGATGATTTCACGCCCTCGCGGCTGTTCATCTATTATAACGAGCGCGTCCTGGAAGGGACGGTGGCCAGCGACTCGGGAGCCCAGCTCCGCGATGGGATCAAGAGCGTCGCCACGCAGGGAGACTGCCCGGAGACCGAATGGCCCTACGACATCAGCAAGTTCGCCGACGCGCCGCCCCAGTCGTGCTACCGGGACGCCAGGAAGTACAAGGCCGTCCAGTACCAGTCGGTGACGCAGAACCTCGCCGACATGCAAGGCTGCCTCGCCTCGGGCTACCCCTTCGTCTTCGGCTTCACGGCGTATGAAAGCTTCGAGTCGGACGCCGTGGCGCAGACCGGCAACCTGCCGATGCCGAAATCCGGGGAGCCGATCGTCGGCGGCCATGCGGTGCTCGCGGTGGGCTACGACAACGACGACCGGGTCTTCATCGTCCGCAATTCCTGGGGCGAGGACTGGGGCGACGCGGGCTACTTCTACATGTCCTACGCCTATCTGCTCGACGATAACCTGGCCGACGACTTCTGGACGATCCGCCTGGTCAAGTGACGGGCACGACCGGGCGGGGGCCGGGGCGGCCGGTGTGGGGCATCGGCGCCTGGGCGATCGTCATACGATGCGGTGGGTCGGCCGCTCGCCGTCGGCGGCCTCGGCCTCCGGCTCGGCCTCGGGGAACGGCTTGTAATAGTAGAAGGCGACGACCAGCGCCCCGCCGAGGAAAACGCTGAGGCCCCAGCCGATGTAGGCCGCCCACCGGGTGCGCGCCAGCTCGAAACCGAGGTCCACGACCTGTTTGCCGAGATCGGTCTTGGCCAACGGGTCGAGGTCGTCGAGCCGGCGCCGCATCTTGTCGTTGTCCTCCTCGAGGCTGGCGATCCGCTCGCGGAGCTTCGGGGCATCCTTGGCGTCCTTGGTGAGTTGCTCGAGCTTGGCGGCTTGCTCGGCCGCCCGGTTCTCGAGCGTCTTGGTCCGGTTGCTGAGCAGTTCGTTGCCGTAACGCAGGTCGTCCAGCTTGCGCAACGCCTCGTCGCGCTCCCGGGCCGCCTTGCTGTACAGCTCGTTGAAGTCGGCCGGCTTCTTGCCCTCTCCCTTTTGCAGCAAGGTGTCGACGGCCAGGCGCTGGTTCTCGCCGAGCTGCTCGACCGAGCGGGCCAGGACCAGGAAGGAATCATTCTGCTCTTGCATCCGCCCCTGGAGCTGGTAGAGCCACAGCGCCAGGGCCACGGCCAGCACGCCGACGAAGGTGCCCAGCATGCCGAAGACCGCGGCGATCTGGAGCTTCTCGGTGGGTGATGCGACGGGCGAATACGCGGGTCGGTTGAGCATCTTGATCAGCTCCGCCTCGAGGCGGGGGGAGATCGTCCCGCCTCCTCCACCTTCGGGGTTTGGAAGTTTTTCCAGGTCGTTGACCAGCCGCGCCAGGGCGACTCGATCGCCGCGTTCGGCGGTCAGGTAATAGCCGCCCACCTGGGCCAGGCCGCCGTCGCGCCACTGGAAGAACCCGCGCGACTGGTTGATCGGGTCGACGACATAGGCCACCTGGAGCGGCTGGGCGAAGAAGTGCTGGTGGATGAACAGATCGTGGTGCGACAGGAAGATCCCAAAGCTGGGATGGGTGTGATACCAGCCCACGATGTCCAGCTCGGGGTACAGCCGGTCGCGCTCACGGGTAATCTCTTCCCAGGAGTCGTGGGTGTAGGTGAAGCTGGCCTGGGTGTTGGCGTAGTGCTTGGCCTCCAGGCTGCGGGTGATCCAGACGAACGGCGAGCCGGTGTCGGGGTCGAGGCACTCCTTGCCCAGGAGGATCCCTCCCAGCTCGACGGACGTGTCGCTGAGGGCATGCCGCTCGATCGCGTCGGCGGTCAGGCGGTCGAGGAAGATGGGCAGGTCGATCGGCCCCGGGACCTCGTAGGCCAGGCAGGCCAACCTCCGGTCCCGATCGGGGCGCTGCCGGCGCTCCGGCTCGCGGACCCTCATCTCGCCGAAGACGATCTCATCGCCGTTCACCGGCTGTTTCCCCATGCCGAGTCCAGGAGTCGCGGTCGGCCCCCAGCAGGAAGAACCCCGAATCGGCCGGGCCGTCGACCCGCACGATATCGTAGGGCGGGATGCCGACGCGGCCAAGCGGCTCCCGGGCCATCGGCGAGGATTCCTCGATGGCGCTGGCCAGCTCGGGGCGGGCGGACTCCCGGCACTTGGGGCAGCTCGCCGCACCGGCCTGGACCTTCACCCGGGGCCTCATGACCTCGCCGCGCCACCCGCACCGCGGGCAGTCCACCGCCAGTACCAGCTCGCGGTCCAGGACCAGGTGCAGCGGTCCGCCCAGGTGCGCACCGGCGGCCTTCAGCAGCTCCGAGACCGGCGCCTGGTGGCCCAGTGCCAGCTCGACCGGCTCGGGATACGTCTCATGGCTGAGGCAGTCCTCCCGGAACGGCAGCCGGGTCGAGTAGAACTGGTTGGCCACGCCATTATAGACCAGCGCGTTGCCCGCCGCGACCGGCAGGCCATGGAGCAGCTTGAGGGCCTCCTGGACCTGCAGCGCGGCCATCATCGAGGCGATGGTCGGTGCCGTCGGCACCTTGCCCGCGAGGATCTCCTCGCGCCGCAGCATCGGGCAACTGTAGTGGAAGTTCAGGAGCTGATAGTCCCGCTCCGTCATGGCGCACTCATAGCAGGCCGAGTCGGGCGGCACGAAGACCTTGACGACGCCCTGGATCTCCTGGATGCCCGCGTCGATCCACGGGGTATTCACCTTCCAGCACTGGCGGTTCACCCAGAGCCGGGCCTCGCGATTGTCCAGGCAGCCGATGACCAGGTCGACCTCGGCGAACAGGCCCAGCCCCAGGTCGGTGATCACATCCCCGTGCAGGGGGATGATCGTGATCTCGGGGTTGAGCTCGCGCGCCCGCTGGGCGGCGACCTCGGCCTTGGACCGGCCGCCGTCCTGGGAGCGGAACAAGACCGACCGCGACAGGTTCGACGGCTCGACGACGTCGTAATCGATCAGGTACGTCGTCCCCAGGCCGACGAGGGCCAGGTTCTTGACCACCTCGTTGCCCAGGGCGCCCGCGCCGACGACCAGCACCCGCGCCGCGCGGAGCCGCTCCTGCCGCCACCAGGAGATCAGCCGCAGCCGGTTATACCGGTCCAGGTCGTCGATCACCAGGGACTCGGCATCTTCGTCCATTTGTCCTTTTGTCCGTGGTCCGTGGTCCGTGGTCCGTGGTGGGAGCTGCCGCTCCGCTGCGCCGTCATCGCCCTGCATCCAGTGCCTCACCTTTCCCGGACCAGGCTCGTCAGCCCTTTGTCCGTGGTCCGTCGTCCGTGGTGGGAGGTCCGGCTCCGTTGCGCCGTCCTTGCCCCTCTTCGAGTGTGTGGTCTCTCCCGGAGCAGGTGAGTCAGCCCGCGAAGCGAACCACGGACCACGGACCACGGTCTAGAGCGCCGACCCTTTGGGTGGACCACAGTCGGGGGACGGAGCCCCCGACGACTACTCCATCAGGACGTCCCGCCGGCCCAAGGTCGTCCTGTCGGAGCCGGCTCCGTCCGGCGATCTTCATCCCATCGTGAGGCGCGCTAAGGGACTCAGTCAATGAAGAGGATATCCTCGCTTGCCGGTCGGGGCCCCTCGCGCTGGGGCGGCGGTGGTGATGGTGACGGGGGTGGTGGAGGGCTCTCGGGCTCCGGCTCGAGGATCAGCACGTCCTCCCCGCGTCGGGCCTCGCCGCCGGCGCCGGCGTCGCGGCTTCGGGAATCGAACTCGGCCGTCACCAGGGCGTGCAGCTCGGAGTTCGCCGGCAAGGCTGGGCCATCGGCGTCGGGGCCCCTGGACCCGACCCCTGCCGTGTTGCCGAAGACCCGGCCATAACGCTCGACGAACCGCCGGACCCGGCCGACCGGCGTCCGCGACGCCGCGGTCGAGGACTTCGCCGATCCGTTGGCAGCCCCGCCAGGGGACCCATCCGATCCCTCGGTCGACGCCGGGCCGATCCGTCCCAGGGCCGCCCGCAGATCCCGCAGCGGTCGCGGATCCGTCGGGAAGAGGATCGCCGTCTGGTTGGCAACCCACAGGGCCGCATCCCGGTTATACGGGCTGCGGATGTCGTAATTGTGATACCGGGCCATGTCCCAGAGCATGATGCACAGCTCATCGAGCTGCACGCTGGGCACCCAGTGCGTCCCATATCCCCCCAGGCAGACCATGCCGATCTCCGAGATATTGGGGTGATAGATTGGCGTGACCCAGCGGATCTCGGGCATGGTCCGGGGATACGACGCACCCAGCTTGATCTCGAGTCGGTGGGTCTCGATGGTCTTGACCTTACCGCGGTCGCGCCATAACCCTTTGCCCTGGAAAACGATATGGTACTGGCCCGGCGGGTCGCCCTGGGCGCTGAAGCGAAAGACCGAGCTCTCCGAGCGGAGCCGCTCCAGCGCCGCCCGGTCATTCCGCAGCCGGCGCATCCGGGGAGACTGATACATGATCGTGCGGCGCCCTGGGGCAAGCTGAGGGCGGGGACCTCCTGAGGCGTTGCGGGCTGAGCCAACGGGTCAAGTCAAGTCAAGTCGAGTCGAGTCGAGTCGATCCGATCCGATTCAATTCGTGCCCCGGCGCGGCCGAGCGGCGGTGCGCGTCGTGTGGGGTGAGTTGCGTTGCGTTGCGTTGCGTTGCGGGGTGGCGCCGCGCGGCCCTCAACCGGTGGGTTCAGGCCCGGCCGGCCACCACCTCGGGGTAAACGATCAGGTGGTCGCCGTTCTGAACCCCGGCCTCGACCAGCGTCCAGTTCTCGAGGAGTCGCCGGCCCCCTTCCTTATGGTCCAGGGCGTAACTCATCGGCTGGCCGTCGGGGCTGGTCGCGGGCAAGCTCATCTTGGTGATGATGTTGGGGATGATCCGGCTCACCGGTACGCTGAAGGCGATGACCGCCTTGACCGACTTGGCTCCAGTCTGATCCAGGAAGGTGACCTGGATACCACTGGGATCGGCATTGCCGCCGTATGACATGGTCAGGATACCTCCTCAGCATCCCATTCGGTCGTCGCCCCGGAATATTGGGACGCTTCCAACCATTTTCGGGTGTCCCGCGTGCTCCGACACCTCCCCGCGACTCCCCTACCACCAAGATAACGCTCGGGCCGCCGAGTCGATACAGAGTCCCCGCGAAATTCCGCGGCGGTCCCTCCCCTCGACGCCGGGACCTCGGCGTAAATTTAAGGTCGTTTTGGGGTTGAATCGCGAGTCCGGCGCCGGCTCGCCGCGTGACTTCACGACACCGGGCCGCTCGACCTCGCAGGATGGTCCGCGGGGGAGGCGCGCAGCGAGGGTCGGGCGCCATTGCCCACGAGCGGCGCGCCGCTCCGGAACCCGGCAACCCAGACGACGGCTCCCGCGGCGAACTCGGTGGGAAGCTCCCGGCCTCGCGGTCCCAGGGAATGCACCCCTTTCGCCACGGGAGCCGCCGAGATCCCGAGGGGTCGTCCTCTGTCGGTTCGGACCGATTCAGGTTACGGTCCGGAAGACGGTCACTCCCAGCAGTCCGATGACTGCGAAGACGACCAGGAAGACGAAGAACAGGATCTTGGCGATATCCGCGAACCCTTGCGAGAGCCCGCCGAAGCCGAACAACGCCGCGAGGGCGGCGAGCACCAGGAAGACCAGGGCCCACTTGAGCAGCGACATCGATCTCCTCCCCCTCGATCCCCGATCGAGGGCTGGCTGGAACTCGTGATGAGTAATCTGTTTACGGCCAGCCGACCGTTCGATCGACCAGCCCTGGATCACTCCCAGAGCAAATCGAGTGCCGCTGGATTGGTGCTCGGTCCTTCCGCTGCGCTACGGCGACCGGGCCTGGGTCAGCCAGAGCTCGGCCTCCAGGCGGTAGTATTCGGACGCCCCGACGTCATACGACGAGCCGAAGCCGAACCGCCGCACTTTCTTGATGAAGGTTTCCAGCGCCTTCATCCGGGCGAGGTGTTCTTCGAGCGCGGCGATGCGGTCGGCCGGCTTGCCGGCGAGGTCGCGGCGGGAGTCCAGGACGAGGCGCGACCAGGCGTAGACTTGATACGAGTCGAGCCGGGCCTGCTGGTAGTAGGACCAGGTCAGCTCATACTGCTTCAGCGCCGCCTGGAGGCGCGCCGCGGCGAGCGAGGGAGGCCTGGGCGGCTCCCCCGGGGGAGCCGCCGGTGCAAACGAGAAGCCGGCCAGCAGCAGAACCAGGAGCGTCCATCGGCGTCTTTCCGGAGCGGCCATGGCGGATCTCCAAACTCGGCCGTGTGGCGAGCTGCTGACGGCTCACGATTCGGTGACACCGACCTTGCCGTTGCATCCATAGATCGAGCAGGCGCCGACGTATTCCCAGCAATCGCGGTGGTGGGGCGTATTGCACGCGGCGCAGACGATGACGGCGCCGGCGGTGATCGGCTCGCCGCAGACCTTGCAGATCGGCGGGCCGGCGTCCTCGTCGTCCCAATCGTCCGGCTGGTCGACGATATCGATCCCCTGGTTCATCCGCCGGGAAACGCCGTCGAGCAGTCCGTCGTGGATCACCAGCGCTTCGCGGACGGCCGCGGCCAGGGCCTCGCTGCTCTGGCCCAGGTTGCGGTCGATCTGGACCAGCAAGCGCTCGGGGTTGATCGAGACCAGCATGCCGCCGGCATGGACCATCCGCTGCAAATTGCCGATCGTCCAGCGGACCTGGGGGCTCAGGAAGTCGCGGGCCATCTCCAGGTCATTCGCCTGAACAATGAAGGCGCGGTCGAAGGCCGGGTCGCCCAGCTTGACCAGCCGCGTCCCCTTTGGGGGCTGGGGCGGGGCAGGGCGGGCGATCGGGGCCAGCTCGAGCCGGAACGGGATGCCCCGGCCAAACCGCGCCACCACCCGGGTCCGAGGAATCTGCTGCGGTTGACCGGTGATCGTCGGCGCCAGGCCGACCCGGACCGTCGAACCCGCATGAAAGAAGCTGACGGTGGGCGGATCGGAAAGCCCACGGCTCTCGTAGCGCCCACGGTACAGCGTGGCGAGCTGGCGATACGCCCGGTACCGCGAACCGCTCACCCATGCACCCAGCGACGACAGGAGCCGGATGACCAGATAGATGAGCAGAACGACCAGGCTGAAGATCACCAGTTCCATGGCTCGTCCTTTTGCTCGCCGCGCGCGCCGTCCTTTGGTAGCTCGGCTTGAACACGGAGCGGGCTGGGGACGCCTCACACCAAGGACCAAGGACCAAGGACCAACCCCAGTCTACGGTTTGATCAGCGGCGCGGGCAACGAGTCGTCCGCCTCCCCGGCGTGGACGGCCAGCGCGGCGACGAACCCCGGGCGGGGCGCGGCCTCCCAGAGCAGCCAGGGGTCGACTCGGTGCACGGGGCGCGCCGGCGTGAATTGCGGCGTCAGCTCGGTCGAGCCGAACCCGGTCTGATGCTGCGCCGAGAGGCCCGAGAGTCCCATGCCGAACGCCTTGAGGACCGCCTCCTTGCGCGTCCAGCCCCGGTGAAACGCCAGGTCTTGATCGGCGGCGGGGATGGCGGCGAACTCGGCCTGCTCGGCCGCGGTGAAGAAGGAGGCGACGATCCGGTTGGCCTCGAGGATCGGGCGGACCCGTTCGAGGTCGACCCCGAGCTCGCGCCCCCGGCAGACGGCGATCAAGGCCAGCTCGGAGGAGTGTGAGACATTGAACCGCAGCCTCAGGCGGTCGGCGCGCGGGTCGCCGCCCGGCGGGTGATCCAGCTCGGGCTTCCCCTGGGCCGCGGCCCGGAACCGCAGCGCCTCGGCCGGCTCGCCCAGCAGCCGGCCCAGGATCTCCCGCAGCGCGGCTCGGCAGCGGGCAAACCGCCGACGATCCCGCGCCCGGACGAACCGCGCAGCCCGCGCCCGTTCGTCGGCCGAGAGGATCGCCAGCTCGGCACCCGGCTCGGCCGCCTCCGCGTCTTCGCCGGGCGCGAGGCCGGCATCCAGGTCGACGATCCAGACTCGGGCCTCATGGAGGGCCAGAGCGGGCACATCGATGTCGGGTGACCATTCCCGCGGTGCGGGACGTGGAACCTCAGGACTTTCGGGCTCGCGCTCGCCGCGGAGACTCATGGGATTGACTGATTTGGCCGATGATTCTGGGCAATGGGTTCCCGCCTTGACATCCTGGCTCAGACGATCGAGACTGAAGTCGGCTCCTTTCAACTCGAACCGAGCGACTCGAGGTCTGAAGATGGCATCGGTCCAAACACCGGCGGCGACGTTGGAAGACCTGGCGCGCGTGACCGAGAAGGCCGAGCTGATCGACGGACGGATCGTGCCGCTCATGCCTATCGGGCGAAAACCAGGCCGAGTCGCCGGACGGATCTACCGCAGCCTGGACGACTATGCCACACAGACTGGACGGGGCGAAGCCTATCCCGACAACGCCGGGTTCACGGTGCCCCGGCTGTCTTCCGGCCGCCAGTCATTTGCTCCCGACGCCTCGTATTACCTCGGGCCATTTCCCGATGACCCCATGCGGTTCCTCGAGGGTCCCCCCACGCTGGCCATCGAGGCCCGGAGCGAGAACGATTATACCCCATCCGCCGCGGCGGAACTCGCCGCCAAGCGCGCGGATTATTTCGAGGCCGGCACCAGGATCGTCTGGGATGTCGATCTGGTCGCCGAGTGCATCCACGTTTATCGGGCCGAGGCGCCTGCCCAGCCGACCACCTTCCGGCGCGGGCAAGTTGTGGATGCCGAGCCCCTGCTCCCCGGCTGGCGTATTGATGTGGACTGGATCTTCGCCTGACGGCCGAGGGAGGGCACTGTCGGAACACGGCTCCAGGACTTGAGCCATGCGGCTTCCCCGGTTCCAGCTCACGCCCTGGCAGTCGATGGGGCTGATCATCGCCTGTGCCCTCTTCGTGGTGTTGCTCCTCTCGCCCTTGGGACCGTTGGCCGTGGCCATTGCGATCATCCTCCCCGGCTTCGTGATCGAGCGGACCCGGGGTGGAACAGGGATCATTGGCGGGACGGTTTCGACCATTCTCTTCGTCGTCGGCTTCGCGATCGCCGCAGGCGTCGGCTCGATCTTCGCGGGCCCGAGCACGCGCGAGGATTTCCTCGAGTGGTTTCCGACGATCTACCTCCTGTTCGTCGTCGCCCTGCTGTGGGGGGGCGCGGCCAGCATGACGCTCTACTGGGTCATCAAGGCCTGGGGCGAGCGCGGCCGAAAGACGCCAAGCGTCGAGCCGCGGCGGTTGCAGTACACGCTGCGACAACTGATGGTGCTGATCCTGACCTGCGCCATCGTCTTCGCGCTGCTCACCACGCCCGCCATCGTGCTCGTCGTCACGATCGGGATCGTCCTCCCCGGGTTCGCCATCGATCGGATGCGGGGACATTCGGGCGTCGTGGGCGGCATGCTATCCGCTGCGATCGCGCCCATGGGCCTGGGGATCGCGATCTACATCTACGACTTCTTCACCGCGACGAACTCGATCCTGGCCGATTATCTCGGACCACCCGCCGTCACCCTGCCCATGATCGGCTTTGCCGGACTCGCCTGGGGGGCCCTGGTCAGCACCGTGCTCGACGTTTCCATCCGAGTGGCGAAATCCTATTCCGACGCGAAACCGTTGCTGGACGACCCGGCCACGGAGTCTTCCACCTTCTGACGAGACGAGCAACCGATGAGAGCGATCGTCATTACCGGCGTGGGGGGCCCGGAAGTCCTGGAGGTCCGGGAGGTCCCCACGCCCGAGCCGAGCGGCAAGCAAGTGCGGGTGCGGGTGCGGGCGTGCGGGCTGAACCGGGCCGACCTGTTGCAAGCCCGGGGGCACTACCCGGCGCCGCCCGACGCGCCGGCCGACATTCCCGGGCTGGAGTACGCCGGGGAGGTCGAGGCGCTGGGCCCTGACGTGACCGGCCCGCTTCGGGTAGGCGACCGGGTCTTCGGGATCGTTGGCGGAGGCGGACAGGCCGAATCGGTCCTCACGCATGAGCGGCTGGCCGTGCCGATTCCGCCCAACCTGGACTTCGTCACGGCGGCGGCGGTCCCCGAGGCGTTCCTCACGGCGCACGATGCCTTGCTGACCCAGGGCCGGCTGGCGCCGGGCCGTCGCGTGCTGATCCACGCCGCCGGCAGCGGCGTCGGCACGGCGGCCGTCCAGCTCGCCCACGCGATGGGATGCACGGTCTTCGGCACGTCGCGAACCGCCGCCAAGCTCGAGCGGGTCAAGGCCCTGGGGTTGGACCAGGGCATCGACACGTCGCACGAGGATTTCGCCGCGGTGGTCCAGTCGCAGACCGGCGGCGCGGGGGTCGACGTCATCGTCGATTTCCTCGGTGGGCCGGCGCTGGCGGGCAACCTGGCGGCGCTGGCGCCCCGGGGCCGGCTCGTGCTCGTGGGCCTGCTCGGCGGCACCAGCGCCCCGCTCGACCTGAACCTGATGCTCCGCAAGCGGCTCACGATCGTCGGCACGACCCTCCGCGCCCGGCCGCTGGAGGAGAAGATCGCCGCGACGCGACGGTTCGCCGAGGAGGTCATCCCCTGGCTGGCGCGCGGACTCGTCCACCCGGTCGTCGATTCGGTCTTCCCCTTCGAAGAGGTCCGCGCCGCCCTGGCCAGGTTGGAATCGAACCAGGTCTTCGGCAAGGTCGTCCTGAGAATGGGAAGTCCCCTTTTCAAGGTCTGACCAGGTTGACATCTTGAGCCGGCCTGTCCCAGCTATGTATGATGCGCGCCGATCCGCGCCGGGTCGATCATTCCCGGGAAGGGATCCGGGGTGAGGCCAGCGATTCCTGGATGCGCTGCTTGAATCCGGTCGCCTCGACCGCGGGAGCTGTCCGCGCCGACGCAAGCCGTCCCATCTGCCCAGAATTCGTTCATAAATAATGTAAATCAATTTTATGAGTTATTACCACAAGACACAGTTGCGGCACGACAGCCCGAATTACCCTGCATTCCTGCTGGTCCAGCCGGCCTCGGAATCCCACGAGAGGACGGACCGGATCGCGGAATGGGTGCTGGCGGCCTGGATGAATCGGCTCGATCCCAACATCCTGGGCATCCGGCGGGTGGATGAGGAGCGGAACGGGCAGCTCGTGCCCATGATCCACATCGCCATCCCCCTGGGGTATCAGCGCCGGCAGCTCGCGCAGACGCTGGCGGTCAAGCAGCTCGAGGACGAGCAGAACGCGCCCAGGGTCAACCTGATCGCCAGCGCCGGGTTCGACGAGCCCCACAGCTTCATCCGCGTGCCGGCCGAAATCCTGCTCAACACATTCTGTGATTTCTTGAGAGAGAGCCTCAGCACTCCGGTGGAGATCAACGATCATACCGTCCAGGTGACCGCGGAGACCGTCGAGGACTCGCTTCGCGAGTCGCAGCAGCAGAAGCGTCGCGAGGACGAGGGCCGGCTGCGGTCGGCCGTGCAGCATGGCCTCTCGATGCGGAATGCCACCGTCTTTTCGGATCAGATCCAGATCCTGGTCCACAAGAAGACCCAGGAGAAGTGGGTGCGGATCCAGAACGTCGAGAAGACCGCGCGCACGACCGTGAAGCTGGCGCTCCAGCAGGCCGGCATCCAGGCGGCAACCCCGACGCAGGACGAGGGGGACAGTTCGGACTGGTCCCTGCTGTTTCCCGCCAGCGAAGCGCCCAAGCTCTTGTCCGAATAGCCGGCGCAGCGCGGGAGGCAACCTCGTCGCGGCGACTGCCAAGGCCCGGCGATCAGGATTCGCAAGGCCGGTCCTGGGTGGGCTCATCCCCCAGCTCCTCCGCGAGGGCAGCACACTCTCTCCGGAGGGTCTTGAGCACCCGTGAGGCGTAGCCGAAGACCGCGTTGGCCGTGATCCCCAGCTCCGCGGCGGTGGCCGCGGCCGGCTGGTCGCGGAGCACGCGCTGCTCGAAGCAGGCCCACGACCGCGCCGAGGTCACCGCCCGCACTCGCTGCATGGCGATTTCCAGCCGGTGCTGCCGCTCCAGCTCGTCCCACTCCGCTTCCACTCTCCGGCTCTCCTGCTGGTCGCCGGCCCGGAACCGTCGGACCCATTCCTCCTCCGCATGGCGCTGAGCCTTGGCCTGCCGGGCCTGGTCGACCAGGGCCGAGAACGTGACCTTCCACAGATAGCCGCGAAACCGTCCGGGCTTACCGCCCAGCGTGAACTCGGGGATCGCGCGGAGCAGCCGCGCGAAGACGTCCTGGATCACATCCTCGACGGCGTGCTCCTTCAGGCCCAGACGACGCAGTTGACACTCCCCACGGCTCAAGAGATCGTCCCGCTCGGTCCGAGCTGCTCGATGATCACGACCTTGCCATCGAATCGCCAGACCTCGGCGACCCGCGGCGCCGCGTAAATCCCCGGCCGCTCGATCTGAGACGGAGAGAGGTCGATTTCGATTGCAAGATCAGGATCGGGATAGTCGGCGATGTTGTCCGATTGGCGGGCAAAGGACGCCGAAACGGCCGCCAGCTTCTTTGGTGCGAAGAAATAGCAATCGTCGGCCTCCCTGCCGCGCGCGATCGCCGGGCGCTTCCAGGTCGTCTCGCCACCTTCGAGACATGGGATATCCAGCCCGAACGGGAGTGCACGGAAGTCGTTCACCGCAGAGAGCGCAGAGAGCGCAGAGTCGAAGACAGAGGATCCCTCTCGGCGGTCTCCGCGGTCTCTGCGGTGAGTCTCTCGAGCTCGTCAGATCAGGAATGCCAATCGAAGCGGCCCAAGAACCCGGTTCCCACTGAGATGACTTTCCGGACTGTCAATAAGGGGCCAGATTGCCGGGTCCGAAGGCATCCGGCAGGAGGATCCCCAGCCGCGATCGGATCACGGCCGGCCCGTCGCAGATCGCGATGAGCTCGGCGTCGGGCCCGAACTCGTGGATCACCTGCCGGCAGGCGCCGCAGGGAGCGGTCGGTTGGGGTGTGGGGGTGTAGACCAAGACGGCCTGAATGACCAGCCGGCCTGGACCCTGGGCCACGGCCCGGAAGACGGCATTCCGCTCGGCGCAGATGGTCAGGCCGTAGGAGGCATTCTCGACGTTGCAGCCGGCGACGATCGCGCCGCTGCCGGTGAGCACGGCGGCGCCCACCGGGAACCGGCTGTAGGGGCAGTAGGCGAGCGCGGCCGCGCGGCGCGCGGCGGCGGTGAGATCGCCATAGACCGATTCGGTGATCGCCATCCGGTCGGCTCCCTCCCCCGGCTCGACGGTCAGGTCAGCCCACCGGGCTCAGCTCCGGGGATGCGGACCCGGCCAGCTCCTCGACGCCGATCCGATCGCAGAAGTCGCCCAGCGTCTCGCCCGGCAAGCGCTCGGCCTTGAAACGGACGAACACGGGGATCAGCTCGGCGACCACCCGATCATACGGCACGTAATCCTTGAACTGGACGTTGAGCCGGTCGCCGAGGGTGCGCCCGCCCAGAAAGATCGTGTAGGTCCCTGGTCCCGGCGTACCGTCCGGCTGGACGTGGGCCGAGCGCCCCACCAGTCCGATATCGGCGTTATACGGCCGGGCGCAGCCATTCGGGCAGCCGGTCATCCGCACGGTGAACCGCTCCCCCTCCAGGCCCAGCCGGGCCAGCTCGACCTCCAGCTCGTCGAGGACGCCGGGCAAGGCGCGCTCGGCCTCGGTCACCGCCAGGCCGCAGGTCGGCAGGGCCGGGCAGGCCATCGACCAGCGCCGCACGGCCGAGATCTGCTCGACCGTGGCGATGCCGTACTCCGCCAGCCATCGCTCGATCTCCGGCCGCCAGGACGGCTCGATGTCCTTGAGCAAGATCGACTGCTGGCAGGTCAGCCGTCCGGGCGTGCGGTATCGCTCGAAGAACGCCCGCAGGCCGCTCGCGAGGCGATAGTCTCCCTCGTCCTTGATCCGGCCATTCTCGACCGGGATGCCCAGGAAGAGCTTGCCATCCCCCTGGCGTTGCCAGCCCAGATGGTCCTCGACGCCGCGGACCGAGACCGGCTTGGGGTCCGCGACCGGATGTCCCAGATACTCTTCGATCTTGGCCCGGAAGGCTGGCAGACCCCAGTCGTGGATGATGTATTTCAGCCGGGCGCGCTTCCGGTCCGATCGGTTGCCGAAATCGCGGAACACCTTCAGGACCGCCTCGCCGATCTCGAGCACGTTGGCCCGGTCGACGTAGCACAGCGGGACGCCCAGGAAGGGGAAGGTCTTCTGCGCACTGGGGGTCGTCCCCAGGCCGCCGCCGACCAGGACGTTGTAGCCCACCAGCCGTCCGTCAACCACGATTCCGAGGTACCCGAGATCGTTGGCATGGATGTCGATGCAGTTGTCCTCAGGTAACCCGAATCCCGTTTTGAATTTGCGCGGCAGGTACGTCTTCCCGTACAGCGGCTCGACCGGATCGTCACCGGGCGTGGGAACCAGGGCCGCGCCGGCCGCCGGCAACGATTCGACCTTCTCGCCGTCGAGCCAGATCTCCCAGTAGCCCGAGGACCGCGGGGCGCAATGGGCGGCCCAGCGCACCGCGTCGGTCTGGAGCTGGTCGCGGACGGCATCGGCGATTGGGGCCGGGCAGCAGAGCACATTTCGCTCCACGTCGCCGCAGGCCGCCAGGGTCGACAAGAGGCTCTCGTTGATCCGTCGGATCGTGCGCTTCAAGTCCTCCTTCAGGACCCCGTGGAGCTGAAACTCCTGGCGCGTGGTGATCCGCAACGTGCCGTTGCCGACGGTCTGGGCCAGGCGATCGCAAACCAAATATTGCTCGGCAGTCAACCGACCCCCCACGATCCGGACCCGGACCATGAACTGATGGGCCTTTTCCTTGCCTTCCTTCTTCAGCTTGCCGCGCAGGTCGCGATCGTCCTGCTGGTAGGAGCCGTGGAATTTCAGGACCGATGCGGCTTCCTCCGAGAAGTGCGCGGAGCCGTTGTCCACCTCGTCGGCCACAAAGGTCTTGAGGTACCCGCTGGCCAGCTTGATCGCTTCCAGCTTGCTCGGCTTGCCACTGCCGCCCGTTTTGGTCGGCTCCATCACGATTCTCCGGCCGCCTCCAGGAACTGGCCTCCTCCGCTCACCATCAACCCCTCCGAGCAGACCAGCCCCCTCGAAAGTTCAGTTTGTGCATCAAGATGGTGATCTTTGATTGTAGGGAGTGGACCCCGGGAAATCAACGGGCCGTCGGCAGGAGGTGAATCCCACCAGCCCGAAGCGCTCGCGAGTGCAGAGCTGGTCTCGGCCAGAATGCACTCGCTGGCGCTGCGGGCTCGTACCGGTTCAGGGGCGCGGGACCTCGATCGGTTGTTCGAGGACTTGCCCTTCCTTCTTGGCGGCCTCGTCTTTCTTGCGCTGGGCTTGCATGGCAATCCCCTGGTCGAGCATGCGGACGATCATCTCGGTGCTGTCGTCGACCTGGGCGGTGGGCGGGGCCGTGAACGCGAATTGTTCGATGCGGATCGTCGCATTGAGTTTCACGTTGGTGTATTCCAGGGTGATCTTGGTCGGGACGGGCTGCTCGATCGAGCTCTTGGAGCCGATCCTGCGACCATCGGGCCCCACTTTGCGGGTGTCGAAGAGTACGGAGACGGGCCGGCCCCTCAGTTCGAGTTTGTACGGCCAGCCGTCGTCCTTGCCCAGGTAGAGCCTGACGTCGCTGGGGATGTAAGGGGGCAATAATCCATTCTGCGGCACGGGCCGCCCGTCCGGTCCTGCCAGACCCTGGCGGTTCCTCCAGGTTCCGTGGAGGATCCACACTTTCTTGCCTCCGAGTTCGCCCTCCTCTTTGAGGTCGAAGCGAACGGCGCGGCGCAGGCCGACCAGGAGCGTCTCCGGCCCGCCGAGCCCCATCTGGGTCATCGCCTGCTCCCTGATCTTGGGGTCAAGATCAGGCGAGTTCAGGCGCTCCAGGACCGGCTTGACGCTGAACTTGCGATAGATCTGGGATTCCAGCACTTGCTGATAATCCCAGAAGGTCTCCCCATCACAGACCTGGAGGGTGGTCCCGCCGGTATCTGGGAGTCCGCTGACGGTCAGGAGGAGGTAGACGCGCGAATGGGGGGCCTTGAGATAGCGCCCCTTGAGGGTCACCCGCTCTTTGAGCATCTGGACGTCTTCGATCAGGTCGGCCGCCACCGATTGGAGCTTGGCGATCTTGGCGCGGGCTTCATCGATGAGCTTCTCGACAGGCGTCGGGGGCTCTTCGGCGTCCTTCTTGGCCGGGGGCTCCGGAGCCGGCACAGCCCCGGGAATGTTGGGCGTGCCCAAGCCCTTGGGCGAGACCGCGCCGACCTGGGGCGGGGGGGTGGGGGTGGCCTGGGCCGACGCCGGCCCGCTGGAGAGTCCGGCGAGGATCGCCAGCGCCAGCACCAGCGAGGTGCCCAAGAGACAAACACTGATCCGCGCGAACCGGAGACGACCACGACGGCCGGCCACCTGCCGCAGCGACGACGTCTGAGTCATGTTTGGAAGGACTCCCGGTACAGGTCTTTGGCGAAAATCCCCTCTCCCCGGAGACCCGTTTCGGGTCGTGCCGGTTGGGCCCTTGAGGGAGTCGCGCATCCGGCAGGAGTTGGTCCGATTATCAAGCATGATCAGGATGTAGGGCAATTCCTCAAGGGTTGGAAAGGAATGCCCGATCATAATCGCTGGGCGTCAGGAGACGCAAGTCCGGCAGACGGTCCGGAAGCGACGTGACGAGAACCGCTCTGAGCCGCCGGCGATCGATCCAGGGGCATCCGCGCGGGGTTTCGGCCGAGTCGAGTCTTCGAGGTCCGGGTCCGGATGAGGTCGACTCGATTCGATCGGCGCAGTGGGCCGGTCGAACCGAACCGGCGTGCACACCCCGTCCGACCAGAGGACTCCACTCGGCCCGGCTCGGCCCAATCCGACCGCGGCCGAGGCGGTCACGGTGGCTGTTAGGATGACAAGCATTCTCCCCGCTCGAGGGATGCGGACGCTCCGGGCCACACCTGGGCCGGGCCGGCCGGATTCGTCCGAGGGAGCTGGAGGATTTCCATGCAAGCGTTTGGAATGCTGCTGCTGGCGGCGGCGACCGCCGGCGACGGATTCGGATATAGCGAGCCGGGGGTCCGGCTCAAGAAATGGCTGCGACCGCACGTGGTCACCAGTGCCGAGGCTCCCGGTCCGCCGATGTACGCGGCCGGCGCGGCGGGCCTGGGCGGGCCGATGGGGGCGGCCCCGGGCCGCCGCTTCGTCAGCACGCGGAGCCAGATCTATTTCCTCGACCCCGACGGCATGCAGATCGGCTGGCAGACCGGTGCCACCGGTCCCAACGGCGAGCGGGCCTACCTGCCCGCCCAACTGACCGTGCCGGCACGCTACAACTTCAATCAGGGCTATATCTATCGCCTGAAGCTCACCAACATCCCGGGCCGACCCGGCGCGTCGCTCTACCCGACCATCGAGGTGGCCCCGACGACTCCGGCCACCGACGCCTACCTGGCCCATAACGCCATCCCGGTCCAGTTCACCGCCGAGGACTTCGATCAGGTGCTCAACGGCGGCAACTTCGTGACCAAGGTCATCTATCTTCCCGACCCCAAGTTCCAGGAGCTGGCCGTCTCGGGAGTCGAGACTCTGGTCTCGACCCGGCTGGAGCCGGGCGTCGACCCGATCCTCGAGGCCGACAAGCGCGGGACGATCCTGTTAATCGTCCGGCTCGGTGCCATCGACCTGGAGATGCCGGGCGGTGGTTCGGTCCTGGGCGGCGGCGTGGCGCCGCCGACCGTGCCCGGCGGCGCCGTCACCCAGCCGATGCCGGCCGGCGCACCCGGCACGGTCGAGTTGCCGCCGGGCGCCTTGCCGCCGGGGGCCACCCCGATGCCACCCCCGGCCCCGGGGACGGTCGTGCTCGATCCGCCGGCGCCGGCCCCCGCCCCGGCTGGACCCACTGTTGTGACCACGCCCGCGGCTCCCGCTCCCCCCGCCGTCGTACCGCCGGTCCCCAAGCCCTGATCAGACGGCCCACGGACGGTAACGTCCTCGGGTGGACCTCGCGCCTGGGCGGGGTCCACCCGGTCTCGAGTCCGGAGCCCCGACCGAGGGAAAGCCCCCGCCGGGAAGCCGGGGATCCTCGGTATGAGTGTCTGTCCCGGAAGGGTTGGAAATCGCTGTCGTAGGGTGGGTGAAACCCACCGATCATCAAGGCTGCCAAGGTCTTCCGTTGGTGAGTTGCACCCGCCCTACAACTGTCAGACCGGGCTTCTGAGACAGACTCTGAGAACGCGCATTCCAGCTGGAAACTGGATTTTCATGAGTACAATAAGTTAGCATTTTTTGGAATCTGGAATCTGGAATCGGAAATCTCGCATTTGGAATCTCGAATTTGGAATTTGGAATCGAGAGTGTGGTCGACGGCTGAGCGGCGGTGGTTGGGGAATCCCGGATCCCCGACGACAGATTCACTCCGATCAGGAAGCGTGACGATGAGCCAGCACGGAACGAACGGCCAGGATGGCCGGATTGCCAGGACGGACCCGCGGGGCGCCGGTTGGACGCTCGCGGTTCTATTGGGGGTGGCCTTGGTACCCGTCCAGGCCCAGCGGCCCCCGGGTCCCCGGCCGCCGGTCGTCGCCCCGACGGTGGTGCCGGCCCCGGGAGTTCCCCCGGCGGCGGGCCCGGCCGGCGACGCGGCCGGGACGGCGGTCGTGGCCCCGGCCACCGGAGCCGCAGGGGTTGCGGCCCCGGTGAGCGTCCTCCCGCCGGACGTGCAGGTCGTCCGGTTCCAGGGGCCCGAAGGACTGGCCATCGAGGTCCTCGGCCCGTCGCCCAGCCCGATCCCCACGGGGGACCACGGCGGGGTTCTCACCGTCGGCCTGCGGCGGGGAGTCGGGTATCGGCTGCGGATCGCCAACATCCCCGAGCGGCCGGGGGTCGAGCTCTTCCCCGTGATCGAGGTCGTCGGCCACCTGCATCGGCCCGCGGACCTCGACCCCGGGAAATACCCGATCCGGGTCCCGTTTACTCGGGACGATTTCGACCCGGTCCTGGACCAGGGCCGGCTGGTGACCAAGGTGATCTACCTGGAGGATCCGGACCAGGCGTTGCCGTTCCGGATGGCCAGGGACCAGATCCCGGTCGTGACGCTCAACCCGACGGAGCATCCCTTGCGGGTCGCCGCGGCGCTGGGCCGGCCGATGGCAATCGTGCGGCTGGGGGGCCGGCGTCCCACGGTCGAGGAAGTGGACGCCGGTGCGGCCGGTGACCTCGGCCTGGATTGGGCCGCGGGGATGGGGGCCGGCCCCTGCCCGTTCCTGACGCAGGACGGGACGCGCTGCCCCATGGTCGCCGGCCCGGCCTGCACGGCCGCACCGCCGGCACCCGCCCCGCCGCGGCTGCCGCGCGACGAGTATCTTTGTGACGGCGGCGACCGGGGCGTCCCCGCCGCGATCGGCAGCGACGGCCGCATGGGCGGCATCGATCCGCGCGACGCCGTCGTCCGCTTCGACATCGGCCTGGGGGATCGGGTCAAGCCACGCGTCCTGCCGACGAATGTGGTCTGTGTGTATGCGCCGCGGTTCGCCGAGGTGCGCGTCACCACCGCAACGAATCAAACCATCGACGTGCAGGGCCCGCGCGCCGGCATCGCCATCGAGACGGCCCGGATCGCCCGTGCGCAGGCCCAGCCCCGGCGACTGGTGCAGAACCAGTCCGCCGAGCTGGCCCGCAACCGCGAGCGGGCCACGGGATTCAAGGGGCGGCTCCAGGCCGGCGAGGAGTCGAACAATCGCGGACCCGGCGGCTTCGAGAATGTGACCCAGCTCTCGTCCAGCTTTCAGACCGAGGGCCCCGAGCTGGCCCGCAACCGTCAGAAGGCCGGCCTGATGAAGGAGCGGGTCCGGCTCGTGGGCATCAAGACCGCCGAGTCGCCCGTGGTCACGGGGGTCATCGAAGGGGCCGGCGAGATGGTCCGCGTGTGGACCCCCAAGCATTTGACCGGTGTCGAGACCCCGCCCAACCTGCCGGGCCTGGCCGTCATCAAGCGGGTCAGCGCGGCCGAGGCCGAGCCGGGCGATACCCTGACCTTCATGATCTTCTACCGCAACATGGGCAACACGCCGATCCGCTCGGTCGCCATCGCCGACAGCCTGGTCCCGCGCCTGGAGTACGTCAAGGGGACCTCGCGCGGCCCCGAGGGAACGGCCTTCACCACCGCCGTCAACCGCGTCGGCTCGACCGAGCTCCGCTGGCAGCTCCCGGGCGTCATCGCGCCTGGCGCATCGGGCCACGTCTCGTTCCAGGCGATCGTGAGATAAAGAAGGTGTGTTGTTGCGGCAAGGTCTCCTGATCTTGCCACCCCACCCGACGACCGGGGGTCTCCTGGCGTCAGCCCGGCCGGGAGACCTCCGGTCCGCCCCGCGGCGGGGTCGGGAGACCCGCGCCGAACGGAGCTGATGAACTTCAAGTGGGCATCGCGGTCTTGGATCGGATGGTGCTCTTGAAGGTTCCGTAAGGGATGTCGACCCCGCTGACGCTGCCGCCGGCGCGGATGTTCGCGTTGATCAGCCCGCCCTGGCCGGCAACCTGATCGGCGCGTCCGGAGCGGGGAACCTCATCTCGACCAACCTCGGCGACGGCGTGGCGATCCAGGGGGTCGCCGCGACTCAGAACGCGGTCGCCAGCAACCACATGGGCACGGGCCCCGGCGGCGGCTACGTGTTCGGGACCGGGGACCCAGGCAACACGGGCGACGGCGTGGACATCCAGAACGCCGCGTCGAACTCGATCGGCGGCACCGCCCGCGGCGCCGGCAACGTGATCTCGGACAACGCCATGGCCGGCGGCTCGATCACCGGCAGCGCGGCCATCAGCAACGAGCGTCGCCAACTACGGTCGCTACATCCTCACGGCCGGTCCCGGCGGTGTCTTCGTACCCGACGCCGTTGGCTCGACGGCGATTGCTGCGGCGATCCACAACCCCGCGAACCTGACCGTGACCGGGATCCCCGGCTCCGCGTTGCCCCTGAACCAGCTCTACCGGATCGTGATCGACGGGCAGACGAGCGGGCTCCTGAACAACGGTGTGACCGACGCCAACGGCAACCTCCTCGCCGGCTCGGACGGAATCGCCGGTACGCCGTTCGTGGCGACGGTGGGCGTCGGGACCCGGCTGGTCTACACCGACGGCTCGGGCAACGTCGTGTCGCTCCGGCTGAGCCGAGGCGGGCTGATGGAGCTGACCCAGGCACCCAACGGCGAGATTCAGCAGCTCAAGCTGGTCGGGACCGTGCCGAACAAGAGCACCTTGACCGGCTCGGTGCGCCACGGCCGCCGCGCGGGCCGGACGGCATTGCCTCCCATCACGGGTTCAACCGGGGTGCGCCTCCGACTCAATCCGCGCGCGTTTGCCGAACCCCAGGTCGTGCCGTCCGCGATCGTCGACCAGGCCGAGACCTCCGCCCGCATCGTCCTGGCTGCTCCGGGATCTCCCCGGCCGTTCGCGCGCCACCACCGGCGGCGGTGAACTAACCAAGGAGAATTCTCATGTAGGTCAGGCTGTCCAGCCTGACATCTCCGGAGCGTCAGGCTGGATCGCCAGACCTACCGTCTTGCCGGCGCAAGAGCGTTGTTGAACATCCGTCAAATCTGGGGTATCGTGTCACCTGGAGTGGATCGATCCTGATTGCACGGATCACCGCCGTCGGGTTGATCGCCACAGGGTGAGGCACGACCATGATTCGAGTCCTGGGCGGACCGAAACGCCTTTGCGACGGGCTGACGCGCCGTGAGTTGCTCCAGGTTGGCACGCTCGGGTTGCTCGGCCTGGGCCTGCCGGAGTGGCAGGCGCTCTCCCAGGCCCAGGCTGCCGGTGCTCTGCCGCCCAGCAGCTTGCCCGGGTTCGGCCGGGCCAAGGCGTGCATCCTGCTGTTTTTGTACGGATCGCCGAGCCAGCTCGAGACCTTCGATCCCAAGCCCGACGCGCCTGTGGAGATCCGGGGCGAGTTCGGGTGCATCCGGTCGAGCGTCCCGGGCCTGAACGTCTGTGACCAGCTTCCCCGGCTGGCACAGGTGATGGACAAGGTCACGCTGATCCGCTCGGTCTCGCATCCGTACCCGATCCACGGGGTAGCGTTCGCGACCACGGGGATTCCCCGGATCGACATCCCGCTGGAGCTGAACCCGAAGGACCCGAATCACTGGCCGTTCATCGGCTCGGTGGTCGATTATGTCGACGGGCATCGGCCGGGCCGGACCGGTGCTCCGCGATCGCCGATACCGCGCAACCTGGTCCTCCCCTGGGCGTTCAGCAGCGAGCGGGTGGGCGAGGTGCCCCGTTCGGGTCCGTACGGCGGGTTCCTGGGCCAGGCGTATGACCCGGTCTGCACGGAGTTCGTCGGCCGGGCGACCAAGCGGGCGCGGAAGACGCTGCTCGAGCAGGTCTGGGACGATGTCGAGCCATATCGGGGGATCACGCCGGAGAGCCGGTTCCAGCTCAGTGCCGTGACCCAGCTCGGCCCCGAGCTGACTCTCGACCGGCTCGACCGCCGGCGCACGCTCCTGGAGCAAATCGAGCAGCTTCGCCGCGCCGCCGACGCCGCGGCGTCGCGGTCCTCGGGCATCGATCGTCACCGCGCGATGGCCTACGACCTGGTCGGCTCGGAGAACCTGCGCCGGGCCTTCGACCTGGGCCAGGAGCCCGACGAGACGCGCTCGCTCTACGGCATGACGCTCTTCGGCCAGGCCGCGCTGACGGCCCGCCGGCTCGTCGAGGCCGGCGGCCGGTTCATCACCGTCTTCTGGGACGAGTACGGCCTGGCGGGCACCGGCTGGGACACCCACTGGGACCATTTCCCCCGGATGAAGGACGAGCTCCTGCCGGGCCTGGATCAGACCTTCTCGGGGCTCCTGATCGACCTGGACCGGCGCGGACTGCTCGACGAGACCCTGGTCGTCCTCCTGAGCGAACACGGCCGGACCCCCAAGCTCTCCCTGAAGAACAATGGCGGCCGCGACCACTGGTCGCGATGCTACTCCGTGGTCCTGGCCGGCGGGGGCATCGCCCGCGGCGCCGTCGTGGGCCGGTCCGACACGATCGCCAGCGACCCCGCCGAGCGCCGCGTCTCGCCCAAGGACATCCTGGCCACGATCTATCACCTCCTGGGCATCGACCCCAGTATGACCATCACCGACCTCCAGGGCCGGCCGATGCCATTGGTCCGCGAGGCGGAAGTCATCGCCGAAGCCCTGGCGTGAGCAACGGAAACGGGCGATGAAACGCCGATCTCGGGTCCTTGCGTCCATCGCCGTCCTGGCGCTGGGACCGGCCAGGACCGCATTGGCCGGCATGCCGGTGGTCCTCCTGAGCGACCTCGCCCGGATGCGGATTCAGACGATCTCATTCTTCCTGGTGTGTTTCCTCCTGAGCTCGTGGGGCGTGCGGCGGGTCTGGAACGCGGCGCGGCGGGATTTCCCGCGGCTGCCTCATCTGAGCTATGCGCGCGCGAACGGCCTGGTCGTCCTCTGAGGGCTGCTCTTCGTCCTCGTCTTGACGATGATCTCGGGGGCTCAGGAGCTGATGACCCCCGGCGCGTGGAAGAAGCAGGGCTTCACGTACAAGCTCGCGGAGCACGTGCCGGCGATCGACCCGGCCGGGGAGCGTCGCGAGATGATGCGGCGGCACGCCCTGGATCGCCTTCGTGCCGCCCTGTGTCTGAAGCAGATGGGATTGGCCCTTCACCACTATCATGAGAAATCCGGGACGTTCCCTCCAGGCGCCACCTTCGACCGCGTCGGCCGGCCGCTCCAGAGCTGGCAGGCGCTGATTCTGCCCGATCTCGAGCAGAAGGACCTCTTCGACCGGATCGAGCTGGGTATCCCCTGGGACGATCCGCGCCATGCCGCGGCGTTCCGGACCGAGGTGGTCGTCTACCAGATTCCCGGGATCCTCGCCAAGAAGGACGCGGCCGGCTACGCGCTGAGCCATTATGCGGAGAATGTCCGGCTGCTCGGCGGCGACGCGCGATGGAAGATGAACGATGTGACGGATGGAACCGGGAACACCCTGATGGCGGGAACAGTCGTCAGCCGCTTCAAGCCCTGGGGCGATCCGATCAACTGGCGCGACCCCGCCCTCGGCATCAACCGCGCGCCCGACGGGTTCGGCAGCCCCTTCGAAGGCGGGGCAAACTTTCTCTTCGTCGATGGTCGTGTGCTCTTCATCAAGAACACCGTGGACCCCCGCGTCCTCGAAGCCTTGAGCACGCCCAGGGGTGGCGAACCGGTCTCGTCCGAGCAATACTGAGACTTTTCCCAGTGCTCGGGAGGAAAGGGGATGACTGCATGGCGGCCCTGGAACCGTACATCGATGCCCATTCGCACGTCTGGACGCCCGACGTGGCGCATTACCCGCTGGCAAAGGGCTTCACGGTCGCCGACATGCAGCCGCGCTCGTTCACGGCCGAGGAGCTGCTGGCGATCTGCCGGCCGGCCGGCGTTGGACGAGTCAATCTGATCCAGATGATTTATTACGAATTCGACAACCGCTATATGCTCGACATGATCAAGCTGTACCCGGAGCGGTTCGTCGGCACGGGCATCATTGATCCGCTGGCCGACGACCCGGGCCGCGCGATGCGCGACCTGGCGCCGCGGGGCGTCCGCGCCTTCCGGATCCAGCCGCGGTACAGCAAGCAGCCGCCGGCACGATGGCTCGAGCCGGCCGGCTACGCGGCGATGTTCGCCACGTCCGCCCAGACGGGACAGGCCCTGAGCTGCTTGATCGATCCCGACGGCTTCGCCGAAGTCGATCGGATGTGCCGCAGGTTCCCCGAGACGACGGTGATCATCGACCATCTCGGGCGCATCGGCGCCGACGGGATGATCCGCGACGCCGACGTCGACGCCCTCTGCGCCCTGGCCCGGCACCGGAACGTCTGTGTGAAGGTCGGGGCGTTCTACGCACTGGGCAAGAAGACGCCCCCTTACCTCGACCTGGCTCCCTTGATCCGCCGCGTGGTCCAGGCCTTCGGCGCGAATCGGTGCCTGTGGGAGAGCGACTGCCCGTTCCAGGTCGTCGCCCATCGCTATGTCGACAGTCTGGCGCTGATCCGCGACCATCTCGACTTCCTGAGCAAGGACGATCGCGACTGGCTGCTCTTCCGCACGGCCGAGCAGAGGCTCTTCCAGCCCCTCCGGTTGTGATACCCCGGCTGTGCTTGACCGTTCCCTGAGCCAAAGTATAAGATTCTCTGGGGGTTGAACGCACGAGGGATGGTCGACCGGATCGTCCCGCCTGGCCGGGTGGGACCGCATGAGGTCACAGGATGAAGAAGCCGTCGCCACGGTCCCGACAATCGGCGTCGTATCGCACGCGCCACCAGCTCGATCACGTCGTCCCGACCGTCATCCACGATCCCGAGGAAAAGATGACGGCCCTGGGGCGGTTCACGCATCATGCGATGCAACAGCCCCGCAAATACCTGAGGTGGCCGATCGCGCTGGTTGCGGGCCTGTTCCTCGCGGTGGTGGTGTGGAAGCTGGCGACGGGCGGGTCCTCGACCACCTCGGACGTCTGGGCCAGGCTGGAGACCGCCAAGACGCCGGGGGAACGACTCGACCTGGCCAAGGAGTATCCCACGGCGCCGGCGGCGCCCTGGGCGCTGTTGCAGGCTGGGACGGAGTTCTACAACCAGGCCCTGGCCGACCTGCCCCACAACCGCGACGTCGCCTTGCCGACGGCCAAGAAGGCACTCGACGCCTTCGACCAGGTCGAACGTACGGCGCCGCACGACTCCGTTCCGGCCCGCGTCGCGGCGCTGGGGAAGGCCCGCACCCTCGAGCTGCGCAACGAGCTGGCCAAGGCCATCGAGCAGTACGAGCATGTGGTCCAGAACTGGCCGGGGACCGCCGAAGCCGAGCAGGCCAAGCAGTACGCCGAGGCCCTGCGCGATCCGCAAGCGGCCGCGTTCTACAAGGAGCTTTATGCCTACTCGCCGACCAAGGTGACGCTGCCACCCATGGGCTCGGAGACCATACCGCCTCCCACGCCGGGCAGCCCGAGCCCGGACCCCGCAACCAATCCCAGCGCCACCACCGCGACGCCCGCCGTCCCCGATATCCCGGCGATCGAGGTGACTCCCCCGAGCGTGCGCGAAGTCCGGGTCGAACCCAAGATTCCCGCTCCCAAGGCCCAGCCCGACGCGAAGGCGACTCAACCGCCAACGAAGGCGCAGCCCTCCAAACCGGCCGGGTCTCAGAAAGATCTGCCCGACGAGGTCTTCTCTCCCAAGTAGGTCAGGCTTTAGCCTGACAGGATGGAAGCGTCTCCTCGGCAAGTCAGGCTTTAACCTGACAGGATTGCCGAGTCTCCTCAGTAAGTCGGGCTTTAGCCGGACAGGATCGAAGCGTCAGGCTCAAGCCTGACCTACCTATGGGCTATCATGTGGCCGCCACCGCTTTCGGAAACACCCCTGGAGTTCGAGGTCAAGCCTCGGACCGACGGCAAGCGCCTGGACGCCTATCTGGCGAGCCGGTTCACGGACTATTCCCGGCGCGTGATCCAGAAGGTGATTGACGCCCAGGCGGTGCGGGTCAACGACCGGCCGGTCAAGGCGTCGTATCGCGTGCGGGCCGGCGACCGGGTGAGCATCCGTCTTCCGGAGCTGCCCGAGACGACCCCGGAGCCGGAGGACATCCCGATCCAGGTTGTCTACGAGGACGCGGCCCTGACCGTGGTGAACAAGCCGCCGGGGATGGTCACGCACCCGGCGAAGGGGAACTGGCGCGGCACCCTGGTCAACGCGCTCCAGTTCCATTATGACACTCTCTCGGAGCTGGCCGGCGCGCATCGCCCGGGGATCGTCCACCGCCTCGACCGCGACACCACGGGTCTGCTGGTGGTCGTCAAGGACGAGCTGGCGCATCGCCGGCTGGCCCTCCAGTTCGAGACGCGGCAAGTCCAGAAGGAGTACCTGGCCCTGGTCCGCGGCGTCCCGCAGCGCGACAGCGACTTCATCGAGCGGCCCATCGGCTTCCACCCGATGAGTCGCGAGAAGATGGCGATCCGGGCCCCGGAAGACGGCGGCAAGGCGGCGGTGACGTTCTACGAAGTGGTCGAGCGGTTCCGCGACTTCGCCCTGGTCCGCTGCAAGCCGATGACCGGCCGCACCCACCAGATCCGCATCCACCTCACCCACATCGGCCACCCCATCCTGGCCGACAAGCTCTATTCGGGTCGCGATCGGATCACGCTGGAGGACTTCCTGGGCCCGGAGCATCGCGGCCCCGTGGCCGCGACCGAGCGGGAACAGGTCCTGATCGATCGCCAGGCGCTCCATGCCCACCGGCTGCGGTTCCAGCATCCCTTGAGTGGGCTCGAGCTGGACTTGACCGCGCCGCTGCCGGCCGACATGGAGCGGACGCTCCAGGCCCTGCGGACCTATCGGGCAGTTTGAGTCGGAAGGAGCCGGCGATCGCTTCATTCGACTGCGGCGGCAGTCGGCGTCGCCAGCCGTTCCACGGGAGCCGGCTTGCCAGCTCCGAGGACGCTGTGATTGACCCCGTAGAGGAAATAGATCACCAGGCCGATCGCCATCCAGACCACGAGCCGGATCCAGGTATCCAGCGGCAGAGTCGCCATCAGGCCCACGGCGCAAAGGACCCCCATGGGCGCCGTGAAGTAGATCGCGGGGGCCTTGAATGGACGCTCGACCTCGGGTTGATTGATCCGCATGGCCAGGACCCCGGCCGAGACGATGGCGAAGGCAAAGAGGGTGCCGATCGACGTCAGCTCACCGGCGACGGTGATCGGGATGGTCCCCGCCGCGATCATCACGATCAACCCGGTGATGATCGTCGTGATCCAGGGGGTGCGGAAGCGCGGATGAACCTTGGAGACGGCCTGAGGGAGCAGACCATCGCGGGCCATCGAGTAGAAGATCCGCGGCTGGCTCAGGAGCATCACAAGGATCACCGAGCTGAGGCCGGCGATGGCGCCCAGCTTGACAAACCCCGAGAGCCACCTCAACCCCATGGCATCGATCGCCACGGCGACGGGATCGGGCACGTCGAGCTGCGTGTAGCTGACCACGCCGGTCATGACGATCGCACCCAGGCAATAGAGGATTGTACAGATCACCAGTGAGCCGATGATCCCGATCGGCATGTCGCGCTGCGGGTTCTTGGCCTCCTGGGCGGCCGTCGAGACCGCGTCGAAGCCGATGTAGGCGAAGAAGACCAGGCCCGCGCCCCGCATGATCCCACTCCAGCCGTAATGGAACCACTCCGTGCTCTCCGGGATGAACCGGCCGCCCCAGTTGGCCGAGCTGACCATCGGCAAGCCGATGATGATGAACAGCACCACGATCGCCACTTTGATCAGGACAATCACGTCGTTCACCCGGGCCGACTCCTTGATGCCGATCACCAGCAGGGCGGTGACCAGCGCGACGATGAACATCGCGGGGATGTTGATCACCGCCGTGACCTGGGAGAATGCGTCATAGGCGACCTGGTGGTTCTGGAAGAGCTTGATGGCGTCGTCATTGAGCACGGTCCAGCCATGGCGCATGTGGAGCTGGTCGGCGATCGCGTTGGGGACTTCGATCAACTTCGTCCCGGGCGATGAGGTGAACTGCGCGGGGATGACGATGCCAAAGTCCCGGAGGAAGCTGGTGACATAGCCCGACCAGCCGATCGAGACCGTGGTGGCGCCGACCATGTACTCGAGGATGAGGTCCCAGCCGATCAACCAGGCGATGAATTCGCCCATGGTGGCGTAGGCGTAGGTGTAGGCCGAGCCGGCGATGGGGACCGTCGAGGCCATCTCCGCGTAACAGAGGCCGGCGAAGGCACAGGCGATCCCCCCCAGGACGAACGAGAGCGTGACGGCGGGCCCGGCGTTCTCGGCCGCGGCGTGGCCGGTCAGCACGAAGAAGCCCGCGCCGATGATGGCTCCAATCCCCAGCGTGACCAGGTTAGTGGCGGTGAGGGTCCGCTTCAGGGTGTGCTCGTGGCTCTCGGCCGCCTCGGCCTGGAGTGCCGGGATCGCCTTGCGTACCCAGAGATTGGCCATCGGTTGCTCTCTCCAGTGAAAGGAAATTCCGTCGCCGGCTTCGCCGCGCGGCGTGGTCGGCTGCCAGAATCGCTCAACTCATCCCAGGGCGCGGCTGAACGTCGGAGGGAGAGGAACTCGACGGCCCGGAACGCGTCCCAACGGTGACTCGTCCGTCATCGGCCCTTCTCATCCAGCTCCATGACCTCGATCTTCCGGATCTGAACTTTACTCCCGGGGTCGTGCTGCTGGAAGGCGAAATAGCCCTTGTCCCAGGCCTTGGTGTATTCCACCAGCTCGTAGAGCACCTCGCCGTTGATTGAGACCTTGATGTGCGGCACGACCTTGCCCCGCCAGTTCTTGTCCACCACCTCGACCTCGTAGGTGAACCAGGTGTCGGGCGGGACCAGTTGCTTGTAGACATGGACGAACCCGTAGACCGAGCCGGTGCGGATCGGGTCCCTGTGGGTGCTGTCGATCTGGGCCTCGTACCCCTTGGAGAAGTTGCCGTCGGCGTCCGGGCAGCGGAAGTACATCCCCGAGTTGCCCCCGTCGTTGATCTTGATCTCGGCCCGGAAGCGGAAGTTCTTGTAATCCCCCTTCGGGCTGTAGAGCATCGAGGCCTGGCCCGAACCCACGATCGCCCCGTCCACAACCTCCCACTGGCTGCCCGAGCGGCCCGCTTTGGTCCAGCCGCTGAGGCTCTGACCGTCGAAGAGCGAAACCCAGTCCCCGGCCAGGGTCGAACTCGGAGCGATCCCGGCCAGGATGAGACCCAGGATGCCGCAAACGCGCTGTCGGAATCGAGTCATGGGTCGTGTCCCTCAAGCAAATGGGCCTGAAATCGAGCCAGGAATGCCTCGGCCGCGGCGACTCGGGGCGCACCGCATTGACGTAGAGAAGTTTACGCGATGGCAGGACGCCTCGCCAGGGGTCAGTGGGACGCCCCGCGACGCACCCCGGCCGGCCGCCCCCGCCCTGGATTGGCCGGCGGCCTCGGTGTACAGTGAAGACCGAGTGCGGGAGAACTGCGGTGGTCGTCCCCAGTGGTGGGGCGTTCGATTCGAGGGCAGAGCCAATGATGACGCGCCGTGGCTGGAATCGGGTGCTGGTTCGGGGATTGGTGGTGATCGGCCTGGCCGCGACCGGGCTGTCGACCTGCGCCCAGGGGCCCGAGACCGTGGTCCCCAAGCCCCGTGAGGGCGGGTGGCTCAACCTGCATCGCGAGTTCGTCGCCCGGGCCAAGCAGGGGAAGGTCGACCTCCTGTTCCTCGGTGACTCGATCACCCAGGGATGGCGGGGAGCCCCCGAAGTCTGGAAGCGGTTCTATGGGCCCAGGAATGCCGAGAACTTCGGCATCGGCGGCGATCGCACCCAGCACGTCCTCTGGCGGATCCAGAACGGCGAGCTCGACGGGATCCAGCCCAAGGTGGTCGTGCTGATGATCGGCACGAACAACGCCAGCTCCGCCTCGGCCGACGAGATTGCCCAGGGCGTCACCGCCATCGTGGAGGAGCTGCGGAAACGGCTCCCCAAGGCGAAGGTCCTGCTCCTGGGCGTCTTTCCGCGCGGGGAGAAGCCGAATCCGACCCGTGAGAAGCTCGACGCCGTCAACGCCAAGATCGCCGGGCTCGACGACGGCTCCCACGTCAAGTTCCTCGATATCGGCAAGTCGTTCGTGAACCCGGATGGCACGATCTCGCGGGAGATCATGCCCGATTCCTTGCACTTGAGCCGCAAGGGCTACCGGATCTGGGCCGACGCCATGGAGCCGACGCTCTGGTCCCTGCTCGACGAGCCGCGATGACGCCGCCGCGGCCCGTGAGCTTCAGGAACCAAAGAGATCAGACGGCTTGAGCTTGGGGAGCTTCTCCCACAGGGCGTGTTGCTCGTCGGAGTAGGGGTGGGCAGGCCCCTCGCGGCGGGGCTGGTCCAGGAGGGGGAGGAGGGCGGCGGCGAGCTTCAGATCGTCGCGCGTGGTGATCTTGATGTTCAGCGGCGAGCCGTCGACGACGGCGCAGGGGTGTCCGATCGCCTCGACGAGCTGGCAGTCGTCGGTGACATCGTGTCCGACCCGCGAGCGCTGGGCGTAGGCCTTGAAGAGGAGGTCGCGGCGGAAGACCTGGGGCGTCTGGGCCAGGTAGAGGCCCTGGCGGGGGATCGTCTCGGCGGTGAACCGGTCGGTCCCGACCCGCTTGACCGTCTCGGCGACGGGGACCGCCAGCAGGGCCGCGCCGTGGGCGCGCGCGGCGTCGAAGACGGCGTCGATGAGGTCCGCGCACAGGCAGGGCCGCGCGGCGTCGTGGACGGCAATGAACTCGCAACGCGAGTCCACGACTTCCAGCGCCTTGGCGACCGTGTCGCTGCGTTGCGTTCCCCCGTCGATCACCTTGATGTTCATGAAGGCCACGCTGGCACGGTAGCGTCGCTCGAAGAGCTCGCGGTCTTCCGGGGCGATGGCCAGGATCATCTGGCCGACGTCGTCCCGATTCACGAACGGCTCGACCGCCCGCAGCCAGACCGCGCGACCGTCCAGCTCGGCATAGATCTTCTTCTGCTTCGGGTCGCCAAACCGCGACGATTTCCCCGCGGCCGGAAAAATGACGGCGATTTCGCTCATGGCCAGGCCCCCCCACTTCCTGCCTCCGAAACCCTTTGCCCCGATTTTGATCCGGCCGGCCGGAGGTGTCAACTCGTCGCAGCCACCGCGCCGCCCGGAGGAGACTCGGCTTGTCATCGCCGCGCACCTCGGTGATGCTGGATCGATGGCCGATTCGAGTCGACCTGGTGGGGATCTCCGCGCCGTGCGCGCCGCTTGGGAATTCCAAAGAACGGATTCCAGATTCCAAATGGTCATGCATCTGGAATCTGGAATTTGGAATCTTCCTTTCCTCGATGGTCGCGGCCCAGCCGCGTGAGGAAAGCCTGCGCGCCGCCCCCCCTTACGGAAGGAGCACGATGATGGAGTGTCTTGGACCGCAATGCGCCGCGATGCTGCTGGATTGGCTCAGGGCACGGGCGGCAACTCCGGGCGGGGACGAGCCCCCGGCTCGGGGTGGGCCGACGCAGGGCCTGCTCTGGACGGCCGCCCCGTATCAAGAGGACGCGCCCGCGATCCGGACGCCCGCCCAGCTCGCCGGCGCCCTGGAGCACCTCCAGTACGCGGTCTTCCGGCGCTATCAGAACCAGTTGACCCGCGCCGAGCGCGCGCGGTTGGACAACTCGATCGACAACGCGCTGTTCAAGATCGACCGGTATCTGGTTCAGCTCGACCCGGCCGCGGCCGCGCGCGCGGAAGGCGAGGTGCGCGCGCTGCGCGCGACCATCCGCGAGGGTCGCGAGCGGGTGGAACGCCAGGCGCACCAGGCGCGGCGGGCCGACCTGAAGCTCGCCCAACTGGCGACGCTGACCGCCGAGTCGTTCGAGGAGTTCGTCGCGGAGCTCTTCGAGGCCCTGGGTTACGAGGTCGAGCCGGTGGGCGGCTCCGGCGACGAAGGCGCCGACCTGCGGCTCCGCAGGGCCGATGGGCAGCTCGCCGTCGTCCAGTGCAAGTATCACAAGCGCGGCGTCGTCGGCTCCCCCGAGCTCCAGAAATTCCTGGGCACCATCCATCATACCCTCAGCCACAAGGGCTTCTTCGTCACCACCAGCACCTTCTCGATCGCCGCCGAGAAATTCGCGGCCGAGCACCCGATCGAGCTGATCGACGGCCCGAGGCTCGTCGAGCTCGTCCAGCAGGCGCTGGGCCCCAAGGCCCGTCGCCAGACCGAGCCGGCCTGGTTTTGAGAGCAAGCAGGCGCCGCGTTTGCATGAGAAGCCCCTCGGGAGTCAAGGATCCGTCGCGGGAACCCAGTTCGCCCCGAGCACGCGTCACGGCGGTCGAATCGAGAATTCTGGCTAGTGGCTTGACTGAGGGTCCGAGCGCGGGTTAGCCTTTCCATCGCGGCAAGGAAGGGGACCGTCCTCCCGTCTGACCCTTGGCCAAGGAGGGTTCTGAATGTTCACCTGTACCCAAGCGAGCGGCCGACGAACCTTGGAATTGCCCGACGCGTTCGAGGACCTCACCGGAGTCATCAGCGCCGATCTCAAGGTCATCGTCACCGCACTGGGCCAGCGGGCCGGCGAGCGGCTGCTCCTCTCGCCGAGCCAGCGGCTCCAACTCCAGCGAACTCTCTGGAACAACGTGATTGAGGCGATCAACCAGACCATGGAGCCGCTCAGCGTCGAGCGGCAATGACCCCTGCGGACAATGGCTCGGCTCATCCTCGGTGTGACCGGTTCGGTGGCCGCCATCAAGACGCCGGCGCTGGTCGCCGCGCTCGGCGCGGCCGGGCATGACGTCCGGGTCGTGGCGACTGGGCCGGCGCTGTATTTCTTCGACCCGGCGGAGCTGGACCCAGGCGGCGCCGGCTCGGGAGCCCGCCGGCTCTTCCGCGACGACGATGAGTGGCCCGGGATGCGTTACCATCGCGGCGACCCGGTCTTGCATATCGAGTTCCGCAACTGGGCGGATCTGCTGATCGTCGCTCCGCTCGATGCGAACACCCTGGCGAAGGTCGCGCTGGGAATCTCGGACAACTTCTTGACGTGCATCGTTCGGGCCTGGGATTTCTCCAAGCCGGTCCTCCTGGCCCCGGCCATGAACACACTCATGTGGCAGAGCCCGGTGACTCTGCGCCATCTCCGGCAGTTGCTCGAAGACCGGGCCAGCGGTCCGGTGCCGGCCGGCTGGACGCTCGATGAGGCGCCGGCCGTCTTCGCGCGGCACGCTCCCCGAATCGTCTTGATCCCGCCGCAAGCCAAACGCCTGGCCTGCGGCGATCTTGGCCTGGGTGCCATGGCCGAGGTCGTGGAAATCGCCGAGGTCGTGCGGCGATGGTCCGAGCACGTGGAGGAGTGGGTTGGCGCATGAGCTACAACATCCGGCTGCTGATCGACTGCCCCGATCACAAGGGCCTGGTGGCGGCGGTCTCCAGCTTCATCGCGTTGCACAACGGGAACATCCTCATCGCCGATCAGCATGTCAGCGATCCGCCCGGCAGCCGCTTCTTCATGAGGCTGGAGATTGCCGGCGAGGGCTTCGGCCTGGGCCGGGACGAGTTCGACGGGGCCTTCGCCCCGCTGGCGCGGCAGCACGGGATGAACTGGCGGGTCCGCTTCACCGACCGGCCCCGGCGGATGGCGATCCTCGTCTCGAAGTACGCGCATTGCCTGCTCGATCTCCTCTGGCGGTGGGAGGCCAGCGAGCTGGACGCGGAGATCCCCCTGGTGATCTCCAACCACGCCGACCTGGCCGGCAAGGTGCAGGCGCACGGGATCCCGTTCCATCACCTCCCCGTGACCAGGGAATCCAGGGCCGGCCAGGAGGCCCAGGTCCAGGGGCTGCTGTGCGACCAGGCGATCGACCTGGTGGTGCTGGCTCGCTACATGCAGATCCTCTCGCCGGAATTTCTGGAGTCGTACCGCCGGCCGATCATCAACATCCACCACTCGTTCCTGCCGGCGTTCGTCGGGGCCAGCCCGTACCAGCAGGCTTACGCCCGTGGGGTGAAGGTCATCGGGGCGACGGCCCATTATGTCACGGCCGAGCTTGACGCCGGACCGATCATCCATCAGGATGTCGCCCCCATCTCCCACCGGGATGGACTGGAGGACATGGTCCGGATCGGCCGGGAGGTGGAGCGCAGGGTGCTGGCCCGGGCGGTGCGCTGGCACCTGGAAGACCGAGTCCTCGTGGACGGGATCCGCACGGTCGTCTTCGAATGACCCGGTGAGACGCGAAAGTCGGGTTCTCCGGCGCGCCGCGACTGGCCCGCAGACCCGATTCCCTCGACCGTCCCTGGTGCGGAAAGCCCGAATCGGCGGGCGGGTCTGACCGATACGAGAGGCAGGAAGGTGACGTCTTGCGTTGGGCGCGAGCCGTCGGCTTCCCTCGGCGATGATTTCGACCAGGGGCCGCCGGGCCGGTGGGATCGACGGGGCAAGCTCCGCCGAGCGGACCGGCCATGACGGCTTCGCGTGCGGCAGGCAGGATGGACCCTTGACCGCGACGTCGCGCACCCCCCACGCACGGACCAGGCCGCTGGCCCGGTTGGTTCGGGCCGGCCTCCGCGTGCCGGCCGCGCTCGCTGCGGGTTCGGCCATCGCGCCCGGCGCCGCAAGGCGCCGGCTCGGGGCCGTCCTGGCGGGCTCGGGCCTGGCCGCGCTGGTGGGTCTGACCGCGTGGGCGGTGTCCTTCGTCTCGGTCTGGCTGGTGCCGGCCTACCTGGCGCTGATGGTCGTGATCCTCGCCGGTCCCCGGGGCGCGCCTGCCGGGCCGGCCTGGAAATCGGGGGTGGATCGCGCCGGCGTGAACGACGCCGAGCTCGGCCGGGATTCGGGAACGGATCGCAACGCTGGGGCGGATCCCCTCCTCCCCGCCGGCGAGTCCGACCCGGTCGTCCCGGCCGGCGGGGTGGTCGCGGCGCCGACGCCCGATCCCGACCCCGGCCTGGCCGGCACCGGCAGCGGCAAGCCCCGGCGGAGCCGAGCCCGGGCCCGCAAGGCGGTTCGAACGGCCGTCGAGCCGGTCCCGGACTCCCCGCCCGTGACCTGGATCCGGGTCGGCCCCGGCAAGTTCGTCCGGGCCGACCGCGGCCTCCCGGTCTCCGATCAGGCCACGGCCCAGGCGGTCGCGGACGCTGGTCCCCCACCGGGCCCGTCCGCAGAACCGTTTGCGACGACGGCGGAGGCAGCGGCGCAGGCCCATCCGGCGACGGATGAGCCGGCGCGCGCGACTCCGACGTCCGAGGCGGCCACACCGGCGGAGCCGGATTCCCACGATGCGACGGAGGCAACTCCCCATGTCGAGGGGCCGGTTCCGGCCTTGGCAACCGGCGAACGGGATTCGGACTCGGTCCCCGAAGAGTACGGTATCGCACCCTCTGCCTTCGAACCGACCACGGCCGATCCACCGCTGGCCGATGTCCTCGATCACGGCGACGCGGGTGAGTCGAACCGATCCGAGGTCGATCTCGCCTCCGCGACGGGCCTCGACGGGAAACCGTCGGGACACCACGCGGGTGCGGGGCGGCCGCGGTCGGGGCGGCGAGGCCTGTCGGCGCCACCGGCGTTCCTTCCTCGCGGGATCGCCAACGCGACCCCGCGCCCGGGTCCGGCCGCGGCCTCCCCGCGACGCCGAGCCCGGTCCGGTTTCCCGCGGCGGACCGCGGTCGGATCCCGTTCCGGCCCTGTTCGCCGCCGGGTCCCATCCGCCCGCGGCGCCTCGCGTCCAGTCACCTACGCCCAGCGCGGGTGGCGAGCCCGCGCGCCGCCTCGCCATCGCGTCGGAACATCCCCGATCCGCATCGCGTGTGCGATGGCGAGCAAGCCGTCGTTGTCGCGGGCTCTCTCGGCATCAAGACCAGGCCGAGAATGATGCCGATCCCTTCAGGCGTGAGACGAACGATCCCTCCCGCGGTTGCAGTCTCGAGAACTCTCCCATGGGCGCAAATCGGCTGGTTCAACAATAAAGGCGAGACCGTGGGATCACGTTTGTCGCATGCTGAGTCACCTCCCGGTGCCGGAGTCAGAGGTTGTTCCACCAGCCGCGTTCGGGGAGGAGATCGATACGCCAACGGCGTTGCACAACAAAGCCCAGGGTCGCGCAGCGCACCCTGGGAATCCATGAGAGAAAATCGTCATGTCTATTTTGTACCGATCGTACCCCAACGGGGTTCCACAATGCGGCCACACCGAGTCGTGCCGGGGGGACGGCCCGCTCGCTCCCCGGTGGAACCCTTTCAGGGTACGGGGTTCTCTGGCGGTTCGGGTCCCAGGGTGCGCTGCGCGACCCTGGGCTGTGATCTGCAACGCCTTCGGCGTAAGGAATAGTGCCTTCGTGATCCCAGCGACGAGGTGACGGCTGCCGAGCGAGCGATGGCTTTCGGAACAGACTCTCATTGCTGATGCCGTTGGCGAATTCTCGCCGTAGGTTGATGACCATAGCTGTCCGCTCGCTCTCCGGGGCTGGATCGCCCACCGAGCGCGAGCTGGACTTCTCCTCCGGCCGGGCGTCGAACCAGTCGTGCGGCACCTCCAGGGACCAGACCTCGCTACTGAGCGGCTGGGCGTGCCCGCCCACCACCCAGATCTTGTCCTGGAAGACGTAGGCGGAGTGCTCGTGGCGCGCCTTCCAGACGACGTTCGACCGGAATTCCGTCCAGTCCTTCCCATTGCGGGAGTACCACACGTCGCCCCAGTTCTTCGACGGGTTGTTCGACCACCCGCCCAGGACCCACATCCGGTCTCGATAAACGACCGCGGAGAACCAGATCCGCGGGGACCACGGGGCGTGCTCGGTGACTCTCTCCCAGCGCACCCCGTCGGGCGAACACCAGACGTCGTTCCGGGCCTGGTATCGCGGGACGTAGTTGCCGCCGCCGAGAACCCAGATCCTGCCATCGTGCACGATGACCGCGTGGTAGGCCCTGGGAGACCAGGGGGCGTTCGCGACCTCGCGGGTCCATCGCTTGCCGTCGGCGGATGACCAGACGTCGTTCTTGAGGCTCGAGTCGTCACCGAAGTAATAGTCTTCCGTGCCGCCGAGGACCCACAGGCGTCCCCGGAATGCCACAGCGCCGGCGGCGAGCCGCGGGCTCCAACCGGCGTGATCCGTCGCCTGTTCCCACGTCCGGCCGTCGCTCGAGGTCCAGACCTCGTTGCTGGCCGAATGGCCCGGGAGCCGGCCGTTGTACCAGCCGCCCAGGAGCCACATCCGGTCGTTGAAGACGAGCGTCATCGGCAGGTCGCTGTGCTTCCAAGGAGCCGCGGCGGTCACGAGGTTCCAGGCTTTCCCGTCGGATGAGCTCCAGACGTCCCGCGGGGGGGCGGAGAAGGAGTCGAACCATCCACCGAGGAGCCAGAGCCGGTCCTTGTAGACGACTTCGCCGCTGGAATCGCGCGGCCGCCAGCCAGCCCCGGCGGTGACCTTCACCCAGTCGGGAATCCGGTATTCGTCCCAGGAGGAGGTGGGGATGAGCCGAAGGCTCGCCAGGACCACAAGACAGCCTTTCATCGCATCGAGGGCCCGCGCGACCTGCCGGTCCCTCCGCGCCTGCCCCTGCGGCGTCAGCCTGCTCGCGGTCTTGCCGGCGGTCTTGCCGGCCGGGTCGGTGTGCGATCCGAATGCGAGTGCGGCGACCTGGATGTCGGTCCGGCCCAGGCGGCGATGGAGCATCCCGCCGCGCCGGCTCTCCCGGACCGGCTCGTCGGCACTCACGGCCCGCGAGGGGGCCGCGCCCAGCCCGGCCGCCAGGGCCCGGCCGGAGCTCTGCCGCAGGAAACTGCGACGGGAAGGGCCACGGCTCATGGGGCACCTCCTGTCAAGTTGCGACGGTCGCTCGCATCGGTCGGCCGGCCCCGGTCCCAGGTCGCAACCGCCCGCGCGGCCGCGCCGGTCGATCCTGCTCGACCGGTCAGGGGGCGGCCGGCAACAGGCCCGCCGTCCGCAGGGCCGCTCGCATCTGCGGCTCCTTCTCCGGCGGCAGGTCCGAGACCGGCGAACGGCAGGGTCCGATCGGCAGACCGATCAGGCGCAGGGCCGCTTTCAGCCCGGCGGGTGTGGTGCACACCGTCAGCGCCAGGCGCAGCGGGCTCAATCGATCCTGGGCGGCCTTGGAGCCCTCGAGGTCGCCGGCACGATAGCGGTTATAGATCTCCACCACCAGGGCCGGCGCGATGTTGCCGGTGGCCGGGACCGCGCCCCGGGCGCCGGCCATCAGGCCGTAGAAGATGAGCGTATCCCGCCCGGTCATGACGCTGAATCGGTCCGGGACGACACGGATGAACTCGGCCGTGTTCTGGAGGTCGCCGCTACTGTCCTTGATGCCGACGAGATTGGGGATCTCGGCGAGACGGGCCAGCGTGTCGACGTCGATCTTCACGCCGCCGCACGTGGCCGGGTTGTTGTAGAGCAGGACCGGCAGGCGCGTGCTCTCGGCGATGCGCCGGTAGTGGTCGAAGATCTCCCGCTGAGTCGGCAGGATGAAGTAGGGCGTGATGATCGAGACGCCGTCGGCCCCCTCGCGCTCGGCCATCTTCGTCAGGCGGATGACCTCGCGCGTCGACTCGGCGCCGGTGCCGGCGAAGACGGGGACGCGCTTGTTGACGTGGGCCACCGCGGTGGCGACCACCTCCTGCTTCTCGCGCTCGTCCAGGGCATAGAACTCGCTGTTGGTGCCGAGCACGAAGATCCCGTGCACGCCCTGGCCGATGAGGTGATCGAGGAACCAACGGAGGCGGGGCAGGTCCAGGTCCTCGTCAGCCTTCATCGGTGTGGCGACCGGCGGAATGATCCCGTGGAACTGCATGAGGAGGTCTCCGCTGTGGCTTCGCTTCGCACCCTCGGCCGGTGAGCCCTCGGCCGTGCGCCTCAGATAAAACCGATGTTGCCGTCCACCTCGAACACCGGGCCCCGCCGCCACGGCCGGGGAGGATAGTTCTGGATTGCGTTCAGGTCCAGCTCGATGCCGAGCCCCGGCGTGTCGGGGATCTCCAGGTAACCGCCTTTCCGCTTCATGGGCTCCAGCACCATCTCGCGCAGCGGACCGGACTGGCCGGGGTCCACGTACTCCAGGATGACGAAGTTCGGGGTCGAGGCCGCGAAATGCACGCAGGCGGCGGTGGCCACCGGGCCCAGTGGGTTGTGCGGGGCGAGGGTCAGGCAGTTGGCCTCGGCCTCGGCGGCGATCTTCTTGGCCTCGCGGAGCCCGCCCACGATGCACAGGTCCGGTTGCAGGATATCCGCCGCCTCCCCCGCCATGACGTCGTGGAACTGATACTTGGTGTAGAGCTGCTCGCCCGTCGCGATCGGGACGGTGGTCTTGCGGCGGACCCGCGCCATGGCCTTGACGTTTTCGGGCCGGACCGCCTCTTCGAGGAACAGGGGCCGGTACGGCCGGACGGCTTCCGCCAGCTCGACGGCGCGGGCCGACTCGAAAATCTTGGCGTGCGGGTCGAGGGCGATGTCGATCTCATCGCCCAGCGCCTTGCGCATCGATTCCATCGTGCGCGCCGCTTCGGCCAGCACCTTGCCCCACGGCATCCGATCGCCGCCCGCGGGCTGCGGCCCCATCTTGATGGCCGTGAATCCGCGGTCGACGGCCTGCTTGGCCTGATCGACCGTGCCGGCGCCGGTGTAGATGCGCACCGCGTCGCGACAACGACCGCCGAGCAACTGATAGACCGGCACGTGGAGCGCCTTGCCCTTGAGATCCCACAAGGCCAGCTCGATTCCGCTGATCGCCGCGGTGAGTACCGAACCCCCCGGGTAGCGCGAACCGTTATACAGGAGTCGCCAGAGGTACTCGATCCGAAACGGATCCTGGCCGATCAGCCATTCCTTGAAGTAGCGGATCGCCTGGACCGTGGCCTCGTCGGGACCGACACAATAGGCCTCGCCGGTGCCGTGGATGTGCTCGTCGGTCAAGACGCGGACCAGGACCCGATTCTGTCCGCCGATATTCACCAGGAACGTCTCGATGTCGTGGATCTTCATGGCAACTCGAGCCCCCTCCGGCGCGAACCCGATCCGTGGCGAGAGGTCTCGGGATCGCGCTTCTGGTCGCGGGCGCCGATCGGTATTGTAAGCCGGGCGGTCATTCTTCAACAATGGTTTTACAACGTTCCGCGTCCGGTCCTCCCGCTGGACGGGCGCTCGGGTTTCTCCGATAAAAGCACCGGGAGCTGTGTGCGGCCAGCCCGAGATCGTGTCCGATCCCCACGCCGCGGCGGCCCGCCGCGCCCCGAAGACCTCGCCGGCGAGCCGGACGCCCTCGCTGAGGATATCCACACGGCGAAAGCGAATGTCGTCGGGCGGAGTGAAGACATCGGCCCGAGCAGACCCATGGCTGCTCCACTGAAATGCACCGATCAGGATGAAGGCAAGGACGCCAGTCCGGGTATGCATGAGAGTCCTCCGGGGTCGGTCTGATCGCGAGGGAGGGGAACGACGATCGATCGACACCGAAGTCTATCGCCAGTGTCCTCTGCGGCAAAGAGGGCCGGGCCAGAACGCCTCCGGCCGAGGATCTGCTCTCGCCGATGCACGATTGTCGGTGATGCAGTCGCGGGGCAGATGTAAGATAGGGGCGATCTGATTTCGAGCCGGTCGATCGTCCCGAGGAACTGGTCATGGCACCCGTCCGCTTCCCCATCAATCACCGGGCGTTCATGGGCTACACGACGCTCACTCCCGAGGAGCAGGCGGCGGTTCAGGGGGCCATCGAGCCCCTGATCGACCGACCGGAGCAGGAGTGGCCGGCCCATGGGGCCATCCGACTCGAGTATCCCGAACCGGTCTACTTCCTCAAGGTCGACCCCAGCCTGCGCGCGTACGTTCAACCCACACCGGATGGCCGTCCGGAGTTACTCGACCTCATCCGCCGTGAACTCTTGGAATTCCTCTCCAAGCGCTGGGATGGGGACGGTATGCCATCGAACAAGGTCCCTTCCGTCCCGTGAACGGCGTAACGTTTCCGGAGGGGTCGAGGCCGACCCGAACCTATGAAGATTTTCGAGTCTCTGGATTTCAATGGCGCCCAGTGCCGTCAGGAGTTCGGTGAGCTGCGCGATTGGCTCAACGCCCATCCCACGCTCGGCGAGAAAGCCATCCGGGACTTCTTCCATCACCGCCGGCATCTCTCGGCGTTCATCGCCTCCTCCAGCCCGAACATGAATCGCTTGGACCGGATCGCCTTCGAATATCCCCTGTTCGGCGACTTCGCTTGTGACCTCGTGGTGGGGGATTCCGCGGGGCGCGCCTTTTGCTTCGTGGAGTTCGAGGATGCCGGTCCCCAGAGTCTGTTCGTCCGGCGCGGCAAGAAAGCGACGCGGGAATGGTCCCCCCGCTTCGATCACGGCTACAGCCAGATCAACGACTGGTTCCACGCGACCACGGCCGCGTCGAAAGATCCGGGCGGGTTACCGCCTTCGTCGCTTCTTGGGCCCTTCCTCCTGGGCTTGAAGATTTCGCTCGACAATGATCCCCTGGCTGCGGAGCTTGTTGCGTTCGGCCGCGGTCAGCTTCTTGGGATCGATCGCGACCAGTGTCTCGTTGACGCGCTCCGCCTGGCGCTTCAGCACCGCCATGACGCGATCGGCCGCGTCGCGGTCGGGGCAGCGCAACACAGTCATCGTCGCAGCAGTGACCTGGCGCACCCAGTTGGACCAGTCCTGGACTTCCCGCAGGACATTGGCCGGCACCTCGTTGCTCGCGTGGCGTCGGAGGCGGGCGGCGATCTCGGCGGGTTTCAGGCCGTGGCTCACCGCCTTGACCACCGACTCGCGGGTGATCTTCAGGACGACCGCCCCCTGGCTCGCGCCCCGGCCGGTTCGCTCGCAGAAGGGGGCCAGCTCGGCCGCGGGGGCGGGGTTCGGGCCGATCACGATCACGCTGAAGTCCGGCTGCACCACCACCCGCGCCGTGACGTCCGCTGAGGGAGCCAGATCAGCCTCGGCGACCTCGCGGCCGAAATAGGCGTCGAGGCGGCGTGACCGTGCGATGCAGAGTCTTCCCTGGTCGTCGATCGCGGCCCGGACACAACCCAGCGGGATCAGCCGCCGCCGCACGAAGGCATCCAGCACGTACTGGCCGGCCTCCTCACGCTGCTCCTCCAGGGCCGGGACCGGTCGATGGCCCAGGAAGACCGCGACCTGGTCCGGGGCGAGCCCCGTGTTCAAGGGATTGTGCTCCCCGAAGACGAGATGCGCCTCGACCCGGTCCAGCCGATAGAAGACGCCCGGCTTCAACTGGGCCAAGGCTCGGTCGAGGTGGGTCCGCAGTGCCTGATAATCCTCGGGCTTGGCATCGAAGTAGTATCGGGAACGCGTCCCCTTCCCCGCTCTCAGGACCGTGACGTGCTCTCCGAGGAAGCGCATGTCGCCGGGCCCCAGGTTGCTGAACGGGTCCAGGCCCGCCAGGAACAATCCATGATGCGGCGAATACACGTCATGGCGGGCCGGGGGGGACCGCAAGCGGTCGTAGATCCTCGAATACTGCTCGTCAAGGTCGCTGGCGAGCCAGCGGTGCCCCTTGGGTGTGAGGTGCAGTCGAGTCTGTTTCCCCTCGGCAACTTCCTTGACCAGCTCGAGCGCGCGGGCCCACGCGAGCGCCTGGCTCAACCGACTTTCGTCGGACCATTTCAGCGCATTCAGCAGCCAGGCCGCCAGGGGCTCCAGGGCGGCCTGGAACCGTTCGAACTCCTTCTGGAAGAGGGCCTTGTCTTGACGGAGCTGAGGCGGCTCGCTCGCCACTTCCAGGAGGACGCCGCGCAGGTCGTTGACAATCACGCTGCCGTCGGGCCCGATCTCCTTGGGGCGCTCGCAGACCAGCAGCGGCGGCCGCTCTCGAGGCTGGCTGGCGCGGGTTAGTCCCTCGCGGACGGCGGGGAGGAAGCCGATCATGATGTCCCGCGTCTCGGGGTGCAGATCCTCGACCAGGACCAGGTGTGCCACCAACTGATCCACGACCGAACGGACCTCATCCGGCTTGCTTCCTTCGATCCGGTTGAGCAACTCGACCAACGGGAGCGGGCCCTCGGCCTTGCGGACGACGTCCAGGATTCGCTCCGCCAGGGGAGCATTCAGCGCCCGGGCGACCCAACCGGGCCAGCGATGGTTCAGCACGTAGTGCTTGAGAACGTCCTCGAGCCGAGCGACGTCCGTGATCCCGGCCTTGCGGAGCACGCCGAAGAGGGCCTCCGCGAGCGGGCCGCCGAAGAAGACATGATCGACGTACCTGCTCAATTCGCTCGGCTGGTCCGCCGCCAGCAGGTGAAGCCGGCGTGCGGTGCGAACCCGCGCGGCGAAGTCGTAGAGCTCATCCCGGGCGATCACGCGGTCGGTGAACGCCCGGGACCCGGCGGCCTGGACTTCCACGAATCCGGCGGCGGTCAGCTCCTCCAGGACGTGGGGTGGGAACCGGGCCGCCGACACGCTGGGCGGCTGGGAATAAGGCGTCCGCTGCTTGGCGGGGCCCTTGACCACCTCCAGGAAGAACAGGCGAGCCTGGGCCGTCAAGGCGTGCCACCTGGCATCCCAGGCGGCCAGGTTCGTACGCTGGTAGGCCCGCTCGAAGAAGCGACGAGTCTCGCGTTTCGTGGCCCGGCCCCAGTAGGATCCATAGCTCACGGGACTTCTCCCGTTGGCGAGCACCGTTGTGCTGGAGAGTCTGTTCCACAAGCCTGGTCGAACCGTTGTAGGGTGGGTGAAACCCACCACCGGAAGACCTTGGCGGGCTTGAAGATCGGTGGGTTTCACCCACCCTACAAC
>JAJPJC010000487.1 GCA_021324445.1 Isosphaeraceae bacterium
GTTGGATCGGGCCCGAGGGGTTGGCCCGCCGTTTTCGGAAGAAGAACCCCTGATACGATCAGGAGTTACGTCACAATAACCTTTGCATGTTCACAGGGGTCGCTGGAAAGCCCGACCGACGTTCTTGCCAGGGGAATAATCCGTCCCCGACTTCTTGGCTCGGATTGTCGGTCCGTGAGTGGCTCAACGACCCGGGGATTGAACCGGCGGCAGAGCATCGACGAACGGAGCCTCGGTGCGACGCAGCTCGGCGATCGTCCGGGCGCGCAGCGTCGCCAGCCGCGCGCCGTGCTCGGGCCTGATGGCGAGATTGTGCAGCTCCTCGGGGTCGGCGTCGAGGTCGTAGAGCTCCTCCAGTTCGCCTGAGGCCAGCGTCCGGATGTACTTGAACCGGCCGTCGCGGAGCAGCACCCACCAGGGGACGCCTCCATTCTCGGTCAAAGCAGGACCGGTGGGGATGGCCCGTGTCTCCGGGCCGTAGTGATACCCGAGGTTCTCCATCAGCATGGGATGCGCCCAGGCCGTGGTTTCTGAATCCTGGAGCAGGGGCGAGAGGTCATGCCCGTGCAGGACCCACGGGACCGTGATCCCCGTCCGCGCACAGAACGTGGCGACGAGATCGGCCGAATTCACCGCCTGGCGGCACACCTTCCCGCGCGGCAGCGTGCCGGGCTGGGAGACGATCAGGGGCGAGGCGATCGCCGCGTCATACGGGGCCACCTTCATGCTCAGCCCGTGCTCGCCCAGCGCGAAGCCCTGGTCGGCCGTGAAGACCACCAGGGTGTTGCCACGCTGACCGGTCTGGTCCACCGCATCGAGGAGCTGCCCCACCCCTTCGTCGATCGCCCGGGCGCACTCGTTGACCTGCTGGACCCACGCCTGGAAATCCAGGCCCGGCTCATCCTTGTCGAAGTTCCCCTTGCGGGGCGCGCGGCTTTTCATCATGGGCCGGCCCTGCGGACCGGGCTCCCACGCCTGGGTCGTATCGAGGTAAGCCGGCTTGTCCGGGCGCGGGCCGAAGATGTCGGCCGGAATGGGTACAGTCTGGCCGGCGTAGGTGCCCCGGTGCCGCGGCGCGGGGAGGGTCGGCCCGTGGACCGCTCCATAGCAAAGCCAGAGGTACCAGGGCTTACCCGCGTCGCGGTGCGCGCCCCGGATGTACTCGACGGCCCAGCGGGTGTAATGGTCGGTCGAGTAACCGGAAACCCGGCGCTCCTGCCCATTGAAGGCGAGGACCTGGTCATCGTAATAGCGGCCGGCGTTGTCGGGATGAGCCGGGCGGTTCCAGACGACCTGGTAATCCCAGTCGCGGCCGTAGCCGGTCTCGGTGCCGGTGTGCCACTTGCCGATCTGGGCCGTATGGTAACCCTGCCGACGCGCGACCGCGGGCCAGAACGGGGTCCGGGCCGGGTCGTAGGTGCTGCCCGGGTATTCTCCGTCCATCCGCATCGACGCGATCCCGTGGGGCAACCGCCCCGTGAGCATCGTCGCCCGCGACGGCATGCACCAGCTCCCCAGGTAGGCCCGATGGAACCGGATCCCGCTGGCCGCGAGCCGATCGATGTTCGGCGTCCGCACCCAGCCCGGGGCCTCGGGATAGCAGCCCACGGTCTTGTACGGCTGGTCGTCGGTGTAGATCAGCAGGACGTTGGGCCGGGCTGTTGCTGTCGGTTCCGCGCGAGCCGACCTGAACATCCCGGCGCCGGCCAGGATCGCCACCATGCTCAGGATTCGCGCCGTGCTTCTCATGAAGAGGTGACTCCCTGGTTAAAGAACCCGAGGATACAGCCCGGGTCTGTCGGCGCTTCGTTCAGGACGTCACGAACCCGAAGGGCCTGGCCGACGTCCCGCCGAGGATCTTCGCATGGTTCAAGGCGACGAGGTGCGTCAGGTCGGCCGCGCCCGGCGGATCATCCACCGCCCGCCTTGGCCTTGATCTCATCCGTGGTCAGGACCTTCCCACCGATGCCCCAGCTCCCGCTCTTGACCTCGTCGATGACCACCCAGGTGACCGCGCGCATCGGCTCGCCCTCGATGGAAACCATCGCGTCGGTGAGCTTGCGAATCATTTCCTGCTTCTGGGCGTCCGAGAAGACGCCTTCCAAGAGTTTGACCTGAACCAGTGGCATGGGCAATCCTCCACGTTATCCGGATTTCCCGGATGAGTCCCGACCGAACCGCTCGGTCGCTCCATCCGGTTGCTTCCCCCGGCCATTCGAGCCGAAAGTTCCAGCCCGATCAACACAAGACCAGCGACCCATGGCTCCTCCAAGGGCCGCTACGCGACTTGAACCGGCCGAATCACTTCAAGTTCTTGGAGATCTCGACGAGCTGCGGGAGATACTTTTCAATCGATTCGTAGTGGCCGTTGGCGCTCCCGTGATAGGTGGCGACGAAGAACCTGGTGCTGGATGGTTTCCCTGCGTTTGGATAATCGTCGATCAGCACCTCGATGTTCGTTGTCGGCGCGGGTTTCCCCTGCGCGAAAGTCAGGATCGCATCGGCCGAGTCCCCGGTCGAACCGTTTCCTTTCCCGCCGGTCGAATAAACCCAGAGCTTGGGGTTGTTGGAATGGCCTCTCTTGGCCCATGCAATGAACGGGTCCCCACCCCAGTAGGTGCAATCGAAGCACCAGATCTCATTCACCTTGTTGAAGAGTCCGGCGAAATGCTGGGCCATCTGGCTCAGGATGTGTCCGCCGCCGGAGTGGGCTGCGAGCACGAGGTTTCCGGGGCCGGTCACGTTGATCCCCATGTGCGTCTTCACGCCGTTGAGGACTTGCTGCAGGAAGGCCTCGGCCTGCCCTTGCTGCCACAGCAAGCCTCCTGCGGTATGATCATGCTTGGCTCTTCCCGTGTGGTCGTTCAACGTCGGCACCACCAGCAGGAACTGCCTCTTGGAGGTTTTGAGGACGAACTCGCGGAGCTTGGTCTCATCGACTCGAAGGTAATCCCGGACCGTCTTGCCCCAGAGGTACAAATGGCCTTTGCGGTTCCTGCTCCAGACATCCTTGTCCCCGTGGAACCACAGGAGCAGGTCCACGGCGCCCGTCCCGAGCTTTTTCGGGTCGGGCGCGAACACCGCGGTCATCGGCTCCGCCGGCTGGCCACCCATGGGATCGATCTCCAGGTCGATCTTGAGGAACAGCGTATGGCCTGGAGAGGTCGCCGTCGGCGGTTCTTGATCGATCAGGTCCGGGGTATCACTGGCGTTGAGGCTCATGGCGTCTCCTCCTGGAAACTGGCGATTGAGCAACGAGTCCGGGGCATTCGATGCCTCCGGGCACAGTTCGGGGCGTGAGTCGGATCCGAAGGCCGGGGTCGATCCTCCATCTGCCCATAGACCCAGACAAACATGGATGACGCTGTTGGCGAATCCCGGTCAGGGCCGGCCAACAGGGGGGCCAGGGAGGTTGGGGCGTCCAGGGGTCGAAACGCAGACCGACGCCGCCTCGGACGAATTCGCCAACGGGATCAGGGCACGACGGGGACGCCCCGTACGGGGCCATGCCCCGACGGCATTCCGCCACCATGACTCGGTGCCTCCGCTGGGGATATCCACGAAACCGATCCCGAGCCCGAAAACGTTAAAACTGACGACCGGCAAGAAAAATCGTGGTTCATCGACCGGGAGACGTCGTCTCTTTGGGAAGAGGGACGCGACGATTGCCCATGACACGAGATGCGGCGGAAACCCTGGAACCGTTCCGCAAGTACCTCACGGTGCTGGCTGAGCTGCACCTCGACCGGAAGCTTCGGGGCAAGCTCGATCCCTCCGACGTGGTCCAGCAGACGATGCTCCGCGCCTACTCGGCCCTGGCGGAGGTGCGCGACGCCCGGCCCGAGGTCCTGGTCGCCTGGCTGCGGCGAATCCTGGCCCGGACCCTGGCCGACGCGGTCAAGCATTACGAGCGGGACAAGCGGGACATCGCCCTGGAGCGGTCGCTGGAGGCTGAGCTGGACCGATCGGCCTCGGGGTTTGCCGCCTGGCTGGCTGCCGACCAGACCTCGCCCAGCGGCCGGGCCGAGCGGAACGAGGAGCTGCTGCGGCTGGTCGAGGCCCTGGCGGAACTGCCCGACCCGATGCGCGAGGTGGTTGTGCTCAAGCACTGCCAGGGCTGGACGCTCCCCCAGATCGCCGAGCGGATCGGCCGGAGTGTCCCATCCGTCGCCTCGCTCGTGCGTCGGGGGCTGGAAGAGTTGCGAAACCGTCTGAAGTAGGGTGGGTGAAACCCACCAATCTTCACGCGTTATCGAAATTTGGTGCGTTGCACGCACCCGACAAGCCTCCGAAATGCCTGAAGACCGGAGGAGTGACCCGTGACGACGCCGAACGGTCCCACGATGTCCCACAGCTCGCTCGACGCGGTCATCGCCGGTTACATGCTGGCCGTCGAGGCCGGCGATGTCCCCAACCGCGAGGAACTGCTCGACCGCCACCCCGAGCATGCCGACGCCCTCCGCGCCTTCTTCGCCGATCTCGATCGCATGGACCGCGTCGCCTCGCCGTTGCGGCTGGCCGGCGGGTTGGACGCCACCAGCGCGGTCGAGGTGAATGGCCAGACCGAGGGACAGACCGTCCGCTATTTCGGGGACTACGAGCTGCTGGAGGAGATCGCCCGGGGAGGGATGGGGATCGTCTACAAGGCACGGCAGGTCAGTCTGAACCGCCTGGTCGCGCTCAAGATGATCCTCGCCGGCAGTTTCGCCTCGGGCCGCGACGTCCAGGGGCCGAAATTGGTGTCAGTTCGGGGCTGAAATTGGTGTCAACTCGAATGGCACGTCCTGAAGGCGAAAGTCTCTGGGAATTCGGTGGTTCGGGAGAGTCTCCATGAATGTCTTCGGGGATGCGGCCCGCCGCTGGCCCCGGCGCACCCGGTGGGAGCGTGAACCGAGACCTCGCTTGTTGGATGATGAGGGTGTTGTGGGCCCCATCACCCCCAAGGAGGTCTCTCATGGCTCATCCTACCACACCAAGGCTCCGCGCCCAGATCCATCGCCTCGGCAACCCCAAGGCGCCCCAGCCCGAACTGGGACTGGAGGCGGTCCTCCCCAAGGCCACCGTCGAGCGGGTCCTCAAGGAGGAAGGGGGCTGGTGGAAGGCGATCCTCTCCACCCCCTGGGTCACCTTCTGGGCGTTCTTCTGGCAGCGGCTCAGTGCCGATCGCTCCGGCCGGGCCGCGCTGAAGCGGCTGGCCGCCTGGATGGCCCTGCACGGTCGCAGGCTCGACGACGAGGACACCGGTCCGTACTGCAAGGCCCGAGCCCGGCTGCCGGAATCGGCCCTCCATCGGCTGATGCGCGAACTCGGCGCCGCGGCGCACCACGGGGCGGCCACGGCCTGGCTGTGGTGCTGTCGCCGGGTCAAGATGGTCGACGGCAGCACCGCGATCATGGCCGACACCGTGGCCAACCAGAGGACGTATCCCCAACTCTCCTCTCAGAAGCCCGGCTTGGGCTTTCCGATCGCCCGGTTCGTGGTGATCTTCTGCCTGGCCACCGGGTCGGTGCTCGAGGCGGCCCTCGGCCAGTACCAGGGGAAGCAGACCGGGGAAAACGCCTTGTTTCGCAGCCTCTGGGACGAGCTGGAGCCGGGGGACGTCGTCTTGGGTGACCGTTATTTCGGATCTTATTTTGATATCGCTCTGTTGAAGCAGCGTGGGGTTGATAGCGTGTTCCGGCTGCATCAGCGGCGGAAGTGCGACTTCCGCCGGGGCCAGCGGCTGGGCCGGGAAGACCAGATCGTCCATTGGGACCGACCGGCCCGGCCCGACTGGATGGACGAAGCGACGTATGACCGTGTTGACGAGACGATGGCGGTGCGGATCATCCGGATTCGCGTGGAGCAGCGCGGCTTCCGCACCCGGGTGTTGGAGGTGGTCACGACCCTCTTAGATGCTGATATTTACACAAAAAAGGATATTGCAATTTTGTATCGTAAGCGGTGGCACGCGGAGTTGGATCTGCGGTCGATCCAGGTCGTGCTGGGGATGGATCTGCTTCTGAGCAAGACGCCGGAGATGGTGCGGAAGGAGATCTGGATGACCCTGTTGGGATACAACGTGGTCCGGGCCTTGATGGTGAAAGCGGGCTTGGCCCACCACCGCGAAGTGCGGCGGCTTTCCTTCAAGGGGGCGTTGCAGACGGTGCCGGAGTTCGGGCCGGGCCTGCGGGGTGCCTCGCCGTCGGTGCGGCCGTGGCTCTGGCGCGTCCTCTTGAGTTCGATTGCCCAGGATGCAGAGGGTTATCGCCCCGACCGTGCCGAACCGCGGGCCCGCAAACGCCGGCCCAAGCCGTACCCCTTGTTAACCAAACCCCGGAAGCAAGCCAAAGCCGCTTTGCTCAGAGCAGGTTAGGGCTACAGGACGTGCCATTCGGGTGTGACCTCGATGTCCGTGCCGGCCAGGATCCGCCGCACCAACTCCCTGGCTGATTCCGAGAGGCTGCTCGCATCGGGGGGCTCGAACCGTTCCCGCTCAATCCGCTCTTCCGCCTCGCGGAGCAATTCCTCTCGTCGGGCCCATCCTTCCTCGGTGAAGCGGAAATCCTCCCCATCCGGCTCCATGATCCCGGCGGCGACCAATTCTCGGTAGGCCGGCAGGTCCCGTTCCCGGATCGGGAAACGCCAGCCCTTGACGCGGAAGCGGAGCTGGGCGACGGCACTTTCGGACAGGTCAGTCGTCTGCATGACGGTTCCCTCCTGGCGGGTATCGTACCGTCCGCTTCCCACTCGGTGAACGGCGAATCCCGCTGTTCACCTCTTCTTCGGTGGATAGAGCGCATAGCCCGAGACGGCCAGCGGGATCTTGTACACGGTCTTGCCCGACGTGACGTAGAGCGTCTTGCGGTCCGGCCCGCCGAAGGCCAGGTTGGTGCAGAGGTCCTCGGGGATTGGGATGCGGCCGAGCAGTTGGCCGGCCGGCGTGATGATATAGATGCCGGGCGGGACGTCGGTCGTCTCGCCGCCGTGACGGGGGAACAGGATCCCGGCGGCGACCCACAGGTGGCCTTGCTCGTCGAGCCGGAGTCCGTCGCCGCCGCGGCCCCGGCCGAAGTCGAAGACCAGGCGCCGGTTGCTCAGCACGCCGTTCTCGGCGACGTCGAACGCCCAGATCTTGCGATTGCCGCCCGGGCGCGGGTGGCTGTCGATGACGTAGAGCGTCCGGGCGTCGGGGGTGATCGCCAGGCCGTTGGGCCGCTCGATCAGGGGCTGTGACAGCACACGCGTGACACGGCCATCCGGGTCGATCCGGTACACGGACTCGTCGTCCATCTCCAGCGCCGAGCGGTCGTCGCCGTAGAACGGGTCCGTGAACCAGATCCGCCCGTGGACGTAGGCCACCACATCGTTGGGGCTGTTGTAGCGCTTCCCCTGGTAGCGCTCGGTCAAGACTTCAACCTGGCCGGTCTTCAGGTCGGTGCGCACGATGCGACGCCGCCCGCCCGGTCCTTGCTCCGCGCCTTCGCAACTGATCAACCGCCCCTGGGCGTCGAACGTGTTGCCATTGGTCCGGCCGCTGTCGGCCCGGAAAACGGTGAGGGACCCGTCCGGAGCCAGGCGATAGATGCGGTTGCCAAAAATCTCGCTGAAGAAGAGGTTGTCGTGCTCGTCGACGGCCGGCCCTTCCAGCAAGGAGGTCCGTGCGGCGATGGTCGTGCTGCCGCCAGGGGCGAGCAGTCCCGTCGGGGTCGGGGTGTGTGTCAGGTCCGTTTGCTCCGCCATGGTGGGGCGTTCCTGTTGAGGATTCGGTGTTCAGGATCCAGCCCGGTCACCTGCTGACCAGGCTTCCGGCCCGTGGGCCCGCCGTCGCGTGCTCGATGGCCTCCTCCAGCGAACGGAAGTCGACCGGCTTGATCAGGTGGATGGCGAACCCGGCGGACCGGCTCAGCTCGATGTCGTCGGACGAGCCGAAGCCGGAGAGGGCGATTCCCGGCACCGGGCAAGTGAAACACAGCTCCTTCATCAGTTGCAAGCCCGTGCCGTCGGGGAGCTCGATGTCGCTGATGAGCAAGTCGATGCGGGTCTCGGCCGCTCGCCGCAGGGCCTCGGCCACGCCGGTGGCCGGCCGGACGTCGTGACCCCGGCGGGTGAGGAGCTCCGTCAGGTAATTGAGCGTGTCGGCGTTGTCGTCGACGAGGAGGATCGTCAAGGGCCGGCTGGGCGTTTCCTCGGAGAGGGGGACTGGCTGGATCGTGGGGATGGCGGCCACAGCGGCGAGCGTGGGCAGCTCCAGGGTGAAGCTCGCCCCGCGCCCCGCACCTGCGCTGGCGGCCACGAGCCGCCCGCCGTGCTGCTCGACGATCGAGCGGCTGATCGACAGGCCCAGTCCCAACCCGCCGCAGCGACGCGACGAGGCGGCGCCCCCCTGTTCAAAGAGGTCGAAGATCCGGAGCAACATGCCGGGATCGATGCCGATGCCCGTATCGCTGACGGTGAGGATCAAGAGGCCCGCGGATGGGCTCGAGAGGCCCTCGCTCTCATTGCGGGACCGGACCGTCACCGTCCCGCCCGCGGGTGTGAATTTGATCGCGTTCTTGATCAGGTTCCAGAGGACTTGCTGCAACCGGATCGGGTCGGCGTCGACGTCGTGACGGCGGGCCGCCAGGTCCAGCACGAGCTGGAGCCCCGCCGCGCGGATCTCATCCCGGCAGATCTCGACCACGCGGCGCACCAGTTCGTGCGCGTCGACCGCCTCGCGCGCCAGGTGGAGCTTGCCGCCGCGGATCCGCGCGAGATCCAGCAGGTCGTCGATCAACCGGACTTGCAGGTTCACGTTGCGCCGGATCATCTCCAGCACGGGACGGAGCGAGTCGTCCAGTGCGGGCGCGGGCTGATCGAGCATCGCCGTGACGGTCGCCAGCACGGGGGTCAACGGGGTGCGGAGCTCGTGGCTGAGGGTCGCCAGGAATTGATCCTTGGCCCGGTTGGCCGCCTCGGCCTCGAGCCGGGCCGCTTGCTCGCTCAGTCGCCGAAGGCGCTCCTCCTGCGCGTGCTTCAAGTCGGTGATCTCCCGGAGGACCAGCACCCAGCCGGCCGCCCGGCCACCGCGCCCCAGTCGCGACAGCCGTGCGTCGAAGGCCACGCCCCAGGCCGGGTCGGGGCCGTCCAGCTCGAACGACGCCTCGACCAGCTCGCCGGCCCCTTCCAGCCGCTCCGCCAGAGCCGGCCAGCGGCGGAAGGCTCGGGCCGCCTTGGTCCCACGCAGCTGGTCCGACTTCCGGCCGGCCAGGCGCTCGGCGGCCGGGTTCAGCTCGGCGATCCGGCCCAGGGCGTCGATCACGACCACCGCGTCCTTCATCCCCTCGACGACCGCCGCCCACGCCACCGGGGTCAGGTCGAGCAGGCGATAGTGGAACAACCCCGGCAGGAACGCCAACCCCGTCACCCCGAAGGCGATCGCGGCCGAATCGACATGAATGAATCCGAAGAGTTGCGTCATGTCGATGATGTTCACGACCCAGGGGAGGAGCACCCCGAAGAGCATGATCGCGGCCTGGACCCGGAAGACCCCTCTGTACCGAAACACCGCCCGGGCCAGCAGGACGGCCGCGACCGCCACCAGGGCATAGCTGTACGCGAAATGGGCCCAGAACCCCGGGCCGTACCTCGGCATCGCGATCCAGTATCGGCCGATCCGCGCGTTTTGCAGCGCGGCCCAGTAACGATGGTGCCACGGGTTGGTCCAGGCCGCGGCCAGCAGCGCCAGTGACGGTGCACAAAGCACTCCAAACCGGCGCGGCTCCAACCATCGGTCGCATCCGGTGAATCTCAACACGAACGCCAGCAGGGCGAGGATCATCGTCACGGCGCCCGTGGCCCGCAGCACGAAGCAGAGCCGCTTGACCGGCAGGTCGACGATCATCAGCTCCAGCGCCTCGAAGAGCGCCCAGGCCGCCTCGCCGGCCATCATCACGGCGAACGCCCGGGCCGCCGGCATCCCACGCCGCCGCCAGGCCAGAACGGCGAGCCCCCCAGAGATCGCCACGGCGACCCCGAAGGGTAACGCTTCTGGATTGGCTTGCAGCCTCATCGTCCTGGCTCCGAATTCGCTCGGTTCCACAGCGGCGCCCGATCCCTTGAACTGGGAATCTGAGATCTCGTCATCTCGGCGGGAGGATCGTCACCGGTAAGAGGGTCGATGTCCGCGGCGCCCCCATCACGCTCGGCTGTCATCACCCGCCCATGCCTTGGGGCGGGCCACCGTTCTCATGGTGGCTGGCGACCATTATATCCAACCCGGGAGTGGGCTTGCGAGACGGTCGCCGGGGCGGGATCACCGGCCTCGGCCCGTCGTGGCCTGGGAACATCGCCTGGTGGGAATGGGTGATCGCCGTCTTCCGAGCGACAGGCTGAGGGCCCACTGTGACGTGTTGAAGAAGCCGAGGCGGCTGGACTGCCGCGGCGCGGCGCGGCGCGGCGCGGCGCCGGTCTCAACGCGGCCGGGATGAGCCGGGCGCGCGCAGCCGTGCCAGCCGGAGCCGCGCCTCGCGATCGATCCACGAATCGGGATACTCGCGGATGAGCCGTTCGAAGGCCCGGATGGCTTCGTCGGTCTTGCCCTCGCGGGCCAGGGCCGAGGCCTGGCGGAACTGTTCTTCGCCCACGGTGAGGATGCCCGCGAAGACACGGATCGCCTGGGCGGGGGTGGTGGCCTCGGGGACTTTGGCCAGCACCGGCGGTCGGGGGTCGACGAGCAGGCCGAAGGCGGTCGGGGAGCGTTCGCGGAAGAGCCGAGCCCGCATGTCGCGCTGGTGGTTGGCGGAATCACCCCCTTCGCGCCCGCCGTTCGGGGTGATCTCGGCGATGGCGAGCGCATCCGTGCCCTTCGCTTCGGCGAGGACCTTCCCCTGCGGTGAGATGATCAGCGAACCGCCGCTGCGTTGTGCGACGACGAGATACACGAAGTTCTCGACCGCCCGGGTGCGGAAGGCGGCGCGATCCAGCTCGGGATCGTCGGTGACCGCCGCCCCGCCGAGCGTCGGGATGAATACGACATCGGCACCGGCCAGTGCGAGGCATCGCGTCGCCTCGGGAAAGACCATGTCGTAGCAGATGAGCATCCCCACGCCGCCGAGCTCCGGCGTCGGGAACACGGGGAACCGGTCACCGCGCGCACGGTTCTGCTCCTGGATGGGCAGGTTGACCTTGTGATAGCGCCCGATCTCCTTGCCGTCGCGGCCCAGGAGGAACGCCGTGTTGTACAGCGAGCCATCGGCCTCGATCGCGTCGTTGCACGCCACCAGGTACATCCGATGCGCGGCGGCGGCCCGGCCGAACCGGTCGAGCATGCGTCCCACGGCGGTCGGGAGCACGTCCTTGAGCCGGTCGTGATGGGCCGCTTCCCAGTTGAGCAGGCCGAGCGTGTCCTCCGGGAAGGCGATGGCGGCACACCCGGCGGCCCCCGCCTTGTGAATCATCGGCTCCAGCTCCGCCAACGACTGATCCACCCGCTCGAGCACCGCGCCGGGGTCGGTGATGTGCCAATCGATCGAGCGCCGCTTGGGCTGCGCCGCGGCGATCCGGAGCGACTTCACGACCGGGGCGGCGCGGGCGTCAGGGGGCGTCGCATCGGCCGCCTGCTGTGCCGCCCCCTGGCTCGCCATCGCGACGAACCCGATGACCACCGACACCCGACTCCATGCCTTCCCCATAGCCATGACCCCTCCGTCCGGCTCGGCCGACCCACGCCGCCTCGGGATCGGCGCAATGGACCCGACCGGACAACGGACTCAACGCATTGGAACCGATCGGCCGATGCGATTCCAGGAGAATCCCGCACTGGCCGTGTCCTCCCAGGCGCGGGTTTTCCTCAGCGACCCGCTCCTGCGAGCGGTTCCGCCGCCCGCGATGGCGGCAGGATCATGCGGCGAGCCAGCGCCCCGGCGTAAGCCCCCACCGCGCAGACCCCGAGGGCGATCGGGATGAGGATGAGGCTGGTGCTGAACGTGTCCGGCTTGATCGGCGCGTGCACCCCCAGCCCCTGGAGCACCAGGTACATCAGGGGCAACCAGGGGCCAATGGATAAGGCCCACAGCCAGGGCCGCCGCGGCAGGACGAAGCCCAGCAGACCGCTGGAGACCAGCCAGAGCAACACGGTGAACGGCGCCGAGTCGTCCCCAAAGGGAGCCGCCTTGTCCTGGACCGCAATCAGGATCCCCAGCGCCGACGCTACCGCGACCCCAATCACCCGCGAAGGCCATGTCTCCTGGTTCATCGAAACCTCCCCTCGATCGTCAGGAAACTGAAGAAACCCTCAAGCCGGGGACACCTCCGAGAGAATCGGCAGGCCCCGGTATTTCACTCCGCCATCCAAACTGCTTTGCAATGCAAAGTATCATCCGCGGATTCGACGGTTTGTCAACGGCCTGCTGGGATTTTTCGAGACTTCTCGGGAAACACCACCGGGACCCCGTTCGTCAGAACGTGGTTGGGATGGGGCCCGAGTCCCGCCAACCGCGCACGTCCGTGCGATCCGCGGGTGGAGTCGGGCTGACGCCCGAGGTGGGAGGACCTTCGTCCCGTCCCAACCACGCACTCCCGTGCGTGGTCACCCCGGGCACGGCCCGGCTCCGGTGGTGATCACCGAGCAGTCTCCAAAACAATCGTCCTCCTCGGGCCGCAACTGCGCCACGATCTCCCGGCCCCGCACCCCGTCCTCCAGGCAGTGCTCGACCTGGACGTTGAAGTTGGACCGCCAGCGGCCGAAGTTGTCGTTGACGTAGACCACCGGGATCCCCGCGTCCCGCGCCCGCCGCTTCAGCTCCCGGAGCCGCTCGGCCATCGGTAGGGCGTGCCGGAGCAGTTGATCCCCCTCCGGGAATTCCAGGTCGTTGATCACGTCGATCAAGAGCAGGGCCACCTCGGCCTTGTCCGGGGCGTTGCCATGCAGGTCCTCGTTCTTCGATGCCACCGGTGGCGACTCCTTGGGAGATCGGGGAACACACACACAGACTGGTCCCTGCCCCATGCGAAAACCAGTCCAGACCCGGTTGCACGGGCCGATGGGCGGGGTTAAGATTCAACAATCCTTAAACAACCCCGCCGGAGATCCGATCCATGCCTGATCCATCCTGCCCGGGACCATTGCGGCGCCGGGAGTTCCTCCGGCTGGGGATGCTGGCCCTGGGCGGGATAAGTCTTCCGGACTTGCTCGCTGCGCGGGCGGCCGCGAACCGGCCGGAGCCAGACACCAGCGTCATCCTGTTCTGGATGTGGGGCGGGCCCAGCCAGCTCGAGACGTACGATCTCAAGCCCGATGCGCCCGCCGAATACCGCGGTCCGTTTCGACCGATTGCCACCACCGTGCCCGGCCTGGACATCTGCGAGCTCTTCCCGCGCCAGGCCCGGCTGGGGGACAAGATCAGCCTGATCCGATCGCTGCACCACACGATGTCGGCGCACAACGACGCCTCGATCGAGCTGCTCACCGGCAAGACCCCCGTGCAGCCCGACCCGACCTCGACAGCCCTCTCCGAGCACCCCGACTTCGGGATGATCGCCAGTCGGGTGCGGGGACTTCGCCCCGATGGCCTGCCTCGGTATATCGGCATCCCGCGGCAGCCGTTCATGACCCGGCCGACCTACCTGGGAGTGGCCCACTCGGGCTTCTCCACCGGCGACCCCTCGGCGCCGAACTTCCGCCCGCCCAACCTCACGCTCGTCGCCGGCGTCGACGGCCGCCGGCTGGATGACCGGCGCGGGCTGCTGGGGCAATTCGAAGGCTTCCGCCGTGGTCTGGACCGGCCCGGCGGCGGGTCCGGCGATCCGTTCCGCGCGGCCGCTCTCCAGATGCTCACCACGCCGCGGGTCGCCGCGGCCTTCGACCTGTCCCGGGAGGATCCCCGGCTGCGGGATCGCTATGGCCGGCACCTCTGGGGCCAGAGCTGCTTGCTGGCCCGGCGGCTGGCCGAGGCGGGCGCCGCCGTCATCACCATCGACGCCCTGGCTCCCTCACTCTCCGAGCGCTACTTTAGCTGGGACGACCACATCAACGTCCAGACGGGATGGGACCTCCGGGACGCGATGCGGCACCGCGCCCCGTTCCTCGACCAGGCGCTGGCGACGCTGATCGAGGATGTCTACGCCCGGGGGCTGGACCGCAAGGTGCTGATCGTGGCGGCGGGGGAGTTCGGCCGCACGCCCCGGCTGACCCACGCCGCCGGGCTCATCGGCCGCGACCACTGGCCCGACGCCCAGTCGGCCCTGATCAGCGGCGGCGGCCTGCGGATGGGCCAGGTAATCGGGGCGACGAACCGCCGCGCCGAATTCCCGGCCGAGCGGCCCCTCTCGCCCAGGGACCTTCTGGCCACGATCTACCGGCACCTGGGGATCCCCGCGCGGTCCGAGTTCCACGACTTCGCCGGCCGCCCCATCCCGATCCTCGGCGAGGGCGAGCCGATCCGGGAGCTGATCTGATGCCGGACCAGCAGGGGCTCGGTTCGAGAGTTTGCGTACCGTGGACCCCTTTGCGGCACCTTGGCTTCCGACCCCTTTCCAGCACCCGATCCGGCGCGCCTGGGGCGGCCGATTCGAGCGGCCTTGCCGGCCGCGCGGCGGCGGCAGCTCGCTCCTCGCGAGGGCGCCGCCGGCGGAGCGAACGGCGCGGCCCCGGGTCGTCAGGGCAGGAGCCGCATCCCCAGGACCGTGTTGATCCGCAGGGTGTTGCGGCGGTGTCGGGCGAGAGTGTCGCGATAGTACCGGACGATCGATGTCGTCTCGCGCTGGACGCCCAGGAACGCCTCGGTCGGAATCTCCTGGCGATCAAGCCGCGACCAGGCCCGGTCGCGCTTGCGGCGGACCGCCGGCAGGATCACCCGCTCCAGGCGACGGGCGTCGCCGAGCGTATTCGCGAAGTCGCCGGCGGCCTGCCGCACCTCGCCGATGACCAGGCGCTGCTGGGCTGTTGCCTCGTTCTGCGCCTGATCGATGTTGATCCGGGCGCGGCGGAGGTTGCCCTGGTTGCGGTTGAACAGCGGCGCCGAGACGAAGATGCCGGCCCCCCACGAGGTCGCGCTGTGCAGGCCGACCGGCTGGTTGTCGCGGTATTCGAACGGCGTGTAGAGCAAGTAGGCGTCGGAGAAGCGCTCGGCCTGCTCCTGGACCAGCTCGGCGCGGGCGCGCTCGATGCCCAGGCGATAGGCCGCCAGGTCGGGCCGATGGCGCAGCGCGACGGCGACCAGGGTCTCGACCGGCGGCAGCGTCGGGTCCAGGACACGCACCGAGCCGCGCACCTCCAGGGCGTCGGCCTCCTCGGGGGCCATGTCCAGCAGGTGGCCGAGCCGTTGCCGAGCCTTCTGGTAACGGCTCCGCTCGTCGCCGACCGACATCGCGGTGAGCTCCCACTCGATGAGCAGATCGTCGTCGTCCTCCTCATCCCGGGCCGTGCGCGGGGACCGCGCCCGGCTGGCGCGCAGCAGTTCGTCGATCAGCCCCAGGCTCCGCTCGGCGGCGTGGACCGCCTGGCGGGCGGCCAGGGCGTCGACATACGCCGTGTAGAGGTCATCGATCGCCAGCCGGACCGCGTTCTGATACTGGGCCTGGAGCACCCCCTTCTCCTGCCCGGCCAGCGCCACCCGCGCGCGGCGCTTGCCGCTGAAATCGATGGGATACACGACGCTGATGCCGTGATCGATCTCGCCGGGCCGCTGCGCCGAATAGGACCCGTAGGGGATGCTATCGGACGAGTAGAACAGCAAGGGGTTGGAACGGAGCCCGGCCGTCAGGACGTCGGCCTCGGCCTGGGGGATCTCCAGGAACCGGGTACCCAGATCGCGATTGCTCCGGACCAGCCGCTCGATGGCCTCGTCGAGGGTCAGGCCGCCCGGCGGTCCTTCATCGATGCCCAGGTCCTCGCCCCGGGCGGCCGGCGCGGCGGCGCCGGCGGCCCCGCCCCGCGCCAAGGGTGCCGGGAGCCGGAGCCGCTCGATCGCCGGGGCCAGCCCGTGCTCAGGCTCGACCGGCTGCTGACCGGGCAGGCGGACTTGACCCGGATCGGCTGGCCGCTGGGTCAGCCGCGGCAAGGGCGCCAGCCGTCGCGTCGGATCCACCCCCAGGAGGATGTCATGGCTGCCGGGACTGCGCCGATACGGGCTGGTCCCCGTGCCGGGGGTCCGCCCGAGCGTCGTATCCCTCCGCCGCTGGGCATTCTCCTTCCCCTGGGCTGCGATGATGATGTCATCGGCCAGCGTGACCTGGCCCCGACACGGCCGGACGCCCAGCCCGATCATCAGTCCCATCAACCCGATCCGGAGGATCGCCCCGCGCTCCATCAGCTCGCCAGTCCCCGGCCTGGCCTGCCGGGAGCCTCGTCAGGTCGCGCCGCTGTGGCGCGGTCTGGCTCCCGATCCTCCTCCAGGCACCTCAGCGATTCCATCGGCCGATCGCCAGCATGCTCTTGATCGGAACATCCCGGCCAACCCAATCCGACGGATCCGGGACTGCCCTCGGGCCCCACCGTCAACGGCCGCCGGTATTCGCTCCCGCGCTCGTGGCCGTACCGGCGCCCGGCGGGCCGACGTTCGGGCCCCCCGGGCTGGCCGTCGTCACGCCGCCGCCGCGCTCGGTCGCGCCGGTCGCCTTGGCACCCGGGGCGCCGGCCTCGTGCGGATTGTCCGTGCAACCGGCCAGCAGCAAGGGGAGGCCGATCACCGCCGAGATCATCGCCACGTGCAGACATTTCCGAATCGACATGGGATCGTCTCCGATCACCACGGACCCCTCAGGAGCCCGTGAAGACATCAGGCCGTTTGGGGCGTCCGGACTTCCGCTCCGGATCCGGATGAAGGTGGACACTCCTGGGAGATGGGTTTCGCGGGGTCCGGGAAGTTCGCGTCCTCGCCGGGCTCGGTGAGATCCTCGACGGCCGGGCTGAGGGTGCCGCCCCGCGGATTCGGCTTGGCGCCGGACGGCACGGGAATCCCCATCTCATCGACGGCGGGATCGGCGTCCGCCTGACCACCCGGCCCGGTCGTGCCGGCGCCCGGGGGCTCGTGGGGCGTGGCCCCGCCCTGTTGGGGAGAGTCTCCGCCCGAATCCATCGTGGTCATCTGGTTCGCCACGCCGCCCTCCTCGTCATCGGTGTCGGATCGGACCCGATCGAATCAACAGGCAAGTCCCGCGCCGCAGCGGCGGCTCATGTCGGGAAATCGGTGGGAGCAACGGCGTGCCCCGTGCCCGAGCAGGCGAATCTCCTTGGAAGCCAGCGGGCTGCGACGACCGGCGCGGAGACTCCAGGAGCGATTCCACCAGTTTCCCGACATGCGCCAATCCGGTTGGGAAGATCCGGCCGACTTTCGTTCCTGACCCCTTCCCCCCGTCCGATACGGCCGCGGAGACGGGGATCGAGCCCCACACCGTCCGCCAGTCCGAGTGGCGCGCACTAACAGTCTGTCCCGGAAGGGTGGGGAAGTCGATGTTGTAGGGTGGGTGAAACCCACCGATCTTCAAGCCCGCCAAGGCCTTCCGGTGGTGGGTTTCACCCACCCTACAAC
>JAJPJC010000369.1 GCA_021324445.1 Isosphaeraceae bacterium
CCGGCGAAGAAGGGCGAGGATGGCTTCTGGACCGCGACCACGGATCCCCAGGTGCCGGGGTTCCATTACTACCGGGTGTTCATCGACGGCGCGGAGGTCCATGACCCCGCGAGCCACACGTTCTACGGGACCGGCAAGGACGCCAGCGGCATCGAGATCCCGGAGAAGGGCGTCGACTTCTATCTCCCGAGGGACGTGCCGCACGGCGAAGTCCGCGAGCGCCCGTACTTCTCCAAGACAACCCAGGACTGGCGTCGCGCCTTCGTCTACACCCCGCCCGGCTACGACAACAACCCCGAGATGCGCTATCCGGTCCTGTACCTCCAGCACGGCGGGGGCGAGGACGAGACGGGCTGGCCGCGGCAGGGGCACATGGCCTTCATCATGGACAACCTGATCGCTGAGCGCAAGGCGCGGCCGATGATCGTCGTCATGGACCGGGGCTATGCACGTCGGCCCGGCGAGCCGGCCCCCGCATTCCGTCCGCCGGCGCGGCCGGCCGCACCCGGACAGACTCCTCCCCCGCGCCCGGACTTCAGCCGGATGTTCAGCGCGTTCGAGGAGGTGTTGGTCAAGGACCTGATCCCGATGATCGACGCAACCTATCGCACGATCCCGGACCGCGAGCACCGGGCGATGGCCGGGCTCTCCATGGGCGGCATGCAGACGTTCCTGATCACGCTCAAGCACCTCGACCTGTTCGCCTACCTCGGGGGCTTCAGCGGAGGGGGCGGGGGCTTCGGCGGCGCCTCGTTCGACCCGAAGACCGCCCACGGCGGCGTCATGGCCGACGCGGATACGTTCAACAGGAGGGTGCGTCTCGTCTGGCTGGGCATCGGCACGGCCGAGGGGCGGATGTACGAGGGCGTCAAGAACTATCACGAGGCGCTGGAGAAGGCCGGGATCAAGCACGTGTACTACGAATCGCCCGGGACGGCGCACGAGTGGCTGACGTGGCGCCGCTGCCTGCACGAGTTCGCCCCGCTCCTGTTCGTGAACGCGCCCACCGCCCGCCGGCCCGGCCGGGGGCCGCAGCGACCCATCGTGCTGAACCCCGACGACCTGCCCGCGTTCCCCGACCCGCCCGCCGGGTTCGACGCGGAGCGCTCGGACGTGCCGCACGGGCGGTTGGAGATGATCTCCTACGAATCCCGGTCCGTCGGCACGACCCGCAAGATGCTGGTCTACACACCGCCGGACTACACGAACAAGAAGAAGTACCCGGTGCTGTACCTCCTGCACGGCATCGGCGGCGACGAGACGGAATGGCGGCGCTTTGCCAAGCCCAACGTCCTGCTCGACAACCTGCTGGCCGAGGGGAAGATCACGCCCATGATCGTGGTCATGCCCAACGGCCGCGCGCGGAAGAATGACCGGGCCGAGGGGGACATCTTCGCCGCCGCTCCGGCGTTCGCGGCGTTCGAGCAGGACCTGCTGAAGGACGTGATCCCCACGATCGAAGCACGCTACTCGGTGCAGGCGGACCGCGAGCACCGGGCCCTCGCCGGGTTGTCCATGGGCGGCGGCCAATCGCTGAACTTCGGGCTGGCACACCTTGATACATTCGCCTGGGTCGGCGCCTTCTCCGCTGCGCCCAACACGAAGCCGGCGGAGCGACTGGTGCCCGACCCGGCGGGCGCCAAAGAGAAGCTGAAGCTGCTCTGGCTCGCCTGCGGCAAGAAGGACGGCCTGATCCGGATCAGTCAGGGCGTGCACACCTACCTGAAGGACAAGGGCGTGCCGCATGTCTGGCACGTGGACGGCAACGCGCACGACGCAACCGAGTGGAAGAACAACCTGTATCTCTTCTCCCAGCACATTTTCCGCTGACCGGCCATCGGAAGAGAGACGGGAACGGGTCAGGAAGCCGCTCCGACTCCCAAGAGCGCGAGAGGTGCGTCTGGCTGATCATCCGCGAGAATCTGGGGAAGGACGGGGGAGAGGGGATCGAGCTTAGCCCTGGCTCTTGCGCGCGTCGGTCCGACGACACCGAAGCAATTTAGCTGGCTTCGGTCGATCCGACCGAAGCGCGCCTCCGGGACGACCTCGTTCAGCATCGGGGTGCGGAGCTTCGATCCCGAGAAGGTCGGGTACCTGACCGGCGTCCACGGCTTCCCCAAGTTCAGCGCCAAGGACGCTCCGGGCAAGTGGATCCCGGGCAATCGGAACGAAGGCCATGACTTCGGGTCCAAGCCCACCGAGGACGAACGACACCAGCTCCCGGAGTATCTCAAGACGCTCCGACCTTCTTTCCGACCGGATCTGGGGACGGAGCCCCTCAACAGGGAGGCCGCCGTCCGGTCGGGCCTGTGTTGTCGGAAGTGGCTCCTCCCCCGGACCGCGGCTCAAAAGGGACGTATGCGCGGCTCGGTGTGCGACTTGCACGCGATGCTCCAGAAGCGACCGGCGGCCGTCGTCCTTGATCGCAACCTCATCGTGCTGGACACTCTCTTGTCGGGCTCACACGACCGCGACCTTCACGCAGTGGATCGGCGGCAACGAGTCGAAGAGGCAACTCCATTCCTCGCCGCCTTCGCGACCGATCCAGAGCTGGCCGGTCGTGGTGCCGAAGTAGAGCGCGGGCGAGCGGAGGTCGTCGATATCCATCGCGTCCCGGGGACTCTACGCCCTGGCCACCGACGGGGCCTCCGACCTCGGCGGCAAGACCTTCGACGAGGCGATCATGGCGATGGTCGCGGAACAATTCCGCCTGGCCCAGCGCTACGATCCGCTCCAGGACCCGGTCGTCTCGGCCCAGCTCCGTCGCCACGCCGAGGCGATGAAGATCAAGCTGGCGATGCCGGGACAGGGCGAGGTGCGCAAGGCGCTCCTGCTGGGCGGCCGGGCGCAGGAGGTCCTCCTGACCCGCGGCCATTTCGAGCAGGCGATCCGCCCATTGATCGATCGAAGCCTCGCGGTGTGCGAGCGGGCGCTCAGAGTCTGTTCCCAAAGCTCCGGAGGGGCGGCGGTCAAGAGCCAGGGGCGACAGCCCCTGATCGACCGCGGAGAGCCGAGCCCCCCCTCTCTTCCCAGGAGCCCCGG
>JAJPJC010000404.1 GCA_021324445.1 Isosphaeraceae bacterium
CCGGGGCTCCTGGGAAGAGAGGGGGGGCTCGGCTCTCCGCGGTCGACCAGGGGCTGTCGCCCCTGGCTCTTGACCGCCGCCCCTCCGGAGCTTTGGGAACAGACTCTTATTGCGTAGGGCGCGATGGAGAGTCAAGGGTGCAAGTCGAGCAGTCCCAGGGTTTCACCCCTGGGGCTCCTTGAGAGAAGACCACCCCCCATCATGACCCTACCGACAGCGGTGTGATCTGGAGTACAATCGATCGCGCGGCAGGACTGTCGGGTCGATAATCAAGCCGCCCCATCGGGCCGCAGCCGCGTCGATCGAGGAGTGAGGGGGTCAGAGCATGTCAGAGCATCGCAGCGAGCCATCGCATTCCAACCTGCTGCCCGATCTGGATGAGTGGGAGTCGTTCCTTCAGGAACGTTATCCTCAGCCTCGTGAGGCTTCGTCGTTCCGCGACTACGGGACGAATGTCCGCCCGGCGGTCCGCGAGTTCTACCGGCTGAACCACCGGTACCAGACGCTCGACTTTGTCCGGGCGAAGCGGCGGCAGTACCTGGCGCTCGATCATCGGGAGATGTCGATCTGGGAGGCGATGGAGTTCCTCAACACCTTGGTCGACGACAGCGATCCCGACACGGAGCTGAGCCAGATCGAACACTTGATGCAGACGGCCGAGGCGATTCGCGGCGACGTGCACCCGCGCTGGTTCATCCTGACCGGCCTGATTCACGACCTGGGCAAGATCCTCTGCCTCTTCGGCGAGCCGCAATGGGCCGTGGTCGGCGATACCTTCCCGGTCGGCTGCCGGTACTCCGAGAAGGTCGTCTTCCCCGAATTCTTCCGCGACAACCCCGACTGGCAGGTCGCTGAGTACCAGACGGATTGCGGGATCTACGAGCCGGCTTGCGGGCTGGACCGCGTCCACCTGTCGTGGGGCCACGACGAGTATCTCTACCACGTCGTCCGGGATCACTTGCCCGAGGAGGCCCTGGCGATGATCCGCTATCACTCGTTCTACGCCGCCCACCGCGAAGGCGCCTACACTCACTTGATGAACGACGACGACCGCCGCCGGATCGAGTGGGTCCGCGCGTTCAACCCCTACGATCTGTATTCCAAGGGACATGAGCCCCCCGACGTCGCGGCGCTTCGGCCCTATTACGAGGACCTGATCGCCGAGTTCTTCCCAACGAAGCTGGCATGGTAAGCGCCGGTCGCGACCGTGGGCCATCCAGCGGCTCCCTCGATGATCACCATGAGCGAATACCAGTACTACGAGTTCCGGACGATCGACCGGCCGCTGAATCAGCGCCAGATGGACGAACTGCGCAAGTGGTCGACCCGGGCCGAGATCACGCCGACGAGCTTCACCAACGTGTACCACTATGGGGATTTCCGGGGCAGCCCCGAGACGATGATGGAACGTTACTTTGACGCGTTCGTCTACGTCGCCAACTGGGGTACGAACCGATTGATGTTTCGCATTCCCCGGCGCTTGCTCGATGTCAAGGCCGCGGGGGAATACGCCGCCGAGGATGTCCTGTCGATCAAGGCCAAGCGCAAGCACGTCGTGCTCGAGTTCCTGTCGAACGAGGAGGGAGGGGATTGGGTCGAGGGTGAGCCCTGGATGGCGCAGTTGATTGGCCTCCGCGCAGAGCTGATGCGCGGCGATCTCCGTGCCCTCTACCTGGGATGGCTCTCCTCGCTGCGGGAACGTTACGGTTATGACGATGAGGACCGGGAAGAGGGGGCTGACGTGTTCGAACCTCCAGTGCCCCCGGGACTGGGGAAACTCTCGGCGCCGCTGAAGGCGCTGGCCGAATTCTTACGGGTCGAGGAGGAGTTGCTCGAGGTGGCCGCGAAGCCGAGCGGCGGAGACGTGCCCAGCGAACCGTCACGGGAGGCCCTGGAGCGGTGGATCAAGAAGCTACCCGCCGCTGAGAAGAATCAGTATCTGCTGCGCTTCCTGGCCGAGGATGGCGACATCCGCCTTCGGAGCGAGTTGCGCCAACGTTACGCGGAAGCGACCCTGCCCAAACAGGCGCGTCCCGCTCCGATCCCAAGGCGGACGGCCGCGCAAGTGCTTGCGGCCTGCGACGCCCGGATTGAAGCCAAGAAGCGGCGGAAGACCCAGCGAGCCGCACGGAAATGACGAGGAGGGACTCCGCATCGAGGGCGACTCTCTCGGGCCGTCACGGTCCCCTCCGCTGCGGAGAGGATCGGCTCGGCCTCGGCTCGCGGAAATCCTCGCCGCCTGCGGCGAAACCCGGCGCATCGGTCTGGGGTGCCGACCTGGGCTTCCGCGGCCGCACGGTTGGCCCCGCCGGCAGACTGGCCGCGACCGAGAGAAAAGGGAAGATGAGGGTTTCGGCCAGGTAGAGGACCAGGGCGATCCCGAACAGCCACCAGAGGTAACCCTTGACCCACAACACGGCGAACAGAACCGAAAGCAGGAAGAGCCGGTAAATCCAGGGTCCGAGGTCGAGCTTCTTCTTCATGGGATTGCCCAGGCAACACAAGGAGACCCGTTGGGTCGTCCCCGGGTCCTAATCCATCGCCGCGCGCTTCCGCGCGGCGAGTCCCGCCCGCAGAGTGGCGACGATCTCGTCGGTGTCGAAGACGCAACCGCCCCAGGTTCCGCCGCCGACGGCCTGCAAGGCGGCCCAGAGCCGGGTGTCGTCGGGGAGGTCGGGGTCCGGCGAGAGGCTGGGGTGAGGCGATCGCCCTGTTAGGATGCGCGCTCCCTCCTCGGGGCCGAATTCGACCCCATCGGCGCCGACCAGGTCGAGCGACCCCTCAAGCCGCACGCGATCGATGACGATCCGGACGATATCGCCGTCGCGAAGCCGGCCGATCGGCCCGCCTGCGAGGGCCTCGGGGCTGACATGGCCGACACACGCGCCGGTCGAAACACCCGAGAACCGGGCGTCGGTCAGCACGGCGACGTGCTTGCCGAAGGAAAGGTAACGCAGGGCGGAGGTGATCTGGAAGATCTCCTCCATGCCGGCCCCCAAGGGTCCGCGGCCGATGAGGACCAGGACATCACCGGGCCGGATGGGCCGATCCCCCTGGCCCTTGATGGCCGCGATCGCGTCTCGCTCGCGGGTGAAGACCCGCGCCGGGCCGGTCTTGCGATAGACCCCGTCGGCGTCGACCACGCTGGGGTCGATCGCCGTGCTCTTGATCACGGAGCCCGCGGGGGCGAGGTTGCCGCGCGGGAAAGTGACGGTGCTGGTCAGGCCCCGCTCCCGGGCACGGCCCGGGCTCATGATCACTTCGTCGGGGTCGACGCCGTCCTGCTCGAACAACCGCTCGCGCAGCCGTTTCCGGCGCTCGCTGGCCTCCCACCACGTGAGGACGCGCTCCAGCGGCTCGCCGGTGACGGTCAAGACCGACAGATCGAGCAAACCGAGTTCGCGCAGGTGGAGCATGACCTCGGGGACGCCGCCGGCGAGAAAGGCGCGCACGGTGGGGTGATAATACGGACCGTTCGGGAGCACACTCACCAGCCGGGGGACCTGGACGTTGATCTCGTGCCAGTCGTCGACGGCCGGCCGCGGGAGTCCCGCCACGAACGCCACCGCGGGGATATGCAGGATCAAGTTCGTCGAGCCGCCGAAGGCGGCGTGGACGACCATCGCGTTGCGGACTGAAGCCGACGTGAGGATCTCCCCGAGGGTGAGCCCCCTTGCGCCCAGAGCCACGAGGGCTCGTGCCGAGCGGCGGGCCATGTCGCGCCAGATCGGCTGGCCCGAGGGCGCTAGCGCGGCGTGAGGAAGGGTCAAACCCATCGCCTCGGCGACGACCTGCGACGTGGCGGCGGTCCCGAGGAACTGGCACCCGCCGCCGGGACTGGCACAGGCCCGGCAGCCCAGCTCGGCGGCCTCGGCGAGGGTGATCTCCCCATGAGCGAAGCGGGCCCCGATCGATTGGACCTTGCCGGCGTCCTCGCCCTCGCGCGGCGGCAGGGTCACACCACCCGGGACGAGAACGCACGGGAGATGCTTTGACCCAGCCAGGGCCATCATCATGGCCGGCAGCCCCTTGTCGCAGGTCGCGACGCCGAGCACGCCCTTGCGCCGCGGGAGCGAGCGAATCAACCGGCGGAACACGATGGCCGCATCGTTCCGATAGGGCAGACTGTCCATCATCCCGGCCGTGCCTTGGGTGCGCCCATCACAAGGGTCGGAGACCATCCCCGCGAACGGCACGACGTCGAGCCGCCGCAACTCCTCGGCGGCTTCCTGGACGAGCAGGCCGATCTCCCAGTGGCCCGTGTGATAGCCGAGCGCGATGGGTGTCCCGTCGGGCGCGCGCACGCCGCCCGAGGTCGCGAGCAGCAGCACCTCGGGCCGCCCGAGCTCGCGCGCGGGCAACCCCATGCCGACGTCCTGCGTCCACCCGAACAGGTCGCCGCTCGGCCGCCGGATCAGATCGTCGGCCGTCACGGGCAGGCGCCCCGGCGGCCCGGGCGCGCGCGTGCGCACGTCGTAGATGGCCACGTCGTCGGTGGCGAACGGATCGCGTGACGTCATGGCAACGGCGCGCCGTCCACGCCTTGGTCCGGCGTCACGTCGCCACCGTGTTGACGAGCCGGCCGACGCCCGCGATCTCGATCCGAATCTCGTCACCGCCCGCGAGCGTGAAGTCACCGGGCGGCACGATGCCGTCCCCGTCATGAGAAAGACGCCGTTCGGAAAGCTGCTGTCGCGGAAGAGAAAGGCGACGAGGTCGGCGGGCCGCCGCTTGAGCTGCGCGAGCGACGTCTCGCCCGCGAACGCGACGACGCCGCCGCGCGCGATCTCCATGCGAATGGTCGTGTCGGCCCC
>JAJPJC010000229.1 GCA_021324445.1 Isosphaeraceae bacterium
ACCCAATTAGCACAAGGAATTACGGAATTCAGTGTCCTCGCGATCACTATTTCCGCAAGTCATTGATCTTAAAAGAGTTACGGAAATGGGCAGAAGACAAGCTGAGTATTCCGGCACGAACGTCGGTCAGGCTTGAGCCTGACAGGATCGGAACGTCAGGCTCAAGCCCGACCGACGACTGGAGCTGCTTCCGTGCCGGGGTGATCTGGGGAATCGCTGCCTGGATTCATGGACTTCCCGGCGACGTTTCCGTCGCGGTGGTTCTCGAAAGGCCTCTTCCTCGGATCGCGGAGTGAACCTGGAAACCGACGAGTCGCAGGTTGACGCGGCCCGTTCAGTCCGCGCGGAGCATGTCAGCGCTCAGAGTCTGTCAGGCTCGCGAGCCGGCAGGGCGTGTCTCCGGCCGGGCGGGAACGCCTCGGACCAGGTCCAGGAGTCTCCCGCCTTGTTCTCCGGTCAGACAGCCGGTTCGAATCAGTTCATCAATCTCGCCGGCGCATTGCTCCAGCGCCGCGGGTTTGTCGGGGAACTCGGGGTGGCGGACGATCAGTCCGACCGACTCCTCGAGCCGCTCGAAATGAGACATGGCATTCAGAAGAATCACGCACGATCTCCCTCATCATCGCCTTCAATGACGCCGAACCACCGAACCACCCGGACGTGCTTGCAAGCGGCATACCAGAGCTTCCCGCCTCGGTCCGGCACACGTCGGCTTCGCTGGGCTCGCCTGGTCGTTCGTCAGCATCGCTACGGCGGGAATGGGTCACGGAGAGACGCTGGGGGTCCGAAGACATCGTGTCTGGAACGAATTTTAGGACGGCGAGCGGCGCAGGGCGAAGTCATCCCACGCCTTGCCAGATCGGCGAGCGGCACTCTCACTCACAGAACCATGGACGCATGAGTCGGCGTTTTCGTGCACTCTTCCTTGCCGTCATCGACACGAGGGATTCGGTTTGCTGCCGGCGCCGCCTGGGGGATTCGAGAACTTCAATGGCTCAAACACCCCCTGGGGCACCGAAAAACCAGAAGAAGAAACCCGGTTGAAAGAAATGCTCTTGCCACCGAGCCCTTGGATTGGCAACCTGTCAGCATGTGCAGCAAGGGATGCGCCGCGCAGCCTGGCATCCGAGGCCGGGACCAAGCCCGGTCGTCGGGTCAAAGGTTGAGTCGGCATCGCTTCAGCTGGCCGTGATGCACGGTGGATCGCGGCAACCGGTTTGAGCCAGGTCTCGCCCCTGTTGAACAGGAGTCAAGCATGCGGGGAGTACGCGTACTGGTTGGCACACGCAAGGGCGCGTTCGTCTTGACCTCGGACGCGCGGCGCCAGCGGTGGGCGATCGACGGCCCCCACTTTGCAGGGTGGGAGGTCTACCATCTGAAGGGCTCACCCGTCGACCCGGACCGACTGTATGCGTCGCAGTCCAGCGGCTGGTTCGGGCAGATGATCCAGCGATCGAACGACGGTGGCAAGACGTGGGAGCCGGTCGGCAACCAGTTCCCGTACGAGGGAATCCCCGGCACGCACCAGTGGTACGACGGCACGCAGCACCCCTGGGAATTCAAGCGCGTCTGGCATCTCGAGCCGTCACGGACCGATCCGGATCACGTCTTCGCCGGGGTGGAAGACGCCGCGTTGTTCCGCACGGAGGACGGCGGCCGCACCTGGCAGGAGCTCTCCGGTCTGCGCGGGACTGAGTCGGGACCGCGGTGGCAGCCGGGAGCCGGTGGGTTGGCCGTCCACACCATCATCCTGGACCCCAGCGATCCCGAGCGGATCTTCGTCGCGATCTCAGCCGCGGGCGTGTTTCGCACCGACGACGGGGGCACGACCTGGCGGCCGATGAACCGGGGTCTGCGCTCGCAGTTCCTCCCCGATCCCGATGCGGAGGTCGGCCACTGCGTCCACCGCATCGCGATGCACCCGTCGCGCCCGAGCGTGCTGTTCATGCAGAAGCACTGGGACGTCATGCGCAGCGACGACGCCGGTGAGTCGTGGCGCGAGGTCAGCGGCAACTTGCCGACCGACTTCGGGTTTGCGATCAATGTCCATGCGCACGAGCCGGAGACCATCTACGTCGTCCCGATCAAGAGCGACTCGGAGCACTTCCCGCTCGACGGGAGGCTCCGCGTGTACCGCAGCCGGACCGGCGGGAACGAATGGGAAGCGCTCGGGGACGGTCTGCCGCAACGCGATTGCTATGTCAACGTGCTCCGCGGGGCGATGTCCATCGACTCGTTCGATCCGTGCGGCGTGTACTTCGGCACCACCGGCGGGCAGGTCTACGCCTCCCCCAGCGCCGGCGACAGTTGGGCTCCCATCGTCCGGGATCTTCCCGCCGTCCTGTCGGTTGAGGTGCAGACCCTACCATGATCCGAGTCGTGCTTCCGGCCCATCTGCGGACGCTGGCGCGCGTCGCGGGCGAGGTGGTGCTCCGCGTCGAGGGCCCGGTGACGCAGCGCTCGGTCCTCGACGCTCTCGAAGCCGCCTATCCGATGCTGCGCGGGACGATCCGCGACCACGCCACGCAACGGCGCCGGCCGTTCCTGCGGTTCTTCGCCTGCGAGCAGGACCTCTCCCACGAGCCGCCCGATGTCCCGCTGCCCGATGCGGTCGTCCGCGGGGCCGAGCCCTTCCTGATCGTGGGTGCCATCGCGGGCGGTTAAGCGTCGCCGAGCGAAGCAGGTCAATCGCCAGATGTTCATCGGCACGGAGGGAAGAACATCGTGTCCCCAGCTCAACGGGCGGCGAGAGCCGCCCAGAAGCCTGCCGTCGCCGCATCAGACGGTGAATAGGGCGGCCCGCCGGTTGGCCGGTCCCGGTTTGGATGGTGCCGCCGAGCCTGCCCAGACAGATATGTCAGCCCCAGGGCCGCGCGCGTTACGGCGCAACCGGTTCCTTGACCGAGCGCAGGAAGTGGGTCCCCTTGCCCTGGGCTTTGAGCTGGGCGATGAGGGCCTCGGCATCCGCCTTGTGGGGATATTCGAACGTCGCAACCGCACGACCGCCCAGATCGCAGACGGCCCAGACCACCCGCATTCGAGGCCCTGCGGCCGCTTTGGGACGTCGCAGGGGCTCGGACCGGGCTGGCGGACCCGGCTTCGGGCTGTCGGCCTGAGCCTTGATCCCCATGGCCTCGGCGGCCTCCGCGGCGGCCCGAAGTTCCCGTCGGTTGAGTGTTCGGCGTGCCATTGGGTTGATCCTTTGTTCGTGGTCCCTGGTCCGTTGTCGGAGCTGCCGCTCCGCTGCGCGATCGTCGCCCCTCTTCGAGTGTCTTGTTCGTTTCGGATTGGCCTGATCAGCCCGCGTCGGCGGACCACGGACCACGGACAAACGGACTAAGGAAGGCGGTAGAGTGTCGAGTGTTCGATCGGCACGAAGCCGAGCGAGGCATACAGCGCCAGGGCCGGCTGGTTGGATGCGGCGGTTTGCACCTCGACCAAGCCGACCAGATTGGCGCGGGCGCGCCGGAGGATCTCGCTGACGAGGAAGCGACCGAAACCCTTGCGGCGGTAATCCGGCACGACCTCGAGATTGATCAAACCGATTCGCGACCGGCCGTCCTCGCGGTCGAAGCCCTGCATGTCCCAGATGGATGCGTGGGCCAGTGGACTGCCGTCGGACTTGTTCAGCAGCCGGGCCGCAGTCAGGGGGCAGTGGCCCACCCCCAGGTTTTCCCACCAGTTCGCCGGCAGGGCGTCCTCAAGGAATTCCACCTGGGTCTGGCGGCGGATCAATGCGGCCCGGGGGTCGCGCGGCTCAGGGTTGCTGAGGTCGGCCTCCAGAAGCACGGTCGAGCTGACGGGTTGATAACCCCGGTCGATCAAGGCGCGATGAAAGCTCTCGTGGCCGGACAGAACGCCCGATCCCTCGCTGCCGCCGTACAGTCCCCAGTAGAACGGGTTGAGCGGGAATAAACCTCCGGCATAGACAACCTTGGCACCCCGTGCCCTGAGATAATGCTCCGCCGCCGCGAGCAGGCCGGGGGCCAGCTCCTGGTCGTCGAGTCCCGGCTCGACGACCAGCATGGCAATGGTCCCCAGCTCGAAGCCGAGCTGGAACGGGGGTATCGAGGCCAACGCGAGCTCCGGGCCGAAGCCCGCATGGACGAAGCCGACGATCCGGCCGTTCCGCTCGCCGACGATCAAGCCGGGGGCCTCGAACGGGACCACGCCGAAGGCATGAGTATCCAGCTCGTGGACCCGCAGCGGCCGGGCCGTGGCGGAGGGTGGAATCGCCTGGTTCCAGAGTCGGACCAGGGCCGGGGGATCGGAGTTGCGGAACGGGCGGAAGCGCGTCACCGGTCTGTCTGGGTCGCCGCGGTCGACGTCGATGGGGGGGCGGATGGGTCCCCACTCGAGCGATCAGGTCGTCGTACGGATGTCCACCCCAACGGAGTTGATCGGCCGCCCGGTTCACGGGACGGCGACCAGCACATCGTGACCCTCGACCTTCACCTCGTAAACGGCTTGCTTGATCTTCGAACCCAAGGGGGTCTTGCCGGTCCGAATCTCGAACTGCCAGCCATGCCAGGGGCAGGTGACCGTGGTCCCTTCGACGGTCCCCTCAGCCAGCGGTCCCCCCTGATGTGGGCAGATCCCGTCGATTGCCGAGATCACGCCCTCGACATTATAGATCGCGTAAACCCGGCCCTCGAACTCGACTTCCTTGGCGGATCCCACGGGGAGCTCCTCCAGGGTCGCCAGCTTGACGAAACGCGGCATGAACTGGTTCTCCGGTCGGTTCCCGTCCTCGACCCTCGGGAACCCACAGTCGTCACGGCGGAGCGGGATCGCTCTCTCCCACCCGGCGTTGCATTGGTCCGGCAGTGTACCACAACCGCGCGACTTTTCTCAAATCGGGATCAGGCGAGCCCCGGGCTTGGGGGGAGAGGTTAAGGATCAAACCACGTGGGGCCCTTGGACCGGCGTTTGCCGTTGCGGTTGCGATCCCCGGGCCGCTCTTGATCGCGGATGTCCGCCGCGAAGGCATCCTCCTCGTAGGCGAGCCGCTCCGCCATCTCGTGCCGGTGATGCTCTTCGGGGTAGATTCGCGCCCGCCGGCGGTCGGTCGGCTTCTCTCCCACCTGGACGTCGAAGCGGTACGCGGCCGCGGGCTTGCCGGTTCGCTGGCAGTAATCCCGGAGTGTCTTCAGGTTCGGGAAGCCCTGATTCGCGTCGGGCTCTCCCCGGAGCCGCCGCAGGGCCACTGCGTGATAGCGCGGGTCGGATTCGGCTCCCAGAAAGTGTCGCCCGTGGTCCCGGGCGACGACCGCTACCGTGCCGGCACCCATGTAGGGGTCGAGCACCGTCTGCCCCGGGTGGGTGGTCGCCAGCACGATGCGGGCGATCAGGTCTTCGGGGAACTGGCAGGGATGGATCGTCTGCTCCTCGTGATTGTGCTTCACGTTGCGGAAGAGCCAGATGTCCCCGGGGTTCTTGCCGTCGGGATGGCAGGACAACTCGCCGTGCTTCGCCCCGCGATGGAAGGTCTTGTTGCGGTATTTCTGAGGGACGCGGATGGCGTCGAGGTGGAACACGTAATCGTCGGACCGGGTGAACCAGAGGATCGTCTCATGCCGGCAGGAGAATTTTCTCGATGCATGCAGGCCATGCTGCCGGGCCCAGACAATCCGATTCCGGGGGATCAGACCGAACGATTCGAGGATCGGGAAGATGCGGATGTCCAGCGGAATCAGCGACCCCTTGTCGGCGAAGGCCCCGACCTGCCAGAAGAGCGAGCCGGTCCGTCTCAGCACCCGGCAACACTCCCCGAGGACGACGCGCTGGTCCTCCAGGTAGATCGCCAGCGCCCGCCTGGCCTCGTAAGCCTTGCCGAGGTTGTAGGGGGGTGACGAGACAACCAGGTCCACACACCCATCCGGCAAGGATCGGAGCAGATGCAGACAGTCACCGAGAGCGATCTGGTCCAAGGGAGTGTCCATCCCAACCTCGCCGGGGCAGGATGCGTTCGATCGACCCGATCGATCCCCGGGCCGATTGGCCAGGCTCATCTCCGCCGGCTGATCGCCGGCTCGGAAGTCGCTTCGGAAACGACGTGGATGATGACGTCGGCAAACGGGATGGAAATCACGCGGCCATCACTGAACAAAATCCGATGCCAGTCGTGCGGGGATCGATGGGAGCCAGTCACTGGGCGTTGTTCTCGACCATGCTCTATTATGGGTCAATCGCGGCAGTTGTCCAAGCTCATTCGCCCTTCCGGGGTCCTTGGTCATGCTCGACGCGCTGGTGGTCTCGCCGCATCCGGATGACGCCGAGCTGGGGATGGGCGGAACGATCCTCCGGCTCATGCAACAGGGGTGGTCGCTGGGCATCCTGGACCTGACCAGCGGTGAGCCGACGCCGTTGGGCAGTCCCGAGCGGCGCGCGGCCGAGACGGCGGCGGCCAACACCGTGCTGGGATCGCCCTGGCGGAAGAACCTCGGGCTCCCCAACCGCAGCCTGGAGGCCAGCCTGCTGCATCGGCGGGCGCTGGCGGCCGTCTTCCGCCAGGTTCGGCCCCGGCTGGTGTTCGCCCCTTACTGGGAGGATGCCCATCCTGACCATACCGCCGCGACCAAGCTGGTGGAAGATGCCCGGTTCTGGAGCAAGCTCACCAAGTCCGACATCCCCGGAGAACCCGTCCACCCCGCCCGGATTCTCTATTATTTCAGCGTCCACTTGAAGATCGTGGAGCGGCCCAGCCTGGTCATCGACATCACCGACCAGCTCGACGCGAAGGTCGCGGCCTTGCGCTGCTACCGTTCGCAACTGGTCGAGAATCAACCCGATGGCCGGCCGGGCGTCATCGAGTCGGTCTGCGACCGCACCCGCTACTGGGGGCATTTCATCGGCGTCCGACACGGCGAGCCGTTCGCCAGCCGCGAGCCGGTCGGGCTGCGCGGGCTCGGTGACTTGCTGCTCTGACCGGCCCACCGAGGCCGGTCAGGCCGGGGAGATGATTCGGACGCGCCGGCCGTCGACCCGGAGCCGGCCTTCGGCATAGAGCGCGATGGCCTCCGGCAGTGCCTTGCACTCTTCCTGGAAGATGCGCGCGGCGAGGGTCTCGACCGTGTCGTCATCCAGGACCGGAACGGCCCGCTGAACGATGATCGGCCCGGTGTCGTAGGCGTCGTCGGCGAAGTGCACCGTGCAGCCGCTGACCTTGACGCCCGAGTCGAGCACGGCCCGGTGGACCTTCGAGCCGTAATAACCCTGCCCGCAGAAGGCGGGGATCAACGCGGGGTGGATGTTGAGCACCCGGCCCTTGTACTCGGAGGGGATGTTCAGCAGGGAGAGAAACCCGCCCAGGATGACCAGGTCGGCCGAGCCATGGCGGATCGGCTCGAAGACCGAGGTGCTGAACTCGGTCCGCGACCGGGCGTTGCGGTTGGCCAGGGCCAGGGGGATGCCGGCCGCCTCGGCCCGGGCGATGGCGCCGATCCGCGGCCGGCTGGCGACGACCTGGACGATGTCCGCGCTCAGCCGCCGCGCTTTGATCTGGTCGATCAGGTTCTGGAGCGTCGTCCCTTCTCCCGAGACGCACACCGCCAGCCGGATCGGCGGCTGGACGATCGGTGGATCGCGCGGTGCTTGGGGCATGGCGCAAGACCTCCCGGAGACAGGGTCGGCACTAGCGCAATTATGGAGCCTGTCCGGGCGATTTCAAATTGCGACAGGCGCCGGGAGTCAAGAACTCGCGTCAAGTCCCTGCGCCGGCCGGCCCGACCGACACTAAAGAGGCGTTTCAAGGGCATCTGGAAGCCGGGCACGACCGCGCCGCCATCGAGGATGTCGGCCACGGTCACGACTCGGATTTGATTCGATGCCTCGAAAACGTGAATGCAACGCCGGTTGGGATAGACGAGCCAGACCAAACGGACACCGCCTTGGAAATCCTCGTAGACCCTCTCGAGCACGTCTGCGGCCCAATCGGTCGGGCTGATGACTTCGACGACCAGGTCGGGGACGACATTCCAGGCATCGTCCTTGAGTGATTGGGGACGCTCGATGGGCCAGCGTTCGGAGGACACGAAGGCAATGTCAGGACGGCGCTGCCGGGTCGAGTCTTCCGTCAAGGGGATTTGAAAGAGCACCTCCACAGCGACGTGCCCTGGACGCGGCTCCTGTTGGCGGATCTGGGTGATCAGGTCGCCACTCAGCTCAGAGTCTGTTCCCAAAGCTCCGGAGGGGCGGCGGTCAAGAGCCAGGGGCGACAGCCCCTGGTCGACCGCGGAGCGCCGAGCCCCCCCTCTCTTCCCAGGAGCCCCGC
>JAJPJC010000336.1 GCA_021324445.1 Isosphaeraceae bacterium
AAGGGGAAGGACCCCCGCGACGCCCACTTCATCACCAGCCGGATCTGCGGCATCTGCGGGGATAATCACGCCACCTGCGCCTGCTACGCCCAGAACATGGCCTTCGGGGTCTGTCCGCCGCCCCTGGCCGAGTGGATCATCAATCTAGGCGAGGCGGCCGAGTACATGTTCGACCACAACCTCTACCAGGATAACCTGGTTGGCGTGGACTTCTGCGAACAGATGGTCAAGCAGACCAATCCCGGCGTTCTGGAGCAGGCCGAGCGGACCGAGGCGCCCCACGCCGGCCTCCACGGCTACCGGACCATCGCCGAGATCATGCGGTCGCTCAACCCGTTCCGGGGCAGCTTCTACCGCGAGGCGCTCCAGATGAGCCGGCTGACCCGCGAGATGTTCTGCCTGATGGAGGGGCGTCACGTCCACCCCTCGACGCTCTACCCGGGCGGCGTGGGGACGGTCCCCAGCGTGCAGCTCTTCACCGAATACCAGGTCCGGCTGCTGAAATACGTCGAGTTCATGAAGAAGGTTGTGCCGCTCCACGACGACCTCTTCAACTTCTTCTATGACGCCCTGCCGGGCTACGAAGAGGTCGGCCGCCGCCGCGTGATGCTGGGCTGTTGGGGCTCATTCAACGACCCCGAGGCCTGCGACTACTCCTATCAGCGGATGGCGGCGTGGGGGCAGGCGATGTTCGTCACCCCCGGGATCGTGATCGACGGCAAGCTGGTCACGACCGACCTGGTGGAGATCAACCTCGGCCTGCGCGTCCTGCTCGGCAGCTCGTACTACGACGACTGGCAAGACGCCGAGACGTTCGTCACCGCCGACCCGCTGGGCAACCCGATCGATCAGCGGCACCCGTGGAATCAGACCACGATCGTGAAGCGGCAGAAGCGGGACTTCCGGGGCAAGTACACCTGGGTGATGTCGCCGCGCTGGTACGACCGGCGGACCCGCGAGTACCGGGCGCTGGACACGGGTGGCGGCGCGCTCGCTCGCCTCTGGGTGACGGCCCTCGCGGGACTGGTGGACATCGGCTACGTGAAGGCCACCGGCCGGAGCGTGAAGATCTACCTTCCCAGGACGGCGAGCCTGCCGGAAGCCGAGTTCGAGTGGGGGATCCCCCGCTGGAGCAACACGTTGGAGCGCGACCGGGCGCGGACCTACTTCCAGGCGTACGCCGCAGCGGCGGCCCTGTACTTCCTCGAGCGCGCGATGGAGGAAGTGTACGCCGGTCGGACGCGAACCTCGAGCGAATTCCGGGTACCCGACGAGGCGATCGGCTGCGGCTTCCACGAGGCCGTGCGGGGCGTCCTCTCGCACCATGTGGTCATCCGCGGCGGTCAGATCGCCAACTATCACCCTTACCCGCCGACCTGCTGGAACGCCAGCCCGCGCGACAGCTACGGCACGCCGGGGCCGTATGAGGACGCCGTGCAGAACACGCCGATCTTCGAAGAGAACGGGCCCGAGCACTTCCAGGGAATTGACATCATGCGCACGGTCCGGAGCTTCGACCCCTGCCTGCCCTGCGGCGTTCACATGTACCTGGGCGGCGGCCGGACGATCGCGGTCCGTCATCTGCCGGCATTCGGCGTCCAGCCCGCGCCGGAGGGACTCGCCGAGGCGGCGCCGTCGCCAGCGCGGTCCACGATCGCGGGGGCTCGGGGCTGTGCTGGGGAACGCGAGGCCGCACCATGATCATCGATCCGCACGCCCACTCGCCGGGCGCGACCCAGGAAGGGACACCCCAGGCCGGCCGGCACCCGGGGGACGCCCTGACCGCCCGGGAGGCCGAAGACATCTTGTTCCAACTGTCCCACCGCCGGGAGCGGTCCCTCGACCCAAGGCGCCGGGATGTCGTGCCGCTCATCCCCGGAGAGGACCCGGGTATCGCTGGGCGGGAGCAACTCCGCGCGGCGAAGAAGCTGCATCGAGCCGAGGCGCGTTACCGCACCCTGGTCGAGCAATTGCCGGCGGTCACCTTCATGGCCGCGCTCGATGGGGAAGACAACGAGCTCTACGTCAGTCCGCAGATCGAGTCGCTCCTGGGGTTCACCCAGAAGGAATGGCTGGACGATCCGACGCTCTGGCATCGGCAGCTCCATCCGGACGATCGCACCCGATGGCACACCGAGTTCGCGCAGACCTGCGCCGCCGGCCGGCACTTCCGCGCCGAATACCGCTTCCTGGCGCGCGACGGCCGCGTGGTCTGGGTCCACGGTGAGGCCAAGGTGATCCGCGATGAGCAAGGCAACCCCCTGTACCTTCAGGGCATCGCGTTCGACATCACGGCGCGGAAGCAGGCCGAGGAGGCCCTCCGCAGGGCCCACGACGAGCTGGAGCGCCGCGTGAGCGAACGCACGGCCGAGCTGGCCCGGGCCAACGCCGTGCTCCAGCAAGAGATCGGCCGCCGCGAACAGGTTGAGGCCCAGCTCCGCCAGGTCAACGCCGACCTCGCCCGGGCCCACCACCAGGCCGTCGAGGCCAGTCGGGTCAAGAGCACCTTCCTGGCCAACATGATCCACGAGCTGCGCACCCCGCTCAACGCGATCATCGGCTACAGCGAGCTGCTCCAGGAGCTGGCCGCCAAGAAGATCCCGAAGGACCCGGTGGCCGACCTCGAGAAGATCAATCGAGCGGGCAAGCATCTGCTGACGATCATCAATGACATCCTCGATCTTTCCAAGATCGAGGCCGGCAAGATCCAGCTCCTGCCCGAGCGCTTCGCCCTGGCCAGCCTGATCCGCGATGTGGCGATGACCGTCCAGCCGCTCGTGGCCAAGAACGGCAACACGCTGGTGATCCCCGACGGCGATCTCGGCACGATGGACACCGATACCACGCGGATGCGGCAGTGCCTGCTCAACCTGCTGTCCAACGCCAGCAAGTTCACCCAGCAGGGAACCATCCGCCTGGATGTCCTTCGCGAGCTGGGAGCCGCCGTCGAATGGGTCATCTTCCAGGTCCGGGACAGCGGCATCGGCATGACACCCGAGCAGGTCAGCCGGCTCTTCGAACCGTTCACCCAGGCGGATGCCTCGACCACGCGCAAGTACGGTGGGACGGGACTGGGCCTGGCGATCACCAAGAAGATCTGCCAGGCGATGGGGGGCGACATCTCGGTCGAGAGCACCCCGGGTCAGGGCTCGACCTTCACCTTGCGGATCCCCGCCACCTTCAACCCGGTACCAGCCGGACCCGCGATCCACGCGGGCGAGGCGGTCGCTCCCGATGCGGCGCCCGGCGCCTCGCCCGATGCCCAACTGCCCGCCGTGCTGGTCATCGACGACGATCCGATGGTTCACGACCTGACGACGCGGTTCCTGGCCGGGGAGGGTTTCGCCGTGGTCCACGCCAGCAACGGCCGCGACGGCATCCGCCTGGCCCGCGAGGTTCGACCTTGTGCCATTACCCTGGACGTGCTGATGCCGGGCATGGACGGCTGGTGCACGCTCACCGAGTTGAAGTCCGCCCCCGACCTGGCGGCGATCCCCGTGATCCTGCTGACGATCGAGGATGACCGGATCCGCGGCTTCGCCCTGGGTGCCTCGGATTACCTGGTCAAGCCGATCGAGCGGAAGCGCCTCCTGGAGATCCTCGGCAGAGTGCGGGACAGCAATCGGTCGGGTTCGGTCCTGGTGGTCGAGGACGACGAGGATACGCGGACCCTCCTGCGCCGCCTGCTCGAGCAGGAGGGGTGGATGGTCCGCGAGGCGGCCAATGGCCGTGTTGGCCTGCAACGGCTCGCCGAGGACGTGCCGGGATTGATCCTCCTGGATTTGATGATGCCCGAGATGGACGGCTTCGAGTTCGTGCGACGGTTGCGGGGAACTCTCGCCTGGCAGTCCATCCCCGTGGTGGTCGTCACGGCCAAGGACATTACCGAGGAAGACCTGCGACGACTCGAGGGCTACGCCCACCAGGTGCTGCGGAAAGACGCATCCGATTTCTCGGGGCTGCTCAAGGAGGTTGGTGACCTGTTGCAGGGGATCGCCCGGCCGCGATCCCGAGCCGCCGTGCCGTGAGGGCAGTGCAACCCTGTCGCTCAGGTCCCCGGCCGCATCGCGTGTTCGATCGCCCGGGCCAGCGCCTCGGAGCGCTGGCTGCCGATCAGGAGGAACGATCCGTCGGCCAGCTCGAGCCGGACACCCCGGTTGCCGCGGGCGATCAGCGCGCGGGTGCCGTCGCGGCCCGAGCGGATGCCCCAGAAGCCATAGTCGGCGATCGGCCGGAACGTCACGACCTCGACCCGGCGCACGGCAGCGATCGGCACGAACCGCCGGTAGGTCGGCACCCAGCCGAACCAGACGCGGACATCCGTCGGCGTGACCTCCGTGGTCATGTAGAGCAAGAAGACGACCAGGACCATCACCAGCCCGAGCCCGAGGACGATCCCCAGCACGAAGTCGAGCGACCACGCGCGACCGTGGAGCAAGCCCAGGCCGGTGAGGACCTCGACCGCGGCGATCAGGGCGTAGACTCGCCAGTCGAAGTATTGCTCCTCGCGGAAGACGGCCGTTGCAGGTTGGAGGGTCGCGACCGACGACACGCTTAGGGCCCTCCCTCGACGGCCGCGACCGCCGGCTCGGCCATCCGCGGACCCAGGCTGCGGCGGAGGGCTCGATAGCCCAGGTCGGCCACGCGATCGGCGGAGACTTGCCAGAGGTGCGGATTGGCCACTTCCAGCGCCACGAATCCGTCGTAGCCGATCCGCTCCAGGTGCTCGACGATCGGCGCCAGCGGAAAATCGCCGTCTCCCGGCAGGATGCGGTCGCCATCGGCGGCCAGCTCGCGCGGCGTGCCGCTGACGTCGCAAAGCTGCACCCAGGCCAGGTTCTCCACGGTCAAGCCGCCCAGGTCCTCGTGCTTGCTGGGTCCGGTCTGAAAATGGAACACATCGAGACAGACGCCGGCATTGCGGCTGCCGGCCTGCTCCACCAGAGCCAGCGCCGTCTCCAGGCAGGCGCAGACCGGCGAAGACTTGTGGAATTCCAGGGCGATCCGGATTCCGAAGGGGGCGGCCAGCTCGGCAGCTTCACCCAGGCTGGCGGCAGCCACGGCGTAATCCTCGGCGGCCGGGGCCGCGGCGGCAAAATCGGCGGCGAGGACCATCGTCGTGACCCCGAGCTCTCCGAGGAGATCCAGCCGGCGGCGGAAGTGGTCCCAGTGCGCGGCACGCTCGGCACCGCGCGACAGCAGCAGACCCCCCTGCCCCGCCGCGCCGACCGGCCGGATCCCCCCGCCTTCGAGTACGGCGCGGGCCTCCGCCAGCGAATGCGCCCGCACGAACGACTCGAGCTTGGTCAGCCACAGCTCGACGGCCGTCCAGCCCCCGCCCCGATAGGCCGCCGGGTCCGCCTCGAACGGGTTCGTCAAGGTCGTCAGTTGGCTGATGCAGGGTTTCATCTCGCCGCGCTCCAGTGGTCCGTGGTCAGCAGGGCGGAGGAATGAGGATCCTCCGTCCTCCCTCCTCGATCCGCCGCCCTTCTGAATTCCTCCGCCCTTCCCACTGACTACTGACCACTGCCCACTTCTCCCTCCAGCAGGTCGTCGAGTGCCCGGCTGATCCCCGCGGCGGGGACGCGCCACTGGCGGCACGAGTCCCGGTCGCGGACGGTGACGGTGCCGTCGGTCAGGCTCTGGCCGTCGATGGTGATGCTGAACGGCGTGCCGGCCTCGTCTTGCCTCCGATACCGCCGGCCGATCGCCCCTTTCTCGTCATAGAAGACATTCTGACGCCGTTTCAGCTCGCGGTAAATCGCCTCGGCCATCTCGGGCATGCCGTCGCGCTTCACCAGCGGCAGGACGGCCGCCTTCACCGGCGCGATCCGCCGGTGGAACTTCAGCACGGTCCGCGCCTCGCCGCCGACCTGGTCTTCGGTGTAGGCCTCGCACAAGAAGGCCAGCGTGGCGCGGTCGGCGCCGGCCGAGGGCTCGACCACGTGGGGCACGAACCGCTCCTTCCGCTCCTCGTCGAAGTAGCTGAGGTCCTTGCCGCTGAACTTCTGGTGCTGCTTCAGGTCGTAGTCACCCCGATGGGCGATCCCCTCCAGTTCGCTGGTGCCGAACGGGAAGGCGTACTCGATGTCGGCCGTGGCCGTGGAATAAAACGCCAGCTCCTCGGGGCCATGGTCGCGCAGCCGCAGGCGGTCCGAGCGCAGGCCGAGATCGACGTACCATTGGAACCGGGCGGTCCGCCAGTAGGCGTACCATTCCCGCGCCTCCTCAGGCCGACAGAAGTATTCGATCTCCATCTGCTCGAACTCGCGGGAGCGGAAGGTGAAGTTGCGGGGATTGATCTCGTTGCGGAAGCTCTTGCCGATCTGCGCGATGCCGAAGGGGAGCTTGACGCGCCCGGTGTCCAGCACGTTCTTGAAGTTGGCGAAGATCCCCTGCGCGGTCTCGGGCCGGAGGTAGGCGACGCTCGACTCCGTCTCGAGGGCCCCGACGAACGTCTTGAACATCAGGTTGAAGGAGCGGGGCTCGGTCAGCGTGCCACGGTCGTCGGTCGCCGGGCCGATGACCTTCTCGCGGTCGCCGGGACCAAGCTGCAGGTAGGGAATGACCGACGGCGGCCCGGTCGGCTCGCCGAACCGCTTGGCCAGCTTGGCGGCCTTCTTCTCGGGGACCACGGCGGCTTCCTCCGGCGTGCTGCCCAGCCCGGCCAGCCAGGCCTCGGTCGGCTCCCCCTTGTGGTTGACCGCCGGAAGGACGTAGGCGAACACGAAGATCTGGTCGGCCCGATACCGCTCCTTGGTCGCCCGGCAGTCGACCATGGGGTCGGAAAACCCGCCCACGTGGCCCGAGGCCTCCCACACCCGCGGATTCATGATGATCGAACAGTCCAGCCCGACCATGTCGTCGCGCTGCTGAACGTGGTCGCGCCACCACGCCTCCTTGAGGTTCCGCTTCAGCTCGACGCCCAGCGGGCCGTAGTCCCAGAAGCCGTTGATCCCGCCGTAGATCTCGCTCGACGGGAAAATGAACCCCCGCCGCTTGCACAACGAAACCAACTTCTCCATCTCGTCCAGCATGTCGTCACCTCTCCAGGGGGCATGACCGTGGCAGGGCCACCCCGCCATCAAGCCGAAGCGCACCAGGCGCTTCCGCTCCGGATCCTCAGATCGCCACGATCCGCAGCGGATCGCGGCTCAGCTCGGCCACCAGCGTGAAGCGGTCGAACTCCGCGGCGTCCCGGAGATCGGCGGCTCGCCCGATCCGCAGCACATTCTGGCCGCCGCGCCCCACCTCCAGCAATGGCCAGAGGGGGCGTTGCTCGAGGTATTCTTCGACCTGGAGCCACTGAGACAGCACGATATAAGCCTGGTCGTTGCCAAAGAGGGAGTTGCCGAGCGAGCCGTGTGCCACGTTGGCGACGTTCTTGACCAGGGCCCCGGCCAGCAGCGAATCCTCCAGGCTGATGTGCCCCTCGGTCCCGGAGCACACGATATGGACCGGGTGCCCGTGATCCTTCTTGAGGAACTGGACGGCCAGCTCGGCCGAGGTCGCCCTCAGGTTGGCGAAGCTGGCTATGTACACGCGCTCAGATTCCAGGCTGGCGAGGATGGCGCGGGTGCCGTTGGTGGTGGTCATGACCAGGGTCTTGCTGTCGCAGACCGCGCGCGTGAACTCGCCCGGCGAATTGCCCAGGTCGAATCCGGGGATCGGCAGCCCGCCGCGCTCGCCGCCCAGCAAGGCCGTGCCCGGCGGGAACCCGGCGGCGACTCGCTGCGCTTCCTCGATCGTCCCGCAGGGGATCACCGCCGTGCAGCCGGCGGCCAGCGCGTGGACCATCACCGTCGTGGCGCGCAAGACGTCCACCACGACCGCGACCCCACCGCGCAGCGCGCCGTGCGGGATCAGGCACGGGAGCAAGTGCACGAACACCCGCGGCCGCTCGGTCGGATCCCTGGGCTCGGTTGGTTCCGTGCGCACGCACCTGGTTCCTTATGAGGTTGGTCCCGCCGCCCCGATGTCCGTGGACAGCTCAGGCAGACCTCGGTATTATAAGCCCCCGCCGACTGATCCGGGAGCGGAATGGGCCAAGCGCACGGAGGTGCATGGATGCACGAGCCGAATGGGCGATACCTTCCTCTGGCCGGGCCGCGGCGATTCATCGGCGACCTGGTTCATTTCGCGCACAGGATCCCCTCGGCGCCGGTCAGTCGCACGATCCAGCTCGGGGAATTGATCGAGGCGCGGGCGCGGCATCCGGCCCGACCCTCGTGGGTCTGTCTTTTCATGAAGGCGTACGCCCGGGTCGGTGCCGAGCACGCCCCGTTGCGGCGGTCGCTGCTGGAATTCCCCTGGCCGCGAGTGTACGAGCACCCTTGGATGAACTGCGCGCTGGCCATCGAACGGACTTATCAGGGAGAGAACGGGGTCTTCGTCGGGCTCTTTCGCGCCCCCGAGCACCAATCCTTGACCCAGCTTCAGCAGGCGGTGGACTGGTACAAACATGAGACCCTGGAGAAGGTGGGCTTCTACCGCATGGCCCTGCGGTTCAGCCACGTGCCCAGGCCCATCCGGCGGCTGCTCTGGTGGAGCACGCTCAACATCTCCGGCTACAAGCGGTGCAAGCGGTTCGGGACCTTCGGCCTCTCCAGCTACGGTGCCCTCGGAGCCGAGCAGGTCCACCCCATCTCCCCGCTGACGACCACGATGACCTACGGCCCCATCGACCCGACGACCGGCCAGGTCGTCATCAAGCTGATTTACGATCATCGCCTGCTCGACGGCGCCTACATCGCCCGCAGACTGCACGACATCGAAGACACCCTGACCGGCCCGATCCTCGCCGAGCTGCGCCACGATCGGCCCGCGACCAGCTCCGATCGGTCGCCCGCGCGGCCTGCCCATGTCGAGCCGCTCCTGAAGCCTCATTTCCCCCCATCGGCCCCCGAGCGCACGGACCGGTCGCCCGGTTCCCGCGCCGAACCGTCACCATCGTCGTAAGTTGGAGTAGAGTTATTACCCCGGTACGAAAGAAACTCACATAGGTCAGGCTTTAGCCTGACAATCCCATTCTCTCAGGCGAAAGCCGGACCTACGGAAAACTCACGTAGGTCAGGCTTTAGCCTGACAATCCCATTCTCTCAGGCGAAAGCCGGACCTACGGGAATCCGATCCATGCCGCGCGCCAGGAGGTATACCAAAGACGAGGTCATTGCCCTGCTGCAGCAGAGCGAAGGGCGCCTGAGCCCCGTGACCCATCAAGGGGGCCACACGCTGGAGAAGCATGTCCTGATCGGCGATCAGCAACTGACCGATCGTTTGATCCCGACCCTGGGCACGGCCAACCCCAATCGGCCGATCCTGGTGAATCCCAGCGGGCAGGTCGTCAGCAAGGCCGACCATATCGAGATCTGGAAGGAAACCAACGTCGGCCTGAGCACCAAGCAAGCGAAGAAGGATTACGCCGACCTCTTCGAGGGGGACGCCGTCGGCAAGGCCGGGGCCTTCGCCGACCTACAGCAAGCGGGTGTGCTCGGCAAGTTCGCGCTCAACTCGACGGCGGGCCAGGCCGAGCTGGCCAAGCTCGACGCCGGGACGAAGGACCGCATCACGATCGACTACTCCGTCGAAAACCTCCACAACGTCGAGGGCGAGTGGAGGATGCGCTTCGTGTGCAAGGGCAGCGACATCCCGGCCATGGTCCCCTTCACCAAGGTCTTCCTGCTGGTCGACAAGCTGGATCCCGACGGGATCCACATCCAGACCTTCTTCCCGGTGGCCTGAGCGGACTCCCGCCTGGAAACTCGTGGCACCCGGAGCGGAGCGGCCGCACCGGCATGCCACGAGGGATGGAGCTGTTCAGATCCCCTGCTCGCCGGCCTCTCGGTCGGTCGTGATCCGGACCTCCAGGCGGCTCATGACCCGCTTGAGCGCCTCCTCCTTGGCGTTGACGAACAAAACGTTCTCCAGGACGATCGCCTTGGACACGTTGGGGATGTGCAGCACCAGCTTGCCCGCTCCGAGGAGCATGTACTCCAGGACGTCGGGGATCTCCTTATCAAACTTGAGGTTGATCGTCGGATACCGCTCCAGGTCGCTGAGCGGCCCGTGGTGGTGCAGGATCTCGTTGGGCAGCACCTCCCAGTAATCCAGCCACCGGGTGATCCAGATGACGAAGAAGACGAACATCAAGGTCAGGAAGACCATGAGGTAGAAGCCCCGGTTGGCGACGGCGTAGATGTGCGCGATGATCGCATGGATCGGCTTCATCAGGTCGAGCTGGAAATACATGCCCAGCCAGAGGATGAAGAAGATGACGAAGCCCGCGACGAAGATCCAGGCAACGATCGCGAACCGCGGCAGGTCCAGGCCCATGGTCAGCAGGTTGAACGCCAGCATCGCCAGGAAGAGCATGCCCAGGAGGTTTTGAGGCGTCCAGAACCGATCGAGCTTGTCCGCCGTGGAGGAGTTTTGCTCATCGGTCAGGGCGTTCTCGCCCTGGGGCAACTGCCCTTTGGCGACGGCCTGGCTCAAGGGCCGGGTGGGGTCGTGGGTCCTGTCGTGGATGATCGACATGCCGGCGGCACAGATCAGGCAGACGATCGCCGTCGGGTACAGGAAGATCACCTTGGGCCACATGAAGATCCGGATTCCCTGTCGCGGCTGGACCGGGGTCTCCGGGGTAGGGGGCAGCGATGGCTTGGCTTCCGTTGACATGACAGGCAGTCTCCGCGCTGAACGATCGTCACGAGCTTTCGCCGGCGGCGAACTCTCTCCGCCGTGAACCCTGTGCCGGAGGACAAGAGAGATCATCCTAACGGCAGGGTGCGCTGGGGTAAAGTCCCTCACGACTTGAGGATTGGCCGATCGCGCCGCCGCGCTCCGGCCACCCCGCCACCAAGATGTTCGTCGCCCGTGCCCGGAGCTTGAACGGCTTGCGGCCCGAATCGCCACGCCAGCCGAGAGAGTCCACTGTCCCGGGGCAGTCCTGCCGGGGATGCCCTCGATTTTTCGGCACGAGCTTCTAGCAATTCATGCTAAGGTCTTGTAGGATGACCTCTTGCACGGTGCCGTGCCTTGGTAACCCCTTACCCTATCGATCAGAGAGGTCCAGACCGATGACTCGGTTCGTCCGCCGCTTCGTTGCCGTCGCCGTCAGCACCGCGGCCCTCACGGTGACGCTCTCCAGCGATTTGCTCTTGGGTGCTCAGGCGCCGAAGGGTGGGTCGCAGACCGATTCCCCGACGAAGGCGAAATCGTCCCGGCGAGCCTTCGATCCGGCGCGCCGCGTGCCCATGTACTTCGGTCAACTCGGCCTGACCGAGGACCAGCGCGAGTCGATTTACAAGGTGCAGGCCAAGCACATGCCCAAGATCGAGGCCTTGGAGAAGCAAATCGAGGAGATCCGCGGCCAGATGTTGAAGGAATGTGAGGCGGTCCTGACCTCCGCGCAGAAAAAAATGCTCGAAGATCGCCGCGCGGCCGCTGCCGAGTCCCGGGCACGGAAGACGGCCCCGGCCAAGCCCTGACCGAGGGATTTCCGCGGCCTGTTTTCTGAGTACCCCGGCCGGAAAGATGATCACGTGGGACGGGTCTCCTGACCCGTCCTCCATTCGCAGGTTACCTACCGGGCTCATCGAGTCTGTTCTGGCAGGGTGGGAAGTCGAGGTCGTAGGGTGGGTGAAACCCACCGATCCTCAAGAACGCCAAGGCGTTCCGTTGGTGGGTTGCACCCACCCTACATCTGTCGGACCAGGCTCAGGGAACAGAATTCGATCGACCTGGGCTCGCTCCTGCCCCGCCGACCGGGCCGGCTCCCGTCCCGGGACTGCTGCCCGATTCGCCGGGCACGATCGTCTCGCGGAGCTGACCGCTGTCGGGGTCCCAGAGCTTGACGGTCTGATCCATGCTGCCCGACGCGAGGGTCTCGCCGTCGGGTGAGAAGGCCAGGGCACGGATGCTGTTGCTATGCCCCTTCAACCGAACGACTTCCGCCCGCGACGCAACGTCCCAGAGGAGGATCTCGGTCGCCAGGACCTTGTCGTGGGGAAGGTCGGTCTCGCCGTCGGAGATTGCCAGGAGCTTGCCGTCCGGCGAGAATCGAATGCAGAGCAGTTCCGGGGAATGGTGGATTTGTCGGCCCTCGTCCTTCCAGGTTGACGTGTTCCAGAGCCGCACGGTCAGGCCGCCGGCCGAGGCCAGCAGCTTGCCATCGGGCGAGAAATCGAGCGACTCGATGGCGTGCTCATGCCCCTGGAGCGTCGCCTTGAGGTTCCCGAACCGCAGGTCGTACACCTGGATCTTGTCGAGCTTGCCCGCGACCGCGAGGGTTGCCCCATCCGGGCTGACTGCGAGGGTGTAGATCCGGTCCGGATACAGGTGTCGAGGAGCTGGCCTGCTCGTGTTGCGACGGTGAAACCTGACCCAGCCGTCCCAGCCTCCGGCGGCGACGGTCCTGCCATCGTGCAGGAAGACGACGGCGTTGATGGGCGCCTCGTTCCGCTCGATGGAGAACTCCTTGGTGTCGGTCCGGAACAGGGTGAAGATCCCATCGAAGCACCCCGCGGCCAGGGTCTGGCCGTCGGGCGAGAAGGCCACGCTCCGGTAGGCGGCGGGGTTCTGGAGCCAGACGACGTCCACGCGTTGCGCCAGGTCCCAGATGCGGAGGATGGAATCGCGGCCGTCGATGCCCTGCTGGCCGATGGCCAGGCGGCGGCCGTCCGGCGAGAAGGCAAGACTCCAGACCGGGCCGCGCGACCGGGCGGGGTGTCCCGTTCTTCGGCCGATCCGCGCGACCGAACGACCATTGGGCGTGACCAACCAGCTAGAGGACGGAATGGGACGCGGAGGTCCAGAACCAGGCAGTGACGAGGCACCGGCAGGCTGTTGCTTCGCCTCGAAGCCGATGTCCACGATCTCCTTCCCACCCTTGGTGACGGTGACCAACTGATCGCGGACCGGCTTGCCGTCCTTGATCGCCTGAAGGCGGTGGTCACCGGCGCGAAGCCGGATTTCCTTCGGTCCGGCTCCGCCGATGACCACCATGTCCTGATCGATCTGCACCTTCACGTCCGGATCCGCGACCCGGACCACCAGGGTTCCGTCCGGAGTCTTGATGCGGAGGATCGTGGCCACGAGGTCCGAGAGCTGGGTCAACCCCGCGGCCTCGGCGACGCCCAGGCCGGTGACGGCCAGCAGGATCAGTCCCGCGGCCAGAGCCAGGCGACGCCGGGGACGGGGTAGCGGCTGGGTCGCAGGCCGATCGCAATCGAGACCTTGGGCTGCGGGAGCAGGGACTCCCGGGACCCGGGGCGGCGGCACGGTTGCCGGCTGCTGGAGGTGGGCGAGCCCGCGTTCCAGCAGGTCGGCCACCTCGGCGGCCGTCGGAAATCGGTCGGCCGGCTTCTTGGCCAGCAGCCGGTCGATCACATCCTCGAGCCAGTCGGGCACCTCCGGGTTGAGCTCACGGATCGGCCGGTGCCGGACCTCGCAGATGTGCTTGAGCACGGCCATCGCCGAGTCGGCGCGGAACGGCGGCCGGCCCGCGGCCATCGCGTAGAGCACCGCCCCCAGGGCAAACAGGTCGGCGCGGGCGTCGACGGGCTCACCCTGGGCCTGCTCGGGGGCCATGTATTGCGGCGTGCCCGCGATGATCCCGCTGGCAGTCAGGCTGGCGTCATCCATCACCCTGGCCAGGCCGAAGTCGGTGAGCTTGACCCGCTCGATGCAGTTCTCCAGCAAGATGTTCGCTGGCTTGATGTCGCGATGCACGACTCCCTGAGCGTGGGCCGCCGCCAGCGCCCGTGCCGCCTGGGTGCCGATCCGCAACAGCTCGTTGACCTCCAGGGGCCCGGTGGCATCGAGCCGCTCTTGAAGGGACTGGCCAGGAATGTACTGCATGACCAGGTAGGGGAGCCCGCCGCGCACCTCATCGACGGCATGAATCGCTACGATATGCTCGTGCCCGACCGCGGCCACGGCCCGGGCCTCGCGCGCGAACCGGCGCCGGGCGGTGGCACCATGGGCCAGCACGGGGTTGAGCACCTTGATCGCCACCGTCCGATTCAGCGCCGGGTCGCGGGCCTTGAGCACCAGGCCCATCCCTCCCCGCCCCAGGACTTCCAGGACCTGATAGGGCCCCAGCCGTCCCACCGTCTCCGGGTGCTCCGGCTCGGGCGGGTCGAGGAATCCCAGCCAGTCGTCGTCCAGCTCGACCGGCTCGTCCGCAGGTGCACGCTCCCCGAGACCCTGGGGAACGACGCCGGCCGTGGGCACGGCGCCCGGCGTGGGCTCACCGCGGAGCAAGCGCGCGTCGCCCCAGAAGTTACTGGTGGCTGCCATCTGCTCCAGCTCCTGGCGGCAGGCCGGGCACGACTCCAGGTGGTCGGCCAGCTCGGCGTGCTGGGCCTGGGACAGCCGGTCCTCGAGCGAGAGGCGCAAACGGTTGCGGTCACAGTGGTACGGTCGCGAGGCCATCGTGGTTCCCTCTCCCTGCGTGGGCGGATTCGCCCGTCACGAATCGGCTTCCCCTTCGATCTGTTCGATCACCGCCTTCAGCCGGGCCATGACCCGGCTCCTGGCGATGTAGACGGCCCCGACCGAGATGCCGCACGCCGGGGCCGCGGCTGCTGGGGCCTGCCCCTCAACGGCCGTCAACCAGAACGCCTGCCAGGTCGACGGGCGGAACTCGCCGCGAACGCGGTCCGCCGCCCAGAGAAGGATCCGGCGGCGGTACTCGGCGTCAAAGAGGGCGGTTTCCTCACCGTCGGGCGCCGGCACGCGTTCGAGCAGTTCCTGAACGTCGGAATCACCGGTGGCCTGGGGTCGACCGCGGCGGGCGGCCAGCAGGTTGATCATGAGGTTGCGGGCGATCCGGAACAGCCAGCCCCGGAACGAGCCGCGTGCCGGGTCCGGGTCGTAGCGGTCGATCGCCCCGGCCACGGCGCGAAAGATCTCTTGCGCCAGGTCCGCGGCATCCGCCGGCTGCAACCCCCTGGCGCGCGCCAGGCGGTCGATCAGCGGCGTATAGATCGCCACGAACTCGGTCCAGGCCTGCCCGTCCCGCGGGTCGCGCAGCCGGACCAGAAGACTCTGACGCGTCACCGGGGAATCGATCATGCCGTTCCTCCCTACAAGGTACACAACCCATCTCGGGATTCCTTTCAAGGGACTCGCCGGAATCCCAGGCAATTGGGTAACCCGGGACCGCCGCGATCGACCCCATTGATGACCGTGTTCACGTAACGCCCGGGTCACCTTATAATTGGGTCGGGGAGTCGCCGGATCAGAGCGGATCGGAGCAGGCGTGAATGTCGGGAGGAGCGGGGCGATTGGTCGGAGCGGGGAATCGCTGCGGCCCACCGTAGTCCTTTCCGATCCACAAGTTCGGCCGCGCCGCCCAGGTGCCAGAGAACGACGGATGGATTCGCTGAGTCGACAGGATGGATTGATGAGCCAAGCCCGTTGCACGCTGGAAATCCAGGGCCTGGATTGCCCGAACGAGGTTGCAACGATCCGCGCGGCGTTGCAGGATCAAGCGGGCATCGCCAACCTGGGGTTCGACCTGATCCACGGGATGATGACGGTGGATTACACCCCGGGCGCCGTCGATCCCGGGGCGCTGGCCCGTCGGATCACCGAGCGGACCGGAATGCCGGCCACCGTCGCCGGGCCGTCCGAGGCCTCGGGTCCTTCGTGGTGGTCCGTGCATGAGCGTTGGGTCTTGACGTTCGGCTCGGGGCTGGCGCTGGCCGCGGGGATGGCCGTCTCCTGGCTGGGGCCGGCCCTGGGTTTCCGTGGGCCGATGGCGGCTCGCCTGGGCTGGATCGGCTACGCCCTGGCCGTCCTGATTGGGGGCGTCGGGCTCTTTCCCCGGGCGGTGCGGAACCTGAGGCAACTGCGGCTGGATATCGATGTCCTGATGGGGCTGGCGATCCTGGGCGCCATGGGGCTGGGGCAGTGGGACGAGGCGGCGACCGTGGCGTTCTTGTACGGGTTGTCGGAGGCGTTGGAGGGCTTGAGCCTGGAGCGCGCGCGGCGATCGATCCGGGCGCTGCTGGACCTGGCCCCGGCCACGGCCGAGCGGATCGGTCCGGACGGCCGGGTCCAGGTCGTGCCAGCCAGTCAGGTGCGGGCGGGCGACCGGATCCTGGTGCGGGCCGGCGACACGATCCCGGTGGACGGGGAAATCGTCACGGGCCGCTCGAGTGTGGACCAGAAGACGATCACCGGCGAGTCGGTCCCGGCGGTCCGCGGGCCGGGCGATGCGGTCTACGCCGGGACAGTCAACGGCGAGGGGACGCTGGAAGTCAGGGCCTCGGGACCGGTCAGTGACGCGGTGATCTCCCGGGTGGTCGCCCAGGTGCGGGCCAACCAGGCGGGCCGGGCGCCGATCGAGCGGCGGATCTCCCGGTTCGCCGCCGTCTACACGCCGATGGTGGTGGGGTTGTCCCTGGTGGTGATGCTGGTCCCGCCCCTGGTCGCCCTGATCGGCGGCGGGCTCCAGGCGTGGGACTGGGACCTGGTGCGCGACTGGTTCAGTCGGGGATTGGTGGTGCTGGTGATCGCCTGTCCCTGTGCGCTGGTGATCGCCACGCCGGTGGCCGTGGTGAGCGGTCTGGCGGCGGCGGCACGGGCGGGCATCTTGATCCGAGGTGGTGAATACCTCGAGGAGATCGGCCGGCTGCGGGCCCTGGCCTTTGACAAGACGGGGACCCTGACTCAGGGCCAGCCGGATGTGGTCGAGATCGTCTGCGCGCCGGGCCAGGACGACGCGGAGCACGTGCTGCGGATTGCCGCGGCCCTGGGCGATCGCGGCGGCCACGTGCTGGGCAAGGCGATCGCCCGGCACGCCCGGGGCCGCAGCCTGGACGTGCCGGTCGCCCACAATTACCGGGCTGTCCCCGGCCTGGGCGCGCAGGGGCGGGTCGATGCGGTCGAGTATCACCTGGGCAGCCATCGCTACATCGACGAGGAAGGGCTCTGCCAGCCCGAGTTCCATGACCAGCTCGGCCGCGCGGAGGACTCGGTCGGGACCGCGGTGGCCCTGACGGCGCGCACCGGCCCGATGGGCTGGATCCGCCTGGCCGACCGCCCGCGGCCGGAGGCGGCGCGGGTGCTGGCCGAGCTGCACCGGCTCGGCCTGGAGACGATCATGCTCACCGGCGACAACCCGGGCACGGCCGCCGCCATGGCCCGCGAGCTGGGCGTCGGCGAGCAGCGCGCCGGCTTGTTGCCGGCCGACAAGGTCACGGCGATCGCCGAGCTCGACGCCCGGCACGGACCGACCGGCATGGTTGGCGACGGCGTCAACGACGCGCCCGCGCTGGCCGCGGCCAAGGTCTCGATCGCGCTGGGGGGCATCTCCAGCGGCGCCGCCCTCGAGACGGCCGACATCGTCCTGCTGGCCGATGACCTCGGCCGCCTCCCCTGGCTGATCCGCCACAGCCGGATGACCCTGGCGCGCATCCGTCAGAACATCACGCTGGCCCTGGGCACCAAGGCCCTGGTCCTGCTCCTGGCCGTCTTCGGACTGGCCAACCTCTGGATGGCCATCGCCGCCGATGTCGGCACCAGCCTGCTCGTCATAGCGAACGCACTGCGGCTGCTCCGTCATCCGGTGGAGTAGCCAGGGCTTCTGTCGGTTGATCGTGTGGAATTCCCCGAGCGGAGGAGTCTCCGATGGCCGAATTGACCCTGGGAATCCCTCGCCAAACGAGTGGAGGCGCTTGAGAACGCTATGGCGGTACTCGGATCGCAGCGCTCGCCGAAAGACTGGCCCAAGACCATCGGCATGGTCGGCGACAGCGAGTTCATGCGCGAGGTCGATGAGGAGTGCCTGCGCGTGCGCGAAACGGAGCGCGAGGCGGCACGACATGATGACGCTCCGGAATGATCCTCATCGGCACGAGAGGCGGGGGGCGATCCCGAATGGGCTGGTCCGTCTCAAGGCACTCCGAACCGGACAGAAAGCTGGGCACGTTCGAAAGCAGGCTCTGCCGGCTTCGTGGCGCCGTCAAGCGAGGCGCAGGCCCAATCCCGGTCTCCAACGCAGCCGAGAAACTGCGTCTCGCGGCCTTGGCGCTCATCAAGGCCAGGCGTGCCTTGATCAAGGAATACCCGCAGAGAGACCCCGGTGGGAGACAATCGCGGAATCTCCAGGAAGAGGAACAGCGATGGCTGGCTCTCTCAACCGAGGCGATCGTTCAAGAGTACGGTTATACCGATGTCTGACCGCGCGCGGGATCGGACTGAGACCGGCTGGAAAGCCATCGATCGTGCCCTGCGGTCCCAACCCCACGGCTGCCCGGCCGACACAGCCGGTTCTACTGTCGGATAAAATCAACATCGTCTTCGTTGACGAAGCCGGGTCGTTCCGGGACGATGGGCCCACGGACCTGCTCGTGACCCCCGCCTGGAGACCCGAGAACGATGCCCAAGATCACCACGGTGGAAACGCTCCGCCATCCCGAACACCGGCTCCTGCTCTGGGTGCGCATCGGCTGCGACGCCGGCCTGACCGGCCTGGGTGAGACGTTCCACGCGCCCGACGCCGTCGAATGCATCATCCACGGCGTCCTGGCCGAGATCCTCCTCGGTCAAGACCCGACGCGGATCGAGCTGTTATGGCACCACATGTTCAAGACGCTCCATTATGCCGGCCATGCCGGGGCCGAGCTCCGCGCGATCAGCGCCGTCGACATCGCGCTGTGGGACCTGCTGGGGAAGCTCACGGACCAGCCGTTGTACGTGCTCCTGGGAGGGGCCTGTCGCGATCGGATCCCGACCTACAATACCTGCGCCAGCTTCGGCCCCTACCGCGATTATGAACGGTTCCAGGATGAGCCCGGGGCCCTGGCGCGCGAGCTCCGCGACAGCGGGATCCGCGCGATGAAGATCTGGCCCTTCGACGTGCTGGCCGTCGACAGCCTGGGTCAGCGGATCACACCGGCTCAGCTCGAGCGAGGGGTCTCGCGGCTGGCGGCGATCCGCCAGGCGGTGGGCGATGACATGGAGGTGGCCATCGAGGGCCATTGCCAGTGGAACCTCCCCAGCGCCATCCGGATCGCCCAGGCCTTGGAACCGTACCGTCCCATGTGGCTGGAGGAGCTGATGCCTCCGGACAATGCCGAAGCGACCCGCGCACTGCGGGCGGCGACGCGGACCCCCCTGGTGACGAGCGAACGCCTGATGACGCGGTTCGGCTTCCGCCCCGTCATCGAGGGGCTGGCCGCCGACATCCTCATGCTCGACCTCGACTGGGCCGGCGGCTTGACCGAGGCGCGGAAGATCGCCGCCCTGGGCACGACCTACCAGCTCCCGATCGCTCCTCACAACCCGGGCGGGCCGGTCAGCCATCTCACCACGGCTCACTTCTGCGCGAGCGTCTATCCCCTGTTCCTGATGGAGAGCGTCCGCGCCTTCTATCTGACCTGGTTCCCCGAGGTCTTGACGGCCAACCTCGTCCCGGTGGACGGCGCGTTTCCCTTGCCCCCGGGCCCGGGCCTGGGCACCGAGCTCCGGCCCGAGTTCCTTGCCGACCCGGCGATCGTCCGGCGGGTCTCCAGCCAGGCGGTCTCCTCCTTGACGGGCTACGCCGTGGGCGATCCCTATCGGGGTGGAAATCCCTGGCGGCGGCGCAGCGGATCCGCCAGCGCCGCCCCGGAGGCCGTGCCGGCCGGCGGGCCGGCGTCCCGGCCCGGCCTTGACGACGACAAAGCACCCTGAGCCAGGGTACCCCCCACCGGTTTCCTCACGAGACGAGTCCGATCATTCGGGGTTCCTCGTGAGTCCGATCATTCGCGGCGACGGCGGCGAGCCAACCGTTCCCGCTTGACTCCCAACCGGCAGAACCCCGGGCTCGCCTCTTGACATCGCCCTTCTCGATTCTGGTATTATTCTATTCTACTGTAGGATAGATTGCCGTGACTGCATTGATGGCACCTCCTTCGCGCTCCCCCCGCGCCCCGAGACAATGGGACGAAACGATGATCCCCTGGAGAACCCGATGGTCCAAGACGTGAAGCCGAAGCGCAGCCTGAAAGTTTTGCAGCGTCGCGACCTGCTCTACAAGGTCGCGCAGGAGGAGATCAAGTCCTACATCATCAGCAACCAGTTAAAGCCCGGCGACGCGGTGCCTCCCGAGACGGAGCTGGCGCAGCAGTTCAACATCAGCCGGAACTCGGTGCGCGAGGCCGTCAAGTCGCTGGAGACGCTGGGGATCCTCGAGGCCCGGCCGGGGTCGGGGCTGTTCGTGCGCAACTTCTCGTTCGACCCGATCCTGAGCAACCTCGGCTACGGGATCATGTTCGACTTGAAGCAGGTGGCCGACGTGCTGGAGGTGCGCTCGGTCATCGAATGCGGGATGGCCGAGCGCGTGCTCCGCGCCGTCGTCCCCGAGCAGCTCGATCGGTTGCGGGCGGTCCTGGCGCGGATGCGCCAGTTGGCGGAGCGCGGCGAGTATTCGGCCGAGGACGATCGCCTGTTTCACCAGGTCTTGAACGAGCGCCTGGATAACACGCTGGTCTCGAAGGTGCTGGACATCTTCTGGGTCGTGTTCTACCAGGCCAAGCAACGCGCCGCGATCCCGGAGCCGGCCGACCCGATGGAGACCTACGAGCGTCACGCCGAGATCGTGGAGGCCCTGGAGCAAGACGACGTCCAGGGGTTTCAAGTCGCCATGGCCCGGCATCACCAAGGCATCCGGCGGCGGCTCAAGCGCGCCCAGGAATTGGAGAGCCAGGGGGGATCGGGCCCGGAGCGCTCGCCGTGAGCGGTGCCCGATTCGTGCTGGGGGTGAGCGTCGAGCTTGCGCCCATCGGGGAGGAGGAAGATCATGGCTGCAACCGGCGGCAAGACCACAATCCGGTTGACCATGGCGCAGGCCCTGGTCAAGTACCTCCAGGTCCAGCACAGTGAACGCGACGGCCAGACGCGACGGCTGGTCCCGGCCATGTTCGGGATCTTCGGCCACGGCAACGTCGCCGGGATCGGGCAGGCCCTGGTCGAATACGGCCGGGACTTGCCCTACTATCATCCGTTCAACGAACAGGCGATGGTGCATACCGCGGTGGGGTATGCCAAGGCGAACCTCCGGCTGGCCACGCTGGCCTGTACCTCCTCGATCGGGCCCGGGGCGACGAACATGGTCACGGGGGCAGCCCTGGCGACCATCAATCGCCTGCCGGTGCTCCTCCTGCCGTCGGACTATTACGCCACGCGGCGCCAGGGGCCGGTGTTGCAGCAGTTGGAGCACCCGATCTCGGCCGACGTCAGCGTCAACGACTGCTTCCGGCCGGTCAGCCGGTTCTTCGACCGGATCTCCCGCCCCGAACAGTTGCTGACGGCGCTGCCGGAGGCGATGCGGGTCCTGACCGACCCGGTCGAGACGGGGGCGGTCACCTTGGCCCTGCCGCAAGATATCCAGGCACATGCCTACGATTACCCGGCCCAGTTCTTCGAGCCGAGGACCTGGCGGGTCGAGCGGCGCGTCCCCGACCCCGATCGGCTCCGGGAGGCGATTGCCCTGCTCCGGGAGGCCCGGCGGCCGTTCCTGATCGCGGGAGGCGGGGTTCATTACTCCACAGCCTGGCAGGAGCTGCGCGGCTTCGCCGAGGCCCTGGGCATCCCCGTCGGCGAGACGTTCGCCGGCCGCGGCGCCCTCCGGGAGGACTCACCGATGCTGCTGGGGGGCGTGGGGGTCACCGGCACCCCCTGCGCGGGCCGGCTCGCCAGCCAGGCCGACCTGGTGGTCTGCGTCGGCACGCGACTCACCGACTTCACGACGGGCTCGCAGTCGCTGTTCCAGCACCCCGACGTCCGGTTCCTCAGCATCAACGTCTGCGGCCACGACGCGGCCAAGCAGGGGGCCGTGCCGATCGTCGCCGACGCCCAGCGGGCCCTGCGGTCGCTGACGGAGCTGGCCGCCGCCGCGGGGCTGCGGCCCCGGCCGGACTACCTGCGCGAGATCGCCGCCGCCCGGGATGCCTGGCGCCTGCGACTGAGGGAGGACGTCTTTCGGCAAGTGCCGGGCGAGGCGATGAGTCAGGCCCAACTGCTCGGGGTCCTCAACGACGAGGCGCGGCCGGGGGACACGATCGTCGGGGCTGCCGGGACGCTGCCCGGCGACCTGCACCAGCTCTGGGACGCCACCCGGGGCTGCACCTGCCACCTGGAGTTCGGCTTCTCCTGCATGGGCTACGAGATCCCGGGCAGCCTGGGGGTCCGCCTGGCGCAGCCCCGCGGCGAGGTCTACGCCCTCGTCGGCGATGGGACCTACTTGCTCAGCCCGGCGGAGCTGGTGACCGCCTTGCAGGAGCAGCTCAAGATCACGGTCGTCCTGTGCGAGAACCACGGCTACCAGTCGATCCGCCGCCTCCAGATGGGCCGCGCCGGCCGGAGCTTCGGCAACGAGTTCCGCCACCGGGACCCGGGCACGAACCGCCTGGAGGGGGACTACATCGCGCTCGACCTGGCCCAGAACGCCGCCGGCCTGGGTGCCCGCACGTGGCGGGTCGCCACGCCGGCCGAGCTGCAACGCGCCTTGCGGGAGGCGCGCGACGAGGCGCGAACCTGCGTGATCGTGGCCGAGGTCGAGAAGCACCGCTACCAGCCCGACTCCGAAGTCTGGTGGGATGTCGCCGCGGCCGAGGCCAGCCAGGACCCGCTGACCCAGGACCTGCGCCGTCAGTACGAGCAGGGGCGGGACCGCCTCCAGCGGTACTATTCCGGGAGTTGACACCAAGGGTATGTTCCGCATCTGGTTCGAACGCCCGCTGCCGCCCGAGTTCGCGACGCTGCTGGACGGCGTCGCGGTGGGCATCGGCGCGGCCCACGCCACCCGCGAGACGGCCTTCGAGAGCCTGGGCCAGGCCCAGGCGGTCGTCGCCTCGTCGCGCGTCCAGTACGACGCCGCCTTCATGGACCGCGCCCCGGACCTGCGGGTGATCTCCCGCACCGGCATCGGTCTGGACAACATCTGCGTGCCCGATGCGACCCGGCGCGGGATCGCCATCTGCAACGCCCCCGACGCCCCTACCGTCTCGACCGCGGAACACGCGATCGCCCTGATGTTCGCCGCGGCCAAGCAGCTCAAGTCCTGTGAGCGCGCCGTGCGCATCGAAGCGCGGGGCGACTTTTTCAACGAGTTCCGCGGCATCGAGCTCAAGGGCCTGTGTCTGGGCCTGATCGGCCTGGGGCGGATCGGTCGGCGCGTGGCTCGGGTGGCGTCGGCCCTGGAGATGTCCGTCGTCGCCTATGATCCTCTCCTTCTGTCGGCCCACGCCCAGGAGGGCCCGCCCCCAGGCGTCGTGCTGGCCCCCGCGCTCGAGGAGGTGCTCAGGACGGCGGACATCGTCTCCCTTCATGCCCCCCTGACCTCCGAGACGCGCCGTCTGATCAACGCCGAGCGGTTGGCGCTGATGAAGACCGGGTCGATCCTGATCAACACGGCGCGCGGCGAGCTGGTGGACGAGGCTGCCCTGCTCGAGGCGCTGGAGCGCGGCCACCTCCGCGGGGCCGGCCTGGATGTCTTCGACCCGGAGCCGCCGCGCCCCGACCACCCGCTGTTGCAACGCGAGGACGTGATCGCCACGCCCCATATCGCCGGGGCGACGATCGCCAGCCGGCAGCGGCTCTGGCGCACCGCCATCGCGCAGGCGTTGCAGGCCCTGCGCGGCGAGCGCCCCCCGCACCTGGTCAATCCGGAGGTCTGGCCGATCGACCGGCGATAAGCCGTCCCGCGCGCTCGGTGGGAACGCTGCGGAAGACCAGCGGAGCGGCATGCCGGCCCGACACCAGGAAGGAGCGTGACGAAAACGACACTCCCCCGTTGATTGGCAACGCGGATGCTGCCGCCGCTCGAGGTGAGCCACTCCCGGGTCGACCGAGCGCAGCGGCTCGGCTCACACCCGGGAGGGCATCGAAGCATGTTTAGATTTGGCTACTGCACGCGCTTGCCGGGGGCACCCTCGCGGATTCCCAGCGGACTCCTCCTCGGCCTGGCCCTCATGCTGGGCGCGTGTCTTCCGTCCTGGGCGGCCGGCGCGGAGGCAAGCGCTGCTCCTCCGGCCACCGGACCGCAGAAGCTCGCGTTCGCCCGGGACATCCGCCCGATCCTGGCCGACAAGTGCTTCCGGTGTCATGGTCCCGATGCCAGGCAACGCAAGAGCAAACTCCGGCTCGACAACCGGCGCGATGCCCTGGCGCCGGCGGCGTCGGGCAGCCCGGCCATCGTCCCCGGCAACCTCCAGCAGAGTGAGCTCTACCGCCGGATCACTTCCGACGACCCCGGCGAGCGGATGCCGCCGCCTCAGAGTGGGAAATCGCTCTCGCCCGCCGAGATCGCCCGGCTCAAGACCTGGATCGAAGAAGGCTCCCAGTACCAGAGACACTGGGCCTTCATCCCGCCGACTCGGCCCCCACTCCCCGTGGTCAAGAATCCCGGCTGGTGCCGCAACCCGATCGACACCTTCATCCTGGCCCGGCTCGAGGCCCAGGGCCTCGGGCCCGCACCCGCGGCCGAGCGGGTCACCTGGATTCGCCGCCTCAGCCTCGACCTGATCGGCCTGCCGCCGTCCATCGAGCAGGTCGATGCCTTCCAGGCGGACACCCGCGCGGACGCCTCCGACCGGCTGGTCGACCGACTCCTGGATTCGCCCCAGTACGGCGAGCGCTGGGGACGAGTCTGGCTCGACGCCGCCCGCTATGCCGACTCCGACGGCTATGAGAAAGACAAAGCCCGGCAAGTCCATGCTTACCGCGATTGGGTCATCCGGGCCTTGAACCGGGACCTACCGTACAACCAGTTCATCATCGAGCAGATTGCCGGCGACCTCCTCCCGGGGGCTACCCAGGATCAAAGGGTCGCCACCGGCTTCCTGCCCAACTCGATGACCAACGAGGAAGGGGGGGTTGATCTCGAGCAGTTCCGCATGGAAGCCATGTTCGACCGCATGGATTGCATCGGCAAGAGCATCCTCGGCCTGACGATCCAGTGCGCCCAGTGCCATGACCATAAATACGATCCGCTCACCCAGGAAGAGTATTATCGGATGTTCGCCTTCCTGAACAACAGTTATGAGGCAAACATCACGGTTTACACGCCTGCGGAGCAGGCGAAGCGGGACGAGATCCTCCGGCAGATCGGCGCGATCGAGGCCGACCTTCAGCACCGCAACCCCGACTGGGCCCGGCGCATGGCCGCCTGGGAGAAGGCGGCCTCGGCCCCTCGGCCGGCCTGGACCATCGTGCGGCCGGAGATCGAAGGAGAATCCAACGACGGCGAGACCAACTACCCTCAGGAGGATGGCTCGATCCTCGCCCAGGGATTCGCGCCGCCCAAGCATACCGTGCGGATGTCGGTGAAGGCCGGCCTGGCGCCCATCACGGCCTTCCGCCTGGAATTGCTCATGGACCCGAACCTGCCGCGGGGCGGTCCCGGCCGGTCGGTCAAGGGGACCATGGCGTTGACCGAGTTCGCGGTGGAGGCCGCGCCGGCCGATGCTCCGGACAAGATGGCCCGAGTCCAGCTCGTCAAAGCCACGGCGGACGTGAACCCGCCCGAGACGCCCCTGGAGCCGATCTTCGACGACCGCAGCACCACCAAACGCGTGACCGGTCCGGTCGGCTTCGCCATCGATGGCAAGAGCGAGACGGCCTGGGGTATCGACGTCGGGCCCGGGCGGCGGAACCAGCCCCGCAAAGCCGTCTTCACCGCGGAGAAACCGATCGCGTTTCCCCAGGGCACGATCTTGACGTTCCAACTGGCGATGACCCACGGAGGCTGGAACGCCGCGGGGAACCAGAACCACAATCTCGGCCGGTTCCGGCTCGCCATCACCTCGGCCCCGAACGCCGTCGCCGACCCGGTCCCCCAGGGCGTCCGGGACATCCTGGCAATCCCCCGGGAGCAGCGGACGCCCGCCCAGGTCGCCGCGGTCTTCCGCTACTGGCGGACGACGGTCCCCGACTGGGCCGAGGCCAATGCGCGGATCGAGGCGCTTTGGCGGCAGCACCCCGAGGGGAGCACGCAACTGGTCTTGTGGGAGCGGGAGAAACGGCGGCCGACGCATGTGCTCCAGCGGGGCGATTTCCTCAAGCCGGTCCAGCCGGTCCAGCCGGGGGTGCCCGCCTTCTTGAACCCGATGCCCGCCGGCGCGCCGGCCAACCGGCTGGCCCTGGCCCGATGGCTCGTCGACCGCGCGGCGCCGACTCCGGCGCGAGCGATCGTCAACCGGGTCTGGCAGGCGTACTTCGGGACCGGGATCGTCGCGACCAGCGAAGACCTGGGCCTGCAGTGCGAGGCGCCCTCGCATCCCGAGCTGCTCGACTGGCTGGCGGTCGAGCTCATGGAGCACGGCTGGAGCCTGAAGCACCTGCACCGGTTGATCGCGACCTCGGCGACCTATCGTCAATCATCGCGGCCGACCCCCGCTCTGCTGGCCCGCGACCCGTCGAACCGCCTGCTGGCCCGGGGCCCGCGGTTCCGCGTCGACGCCGAGATCGTCCGCGACATCGCGCTGGCCGCCAGTGGGCGGCTCGAGCCGAAGATCGGCGGCCCGAGCGTGTTCCCCCCGGCGCCGGCGTTCCTGTTCCGGCCGCCAGCCAGCCAGGGGGTCAAGGACTGGAACGAGACGACCGGACCCGAGCGATACCGCCGCGCGTTGTACACCTTCCGCTACCGCGCGGGCACGTACCCGATGCTCCAGTCGTTCGACGCGCCCAGCGGCACCGTCGCCTGCGTCCGCCGCACCCGCTCGAACACACCGCTCCAGGCCCTCACCACGTTCAATGAACCGCTGCTGCTGGAGTGCGCTCGGGCCCTGGCCCTGCGTGCCCTCCGCAATGGCGGCGGCACCGATACCGATCGCCTGACCTACGCCTTCCGCCGCTGCCTGGCGCGACGGCCGACCGAGGTCGAGACCTCGACCCTGCTTCAGTGGCTGGACCGCCAGGTGCGGCATTTTGAGCAACCGGGTACCGACCCGGGGGCCCTGGCCGCCGATGACCCCAGCAAGCCCCCGCAGCTTCCGCCCGGCGTGACACCCGCCCAGGTCGCCGCCTGGACGGCGGTCGCGCGCGTCCTCTTGAACCTCGACGAGACGATCACCAAGTCCTGAATCGGTGCACGCCATGGGGAACGCCTGGCCCAGAACCCCGAGTCTTCCTGTAGGAGGCGGCTCCGCCCGCCGATCGACCGTCGCCGGACAGAGCCGGCTCCTACATTCTCACGGCGATCCGCGCCAGATCACCCGCCGCTGGTTCCTCGAGGAGTGCGGCGTCGGGCTCGGGGTCATGGCGCTGGGCCACCTGCTGCGCAACCAAGGGTACGCCGCGGACGCGGCCCTCAACCCCATGGCCCCCAAGCTGCCGCCGGCCGCGCCCAAGGCCAAGCGGGTCCTGTTCCTGTTCATGACCGGCGCGCCCAGCCATCTGGACCTCTTCGATCATCGGCCGCAACTGGCCAGGTTCGATGGCACGCTGCCGCCGGCCAACCTCCTGGAGGGCTACCGCACCGCGTTCATCAAGCCGAACTCCAAGCTGCTCGGTCCCAGGTTCCGGTTCGCCCGGCACGGTCAGTGCGGCACGGAGCTCTCCGAGCTGTTACCCCACCTCGCCGGTGTGATCGACGAGATCGCGGTCGTCAAGGGGATGGTCACCGAGGCGTTCAACCACGCGCCCGGTCAGGTCATGATGTGCACCGGCGCCCAGATCCTCGGCCGGCCGAGCCTCGGCGCCTGGGTCTGCTACGGGCTCGGCAGCGAATCGCAGGACCTCCCCGGCTTCGTCGTCTTCAGCACCGGCAGGGCGGGGCCCAGTGGCGGCGATTCCAACTGGGGCAGCGGTTTCCTGCCCACGGTCTATCAGGGCGTCCAGTTCCGGACCAGCGGCGACCCGGTGCTCTATGTCTCCAACCCCCGTGGGATCGACGATGCGGTTCAGCGCGACTCCTACGACTTGGTCCGCAAACTCAACCAGATCCAGCTCGAGACGATCGGTGATCCCGAGATCGCCACCCGGATCAACTCGTTCGAGATGGCCTCCCGCATGCAGCTCTCCGCGCCCGAGGTGATCGATCTCTCCCACGAGCCGCAGCACATCCTCGAGATGTACGGTGCCCAGCCCGGCCAGCCGTCGTTCGCCAATACCTGCCTGCTGGCGCGCCGGCTGCTGGAGCGCGGCGTGCGGTTCGTGCAGATCATCCACGAGTCCTGGGACCAACACCGCGACCTGGCCCGCGACCTCAGGAAGAACTGCAAGGATACCGACCAGGCCTGCGCGGCGCTGGTCAAGGACTTGAAGCAGCGCGGGATGCTCGAGGATACGCTGGTCGTCTGGGGGGGCGAGTTTGGCCGCACCCCGATGGTCCAGGGCAACGGCACCGACGGCCGCGACCATCACCCCAACGCCTTCACGATGTGGCTGGCCGGCGGCGGCATCAAGCCCGGCATCACCTACGGCGAGACCGACGAGCTGGGCTTCCAGGTGGTCAAGGATCGCGTGCACGTGCACGACTTGCACGCCACGATCCTCCACCTGCTGGGCTTCGACCACACCAAGCTGACCTACCGCTTCCAGGGCCGCGACTTCCGCCTCACCGACGTCAGCGGCGAGATCATCCAGGGCTTGCTGGCCTGATCGGGGCATGAGCGCGACGGCCTACCGGCAGACTTCACCGACCCCCCCGTTACCCAAGTTGAGAAAAATGCGAGATCGAGTGTCTTGCCAACGTCCGGCGGCCAAGCTATCCTACATTCCGACAGTGAGTTTTCCGGTGTTCCGGGGAGCTCGATCGGGAAAGGGCCGCAACTCGTTGGGCTTGAAAGACCTGGATGGCCTGATTTCAAGGGATCGGGAGGCATGGCGCCGTCCGAGTCTGGT
>JAJPJC010000233.1 GCA_021324445.1 Isosphaeraceae bacterium
AAGGTGATCCGCGACGGCCTGGGACAGTGCCCGTTCCAGGCGCCGATGAGCATGCCCCACCTCGACCTCGTGATCACCAACGCGATCGTGATCGACTACTGGGGGATCGTCAAAGGGGACATCGGCATCCGCGACGGCCGGATCGTCGGCATCGGCAGCGCCGGCAATCCGATGATCCAGCCTCTCATCGATCCGCGGATGGTGGTCGGGCCGGAGACCGAGGTGATCGCGGGCGAGGGGATGATCTGCACGGCCGGCGGACTCGATACGCACATCCACATGATCTGTCCCCAGCAAGTCGACGTGGCGATCGCCTCGGGGCTCACCACGATGATCGGCGGCGGCACCGGCTCGGCCACCGGTACCTGGGCGACGACGTGCACACCCGGCGCCTGGAACATCATGCGGATGATCCAGGCGGCTGAGGGCCTACCCGTCAACTGGGGCGTACTCGGCAAGGGGAATAGCAGTCTGCCCAGGCCCCTGGAAAACCAGATCCGCGCCGGCGCCTGCGGGCTCAAGCTCCACGAGGACTGGGCGACAGTCCCTGCGAATATCGACGTCGCCCTCGATGTGGCCGACAAGTACGACATCCAGATCGCCATCCACACCGACTCGCTCAATGAGTCGGGGTTCGTCGACAACACGATTCGCGCCTTCAAGAATCGGGCCATCCACACCTACCATACCGAAGGTGCCGGCGGTGGGCATGCGCCCGACATCATCAAGGTCGCCGGGCTCCCCAACGTGCTCCCCTCCAGCACCAACCCGACCCGGCCCTACACGGTCAACACGATCGACGAGCACCTCGACATGCTGATGGTCTGCCATCACCTGTCGCGGAAGATCCCCGAGGACGTCGCCTTCGCCGAGAGCCGCATCCGGGCCGAGACCATCGGCGCCGAGGACGTGTTCCACGATCGCGGGATCATCAGCATGTACAGCTCCGACTCCCAGGCCATGGGCCGGGTCGGCGAGGTCATCCTCCGCTGCTGGCAGACGGCACACAAGATGAAGGTTCAGTTTGGGGCCCTGCCGGAGGATTCCAGCCGCAACGACAACAACCGGGTCAAGCGGTACGTCGCCAAGTACACGATCAACCCGGCGATCACCCACGGGATCGGGCACCTGGTCGGCAGCGTCGAGCCGGGCAAGATCGCCGACCTGGTGCTGTACAAGCCGGCGTACTTCGGCGTGAAGCCGGAGCTGGTCCTCAAGGGGGGCTTCCTGATCTACGCCCAGATGGGCGACCCCAACGCCAGCATCCCGACGCCCCAGCCGGTCTACCCCCGGCCGCAGTTCGGCCACTACGGCCGGGCGCTGTCGAAGACGTGCATGACGTTCGTCTCCAAGGCGTCGCTGGAGGACGGGATCGTCGAGAAGTACGGCCTCCAACGCGACATCGTGGCCGTCGAACACACGCGGGACATCGGCAAGAAGGACATGCTGCGGAATGACGCCACGCCTGAGATCCGCGTCGATCCCGATACCTACCAGGTCTGGGTCGACGGCGAGAAGGTGGGCTCGGAACCGGCCAAGGAACTGCCGATGGCGCAGCGGTATTTCCTCTTTTAGTAGGGAGTTGTCAGTTCCCAGTTGCCAGCCGGACCAAGACCGGTCCTGAACTGGCAACGGGCAACTGGCAACTCAGAAACGATTGTTGAATCTTCGACTCCTTCAGATCAGCGACTCGGCGCTGCCGATCGGCGGCTATACCCATTCCTGGGGCCTGGAGGCGGCCATCGCCAGCGGGCTGGTGGATGATGCGGCGTCGCTGGAAGGCTGGGTCCGCGACTGGATGACGCATGCGCTGGGCCCGCTGGAAGGAGTGGTCGTGGCGGCGGCCTGTCGATCCACGGCGCGGGACGACTGGCCGGCGGTGACCCTGGCCAACACGATCCTGACGTCGTCGCTGGCCCCCCCGTCGATCCGGACGGCCAGCCGCGAGATGGGGGAGCAATTACTCGCGCTGGCCTCCACCTGGGCCTGGAGCCGGGAGGGGATCGGGCGATTCGAGGCGGCCGTGCCCGACGGCCGCGATCGGCGGCGGTGGAACCACGCGGCCGTCTTCGGTATGCTGGGCGCTATCGCGGGCGGCTCGCCCCGCGAGACCCTCCTGGCGTATCTCCATCAAGCTGCTATCGGCCTGATCGGCGCCGGAGTCCGGGCGATCCCCGTCGGCCATACCCACGGCCAGCAGATCCTCGCCTACCTGCACGAAGCAATCGCGGACCTGGCCGGTGGCCTGGCCGAGCGGCCGCTGGAGACGGCCGGCGCCGGCTGCCCGTTCTATGAGGTACTCTGCGATGAACAGACTCGGCTGTACGCTCGCTTGTTCCGATCCTGAAGGCCGGCTGGATTGGCGACCGGCCGGCCGGTCGCCGCGCCGTCGGTCGTTCCGCCCGACGGTGCCGCGCCACAAGGGGGACCATCCCCATGAACATCCCCACGATCACGATTACAGCGGTGCGCCCGGCCCTGCGCGATTCGCGGGCCCCCGCCGCAAGACCTTCACGCTCGGCGTGGCCGGGCCGGTCGGCTCGGGCAAGACGGCCCTGGTGGAGCGCCTCTGCCGCGAGCTCTGGCCCGAGATCAACCTGGCGGTCATCACCAATGATATCTACACCCATGAAGACGCCGAGTTCCTGTCCCGCCGGCAGGTCCTGCCCCTGGAGCGGATCGTCGGCGTGCAGACCGGCGGCTGCCCGCACACGGCCATCCGCGACGACGCCAGCGCCAACCTCGGCGCCATCGCCAACTTCGAGCGCCAGTTCCCCGAGTTGCAGATGGTCATCGTCGAGTCCGGCGGCGACAACCTCACCGCCGTCTTCTCCCGCGAGCTGGCCGACGTCTTCATCTTCCTCATCGACGTCGCCGAGGGGGACAAGATTCCCCGCAAGGGCGGGCCGGGCATTGGCACCAGCGACCTGCTGGTGATCAACAAGATCGACCTGGCCCCTCACGTTGGCGCGGACCTCGAGGTCATGAGGCGCGACAGCCTGCGGATGCGCGGCGAGCGGCCGTTCTGCCTGATCAGCCTGCGCCGGGGCGATGGCGTGGAGGACGTGATCCGATGGGTCCGCGAGCAATTCGCGTCACGAGTGAAGATTTCCTGATACCGCCGGAATACCGGGGCTATCGCCTGGCCGAGCGGTCGGCCGGGCAGGTCGGCGGGGTGCGGCTGGGCCTGGTCGAGTCGGGGGGGCGGACCGTGCTCGGGTCCTGCTATCAGCAGGTCCCGCTGCGGGTCCTGCCCCCGTTCCATTTCGGCGACGAGCCGGCCGCCCTGCTCTACCTGCTCAACCCGACCGCCGGACTGATGGATGGCGACGGCCACCTCATCGAGATCGAGGCGAAGGCAGGGGCCTGCGCCGTGGTGACCGGCCAGTCCGCCACGCGAGTCCATCCGGCGGTCTCGAGCTTCGCCACCCAGCAATGGCGCATCCGGGCTGCCGCAGGCGCGCGGCTGGTGGTGCTGCCCGGCCCGAATATCCCCTACAAGGGTTGCCGCTTCCATCAGCGCGTGAGGATCGACCTGGAAGGCGATGCCCAGCTCATCTGGGCCGACATCTGGACGCCGGGGCGTTACGAGCGTCTGGGCGATCTGGCCGAACATTATCAGTTCGAGCGGATCATCCAGGAACTGGAAGTCCATCACGACGGCGTCCTCGTCTACCGCGACCGGTTCGATTGGCAAGGTCCCTGGGATCGCGAGACGGCAGCCTGGTACGTCGGCGGCGGCCCGAACGCCGCCAGCGCCGGGTTGTTCGTCACGAGCGAAGTCGCACAGGCGGGATCCCGATCCGAGCCTGGGCTTGGGCACGAGCTCGCGTCACTTCGCCGAGCGATCTTGACGCTGGATGCGGGCAAGACCCTGATCCGATGGTGCGGGCCGGCGCCGGAACTGATCGCGGCCGTCGTGCGCGAGGCGCTGGGCCTCGCGGCCGGCTGGACAGCGGAGGCATCGTCGCGCCCCTGGCTCATCGGCGGACATCACCTCAATCCCAGCCACTGGTTCTCCGTGCCGGGCGAGCCGGCAGGGGGAGCGGCCCGAACCAGCTATCGCCAGGAGCCGAGTTCTGCACCGGGATCATAAGAGGTACGACCGTACCCGGCGGCGAGACCTCCTTCACCCCGCTCGCCGAACCCTCACCGACGTAGCCGAGGGTCACGTTTCCGGCTATATTGACTGTGGAAACCGATCCCCCTTTGCAAGGGCACGCCATGGCAACTGCAACGCAGCTCACGACCACCCTTCCGTCTGACCAGGAGTGGAAAGACATGCTCAAGGACCTCCTTCCACCCCAGGGCGAGTGGAGCGAGACCGAGTACCTCGTTCTGACCGACCACCGTAGCCGGCTGGTCGAGTTCACCGACGGTTTCCTGGAACCTCTACCCATGCCTACAGACAAGCACCAAAGCGTGCTGCAGTTCTTGTTTCTCGTGTTTCATGCCTTCGCGGAGCCCCGCGGTGGCAAAGTCCATTTCGCCCCGTTACGGTTGCAAATCCGACCGGGCAAGTTCCGCGAGCCCGATCTTCTGCTCCTGCTCTCGGCCGCCGATCCGCGCCGGCAAAACCGGTTCTGGCTCGGCGCCGACCTCGCACTGGAAGTGGTGAGTGAAGAGAAGCCGGAACGCGATCTGGTCGAGAAGCGAGGCGACTATGCCGAGGGCCACGTCCCGGAATACTGGATCGTCAACCCGCAAACGGAGACGATCACCGTTCTTCGTTTGCGCGGGGATGCTTATGAAGAAGCCGGCCTCTACCGGCGCGGGGAATCGGCGGCGTCGGTGCTGCTGGCGGGCTTCTCGGTCGCCGTGGCCGCGGTTTTCGATGCGGATTGAATCCACTCCTGCACGCCCAGCGGCAGCGCCCCGTTTGGCAAACCGGACCGGACCAAGCCGACCACGATCGCGGAGACGACCATGGACCTTCCCGTGAAGTTCCCCAGCGAGACCGAGGTGATCCTCGAAGACGTGGCAACCTTCCGGGCACTCTCTCCGGAGGAGCGGCTTCAATGCTTCCAAGGCATGGTGAACGTCGGTGAGCAGATGCTGAGGAATTCTCCGAAGGCAGAGTGGCTCAAGGAGTACTCCGAAGAGCAGGAACGCCTCGCGCAGCGAAACATCCGGGAGTTCCTCGCCCGCCATGGCTACTGACCCTGGGCTTTTATCGGAAGAGCTGAACCGAGCCGTCGAGTCTCTCTCCGAGACGTTCGCCGCGCGCTCGATTCGGTACGCGCTAATCGGCGGCTTGGCGACGTACATGCGCGGTCGAGTCCGATTCACGAAGGACGTGGATTGCCTGCTCGATGTCCCACAGATCGCGCTGCCCGGCCTGCTCGACGACCTCGTGCGACGGGGTTTCTCGCTCGACCCAGCTCTCGTCGTCCAGCAATACGTCCGAGAGCATATGACCTCGTTCCCCTTCGGCCGCGTCCGGATCGACTGGCTCAAGCCCGTCCTCCCGCTTTACGCTCATGCCCTGGCGAGGGCCGAGACCTTGAAATGGTCGGAAGGCCATCCGATCCAGGTGGTCACCGCCGAGGGGCTGATCCTGACCAAGATGGTCGCCTTCCGACCCCAAGACCAGGTCGATATCGAAACCTTGCTCACCGCCAACCGCGATACAATCGACGTGCCACTCATCCGCGCGGAATGGTCCCCGTTCGCGGCGGCCGAGGTGGAACGGACGGCCTGGCTCGAGGCCGCCATCGCCAGGCGAGTCCTCCGGCGGGAGTGAAGCGCCCATCCACCGGCTTGGCCCGGACCGTCCAGAGTCGGGTCACTCATGATCCGCAGCACCTGCCGCGATCCGGCAGGTGCTGGCCGCCCCCGAACTTGGTATCATCGAGAGAACACGGCGAGCGTCCGTCGGGCGGACAATCGTCCACCCCACAACGCAAGTGGTTGATCAGAAAGGGGCTACAACACCGTGTCAGCGTACATCGACCCGCACATCCACATGGTCTCGCGCGTGACCGACGACTACAAGCGCATGGCCCTGGCCGGCTGCGTGATGGTGAGCGAGCCGGCGTTCTGGGCGGGGTTCGACCGGTCGGGCGTCGAGGGGTTCCGCGACTATTTCCGCCAGTTGACCGAGTATGAGCGCCGGCGGGCCGCGGCCTACGGCATCGAGCATGGTTGCTGGCTGTGCATCAACGCCAAGGAGGCCGAGAACGTCGCGCTGTCCCGCGAGGTGATCGCGATGATCCCCGAGTTCCTGGACCGGCCCGGCGTGCTGGGCATCGGCGAGATCGGCCTGAACAAGAACACGCGCAACGAGGCCACGGTCTTCCTCGAGCATCTCGACCTGGCGGCGCGGACCCAGGAACTCGTCCTGGTGCACACGCCCCACCTGGCGGACAAGTATCAAGGCACGCGGATGATCCTGGACATGCTGCGCGAGGACGGGCGGATCAGCCCGGATCGCGTCTGCATCGACCATGTCGAGGAGCACACGATCCGCGCCGCCCTGGACGCCGGCCACTGGGTCGGGATGACGCTCTATCCGATCACCAAGTGCACCCCGGCCCGAGCCGCCGACCTGATCGAGGTCTATGGCGCCGAGCGGGTCATGGTCAACTCCGCGGGCGACTGGGGGCACAGCGACCCCCTGGCCGTCCCCGAGTTCATCTTCGAGATGCGCCGCCGCGGCCACGACGAGGCGCTGATCCACAAGGTCGTCTACGACAACCCCCTGGCATTCTTCTCGCAGTGCACCCGGTTCGAGTTCCTGCCGCGCGAGGCCACGGCCACGGCGGCCGCGTTGTGACGAAAACCGATCCTCCAGGCGGTGCTCGGACCGGCCGTCCGAGCCCCTGCGGTCTCTCCCTGCGCGCGGCATGGTGCCGGAGGCGCGGCTCAGAGGTTGGGCTGGCGGATCTCGCCAGTCCGGGCGCGCCACGATATAACCGAATGATCTCGAATCGTCCCTTCCTTCCACGGCAATTGGAACCTCACCGTTGGGACGGTGGGGCAGCCGCCGCGGCTGCCTCGGGCCAGCCGAGGGCGGCTGGCCCCCAGGTTCCCCGTTCCGTGGACCTATTAAGGCAACCCTGGTCATGCATCCCTCGACGTCCGAATCGGTCGCGGCTTCGACCCAGCGATCCCGCAGTTTGCCGACCATCGGCGGCAAGTACCTCGCGCTGGCGGTCCTGTTCGCGATGAACTTGCTGAACTACGTGGATCGCTACTCCTTCTTCGCGGCCGGTACGCACATCCAGAGTGCCCTGAACATCGACGACGACTGGTTCGGCGTGCTGGGCGTCTCGTTCATGATCGTGTACACGATCGTCTCGCCGGTGATGGGCTGGATGGGGGATCGCTACAACCGCAAGCTCCTGCTCGCCGGCGGGGTTGGACTCTGGAGCCTGGCGACGGTCGGGACGGCGTTCTCGGCCGACTTCTATCACATGTTCTTCTGGCGTGCGCTCCTGGGCCTGGGTGAGGCCAGCTACGGCGCGATCGCGCCGGCGCTGATTTCCGACCTCTTCCCGATCAAGGAGCGGGGTCGGGCGATGGGGGTGTATTACCTGGCGCTGCCGGTCGGGACGGCGCTGGGATACATCCTGGGTGGCAAGATCGCCGATGCCCTGGGTTGGCAGGCGGTCTTCTTCGTCGTGGGCCTGCCCGGGCTCCTGGCCGCGTTTGCCGGGTTGGTCATCAGCGACCCGGGTCGGGGCGCGTCGGAGGGAGGTCCGGCGTCCCAGAAGGCCGAGCGGCCCCAACTCAAGGACTACCTGGTCCTGCTGCGTACGCCGACGTTCCTTTATAACACGGCGGGCATGGCTGCCGTGACCTATGCGACCGGCGCCTACGCGGCCTGGGGTTCGACCTTCTACCAGCGCGTTCACCACATGTCGGCGACCAAGGCCGGCCAGTGGATCGGCCTGCTGCTGGTGGGCGCCGGCATCCTGGGCATCGTCCTGGGGATGTTCGTGCCGGACCTGTTGCGCAAGGTGACGCGACGGGCGTACCTGGTCTTCGCCGCGGTGGCCGTCACGGCGGCCACGCCGCTGGGCATCGCTGGCATCCTCGATCCCGAGGTCTGGTCGTCGCTGGCGTTCTTGTTCGGGGCGTCGATCCTGCTCTCGATGGTCCTCGGGCCGTGCAACACGGTGACCGCCAACGTCGTCCCGGCCAACCGCCGTGCCACCGGGTATGCCTCCTTCATCTTCTTGATCCACCTGTTCGGCGACATCAGCTCCCCGGTCATCGTGGGCTGGATCTCCAAGCAGTTCGGCAAGCCGAGCGTGGCGGGTTCATCCCTCGGCCAGTTCTTCGCCGCCCTCGGCGCAAAACCGGTCGAGAACACCAACCTGACCCTGGCCATGCTCTCGGTCGCGCCGGTGCTGGTCCTGGGATGCGTGTTCTTCCTGCTGGGCTCACGGCACCTGCCCCAGGACGAAGATCAAGCCCGCGCCGCCGGCGGGGGCGAAGCCGATCAGGGTCAGGCCGTGATCTACCACCATTGAGAGTCTGTTCCGTACTGAGAACTGGAAAACCATGCGATGGCCATGAGCGGTGGGCTGTGACCCTGCCCGTCAGTGCCTGGTTCGGACGGGACGAACGTCCTCCAGCCTCGGGCGTCAGCCCGATCCGGAGGCCAGGGGATCGCACTGACGTGCGAGGCTGGAGGGTCCCCGCCCGAACCACGGGCTCACGCCCGTGGTCACACCGCGCACGGCGCTGCCGAAAGCCCAGAGAACCGCTTCCGGAACAGACTCTGAACGCGCGAGCGGCCAGGCAGTTGCGGGCTCAATGCCGGAGGATGGCCAGCACGATCTCCAGGGCGATCAGCACGACGACGATGATCTCCAGGGCTTCCATCCGCTGGCCGCCGGCTTGCTGGACCAGGAGGTCGTAGACGTCGCCGACGGTCTCCAGCTTGCGGCGGATGTTCTGGTGCCAGCCGCGGAGGTGGAACCGCGTCGAGGCGAGTTCGAAGACCCGTGCCAGGTAATGGTCGCCGATCAGCTTCAGGGCGTTATCGACCCTCTCGAAGAGGCTGGTCGCCTCGATCTCCAGCTCGCGGATCTGTCGCACGGCGTCGCCGTGGAGCCGCCAGAGCCGGCTGGGCCAGCGGGCACGGCGCTCGGGGCGAATCAGGCGGTAGGCGGCCTCCAGGCGATCATCGAGCCGGTCGTCAATGTGGCGGAACTCCAGGAGCTGGACGTTGGCGAACTCGATGACCTGCAAGGTATCGGCACAATCGGTATCGGCGACGAAGCCGGCCGCCCAGTCGAGCACGACCAGGTCGCTGGGTGTATAGGAGAGGCTCAGGCGGGTCGCCTCGCGGACTTCGCTCGGGCTGAGCGGCTCCGCTTCCAGACGGACCAACCCGGCGATCCAGTCGGCGTGGTGCTCGAGCCAGCCGGTGCGGCGCTGGGCGAGCTGGAAGACGATGTACTCCTCGCTCATCGCACTGAGAGCGTAGTCGGAGACCGCAGGCTGGATCTGCCGGAGCCAGGGGCTGAGAAGCTGGCGCGCCGCCTCGGTCAAGGGAGCCGGCTCGGCCAGCCGGCCGGCCAGCTCCAGGAGCGCGGCGGGGGTCGCCGTCATGAAGAACTGCACGGCCAGTGAGATCGCGCCGAAGTCGAAGAGGGTCAGCTCGCCGCGCGGCGGCCGGGGGAACGACCCATCGCACGGCAGACGGATCCCCGCCGGCTCAACCTCCACGCGGATCGGCGCCGGCCTGTAGCCGATCGATTCCGGCGTCCGCCGCCGCCGCGGCAGTCGCCCCGGCTCTCCTTGCAGGATCCGCCGTGCGCGGTCCAGGTCGATCGCATCGCCGATGTCGAAGGCAAACGCCAGGTAGACCGTGGCGTCGAGCCGCTCCGTCAGCCAGGGTCGGCTCGCAGTCTCCTCGATCGGCTCGTGAGGCGTGGGGATGCGTGGCATCATCGCGCGCCGGCGGGTTGAGCGGGGGCATCGATCGGTCCGGTCCGAGATCACAGGAACCGCGGCGCCTCGGCCGATTCCAGCGCCTCGGCGGAGGCAGAGACCGACCCGCCCCCCTCCGCCGGCACGGCGTCGCCGGCTGCGGTCGCCGGCCAGACCGGTGCCGCCTCGGGCTCCGGGTCGTCCTTGTGGGCTTGCCACCACTCGGCGGCCTGCCGGGGCGACCACTCTCTCGCGTCGACGCAGGCGTCCAGGGCCTCGGCCAGACTCAGGGTGTCGGGGTAGCGATCCGCCGGCTTCTTGGCGAGGCAGCGGAGGACCACCTGCTCCAGGTCGGCGGGAACCTCGGGCCGCAAGCTCGACGGTGGCACCACCGGGTCCCGGGTGTGCGCGATCATGACCTCCATCGCACTGGAGCCGAGGAAGGGAGGCTGGCCCGTCAGGAGGTAATAGGCGACCGCCCCCAGCGAGTAGATATCCGTGCGGCGGTCGGGAGGCTGACTGTGGATCACCTGTTCGGGGGCGACATACAGCGGCGAGCCAGCGACCGTGTCCTCCTGGGACAGCTGCACCGACTGATCTCCCTGCAAGGTCTTCACCAGGCCGAAGTCCAGCAGCTTGGTCACATCGTACCGGCCGCCCCGCGCGGCGGCGAACAGGTTGGCCGGCTTGATGTCCCGGTGGACCAATCCCGCCTCGTGGGCCTCGTGCAGCGCGTCGCACGCCTGGCGGAGCAGGTAGATCACCCGGCCCGGGGGCAGCGGCCCGTAGCGGCGGACCAGGCGGTCCAGGCTCAGACCCGGCAGGTACTCCATTGCGTAGTAGAACGCGCCGTCGTCGTTGCGGCCGTAGTCGAAGATCAGGATGGTGTTCCAGTGCGACAACTGCGCGGTCGCCCGCACCTCGCGCTCGAACCGGGCAATCGCATGGGCATCGCCGGCCCGCTCCGCCCGGATCAGCTTGACCGCACACGGCCGCTTGAGCATCTGGTGCTCGGCCAGGAAGACCTCGCCCATGCCCCCGCCGCCGAGCCTGCGGCCCAGCCGATACTGGTTGAGCAACCGCGCGGCGTGGGCCTCGGTCCGCAAGGTGTTGATGATGTGCGTGCCGAAGATCGCCGTGAAGGCGCCCACGAGCAGGACCAGCCCATGTTCGCTGACCTGCTCGAGATTGGCCGCGCGGACCGCGACCTCGTACGACTCGGGGTGGAGCATGCCCAGGACCCAGGGGACCACCATCGGCGTCAACGCGATCGGGATGATCATCCGGGCGGCGCGCCTCCAGGTGTTGGGGATGAAGATCGCGTAGGTCAGGATCATCGCGAACGTCCACAGGACGCTGCTCTTCACGGCCGCCAGGAACAGCATCGGGTTGTCCTCGCGCACCCGGCGCAGCATCGCGGTGTACTGCGCCGCCATGAAGAAGATGACGACCGTCGCGAACAACGTCAGCTCGAAGGCCCTCAGCTCGCGGAGCGTGGGCCTCCAGGTGCTGGACAAAAGCGCGAAGCTCAGGACCAGGAAGACCAGCAGCAGCGCATGGAACACGACGGCGAGCGACTCGAGGTTATACAGGCACAACGCCCGGACGAAGAACAGGCCGAAGCCGATGACCATGACCAGCACCGCCGCCCGGAGCCTCTGATGGAGCAGCCCCCGCGTCTCCGAGGCAAGCTGGGCGCCGCCCCCGGCGACCAGCCGGTGATCGGGGACGAAGCTGTCGGTTGCCGGCGATGTCGACGCTGGTGCCATCACCGCCGGGCGATCGCGCGGCAGGTACTCCTCGGTCGTGGCCTGGGGATCAAACATGGCTCGCTCGCTCGACAGCAGAGGCAGGTTTCGACGACCGATCGAGTTGGTTCACCTCACGAGCGGGGGGGCTTGGGTCGTGGCCGCCGGCTGCGCGGCGGCTTCGACTGCGCGGCGGCTTCGGCTTCCTTGGGGAAGAGATCGCCGACCCGGCAACGGAACCCCGGAATCACATCCTCGCCCGACAGTTCATCGTCGGCCCACAGCCAACTGACCGTCTTATCACTGCGGAAGACTTCCACGGCGCGGAGGACGGGGCGGACAACCCAGACCAGCTTGACCCCCGCTCGCAGGTATTCTTTGACCTTTTCATCGAGCTGATCGACCTCATCGTTGGGAGAGACCACCTCAACGGCCAGATCCGGAGGGATCGTCACATGTCCCTCGGCCCAGAGCTCGGGAGTCACACGCTCGGCCCGGATGAACGAAACATCGGCCATCCGCACGAGGCCGGGGCTCCAGGGATAACAACGGTAGCCCTGTTGTGCCGAAGGGAGCCACCCCAAGTTGTGCTCGTGAGAATGGTTGCCCAGGACGCGACCAATCTCCCCCGAGATCACCGTGGATAAGAAGCTCACTTTGCGCTCCTTCAACTGACCGTCGATCAGCTCGTAACGCCCCCCATCGGGCATGGCCAGCAATTCCTCGGGCGTCACCTCGATCTTGGGCCTCGTCTCGGGCCGGAGTTCGACTTCCGGCTCGGTCCCGATCATCGTGCTCATGGGCAATCCTCCCTCGTCTCGGGCCTTGAATCCCTCCAGTATACCAGGCGCGCGCCCCTCAAGGCAGATCGTGCGCCCGGCGCGCGCGGCAAGCCGGGCCAGCTCCCCTGCGCAGAGCCGCCCGGCCTGCCGGCGAATGGTTGTCCCATCCGAGCACCGAGATCGGACGATTGGTCCGAGTCCCGATCCGGACGAGCGATCTCAAAATGAGTCGCGACCGAGGGGCTCGCCTCCATCTCGGGTGATCAAGGCGCGCAGGACCACCGGTGCGATCGACTTCTTGATGTACCTCACCGCACCGTCGGCGAAGACCGCGTTGAAGCCATCCGGCGTGAACCCGCCCAGCTCGGGCAAGGGACCTTTGGGTTCAAAGGGGATGTCTTCCGGCTTGGTCCAGGGAATCTCGCGCTGTGCCTCGACGGCCAGGATGGTGTTCGAAGTCCCATCGGTGATGTCCGCGATGCCGGGCCCGGCCGGGACCGCGGCAGCCTTCGCCCCGCCTGGGACCGCGCCCTTCGGGCCGATCATGCCCGCCGCGCCCCCAGCAGGCCCCTGGCCAGGACCGACGCTCAGTACGGTCGATGGGCCCGTGAAGACGAAGTACGAGCTGTTGGTCGGGCTCGACGGCGAGCCGTCGGGACCGGGGTAAGTGTAGATCGCCGGCATCTTGTCGAGCAGCTTGCGGTTGTTGGGACCGTCCCAGGGCTCGTCGAAGTTGTACTGGTTGTAGAGGTCCTGCTGGGCGAGGAAGGGCAGGAGCGCGACCCGCCAGCTATAGGGAATCGACTTGTTCTTGCCGCCCAGCAGGACCGGGGAGGGGAAGCACCCGTTGGCGTCATGGTAATTGTGGAACGCCAGCGCGATCTGCTTGAGGTTGTTGACGCTCATCGTGCGGCGGGCGGCGGCCCGGGCGGTGGTGACGGCCGGTACGACCAGCCGAATCCCCTCGGCGAGGTCGACCGAGGACTCGGCGCGGAGATGCACGAAGTTCTCGGACGTCACGACCCGAGCCTTCTCCAGGAGGGAATCCGCCGCCTGGAGGACCCAATCCAGGCCCTCGCTCGGCTTCTGGCCGGAATCGCGACGCAGGCCGCGCACCGCATTCTTGCCGAGGGTCAAGAGGGCCTGCATCGTCTCGGCCACAGACCTGGCATCCTGCTCGGACCCCGCTGTGGCCATGAGGTCGATCGTCAACCCCCTGTCGGAAGTGTCGATGCCCATGGCATAGGATCGAGCGTTCTCGTAGAGCGGTGAGAACGTCTCGAGCTTCACCATCGCATCGGGTCGATGTCCCGGCGCCTGGGGATCGCCGGACATTCCCAGGGCGATCCGCCGCCGGAGCCAGCGGGTCTCCAGCGCCAGCATCACCCGACCCTTGGCGACCCTCTTCCAGGCTTCGTCCCAGGAACGGCGCGGTGCCGGGACCTTGCGGTCTTCGATCAGCTCCTTGAGCAGCTCCTCGTGGGTGACGACCAGGGTTCGGTCGTCCGGCGCGAAGGCACACCACGACTGCTCGGGAAAGAGTCTCGCCTGTCGGAAGTAGGTCTGGCCATCATGGCGGGCTTCCTGCGGGGGGGTTTTCTGCATGAAGCCATGACCTCTCCCGTCGGATGCGCCGGTCACCCGGGCGAGCACGTCCTTCCAGTCCTGCGACTTGGAGCTGTGCAGGACCAGTCCTGAAGGCGGCGGGATCAAGGTCGAGTGCCCCGCCGCGAAGTCGGAGGTCCCTTCCCAGAACAGCAGCACCTGCTCGATCTCCTCAGGGGCGACGATGGTCGCGCCTGCGAGAAGACCTCCTTGCTTCGCATCGCGCACGATCCCTCGGACTTCGCTCCGCCGGAGCCAATCCCCAGGGCGAATCGCCAGTACCATCCTGGCCTCGGCCGGGAGGAATGCCAGGTTGTACGATGCGTCGCCGGCCGGCGCGGCGGCGACCGGCTGGTCCTGGGCCTGCGCGGGAGGGCCGCCGGCCGGCCCGCGCAGGCCGGCGACCAGCAGGCCCAGCGCCGCGAGGACGCCGACAGTCAGCACCCGCCCCCCGACGGGCAAGGAGACACAACGGAGGGGCTTACTCTTGCGCAGCATGTCGATCCTCCGAACAAAGGTGTCATGAGACGGGAGAAATGCGCGGGCCGGCCAGGTGATGGCGCGGCCGTCGCGGCGCAGGGCCATCTGGGCCAGCGTCGCGAGATAAGACGACTGGCCGCCTGAGAGCCGGGCGCCCCAGGCGTCGGCCGCCAGCTCCTGTTCCAGCCGGAGCCGGGCCGCCAGCCAGTGCGCCAGGGGATGATAGAAGTGCAGCGCCAGGCTGAGCTGACCCGCCAGGCCCGCCAGAAAATCGCCGCGGTGGACATGCGCCAGCTCGTGCGCCAGCACGGCGCGGCGCTCGGCCGGACTCCACTCGCGCCAGTCGCCTGGCAGGAGCAAGAGCGGCCGTCGCCAGCCGATCGTGGCCGGCGTGGCCAGCGCGGCCAGCTCCCGCACCGCGACGCGACGGGTACAACCCAGTTCGGCACGGAGAACCTCGACCGCGTCATCCAGCTCGCGGTCGTCGATCGGCCGGCTCCGCATCCTCAGCCGGGCGATTCCCCAAAGACCGAGGCCCAGGCGAGCCAGGCCCAGGGCGAGGCTGGCGAGGCAGCCGACCGCGAGCCACTCCCGCCAGCCCCAGCGCTGCCGGTCGCGCTCCGCCCCGGGTCGCCACAGCTCGCCCAGCATCAGGGCGACCATCGTCGGTTGGTCCGAGATTTCGTACCGCAGCCTCGCCGGCTTGGAACCCGGCGGCATGGCGGATGGAGGACTCAGCGACCTATCTGAGTCTGCATGGGTCGTGGACGAGTCCCCCAGGGGCGCCTCGGCGCGGCGACTCGCCGCCTCCGAACCAAAGTCCTCGGGAACGAGGGTCCACCAGCGTGGCCAGGGAGAGAGAACGGCCAGCGAGACCAGCACCATGATTAGCAAGCTCGAGACGGCCGCGAGCGAGCCCGCCGCCGGACCCACACGCCGCAGGGCCAGGTAGGCCAGGATGCCGGCAAGCGCGAAACCCGTCGCATGCGCGATACTCTCCAGCAGGGTCAGGCCGAGCGTGTTCACCGTCGTTTCTCCGGTTGCCGCAGGACGTCTCCGAGCAAGGCGCGCTCCTTCGCCGTCAGCGACCTCTGTTCCATCAGGCGCACCAGCAACAACTCCCGCGAGCCGCGAAAGACCCGGTCGAGCAGCTCGCCCAGCAGCTTCCGCGAGACCTCCTCGTACGACCGCGCCGGCCGATACGTGAACGGCCGCTCCTGATTGGTCTGGATCAGGAACCGCTTGTCCGCCAGGATCCGGACCAGCGTCGCGATCGTCGTGTACGCCCGGTCCAGACCCCCGGCCGCCATCGCCTCGCGGACCTCGGCGACCGTCGATTCCCCACGATTCCAGAAGACGTGCATCACCTCGAGCTCACGCTCCGTCAGCTCCTTCGCCGCCGGTCGCGCCATGAGAGTCCTCCTTTCCCCAGGTTGCGGGGTGACACGGTGGATTTGGTTTTTTAGTTCTGGTTTTATCGTAGTCGAGATCGGCGGGTTGTCAAGAGGAAAGCCAGGTGACTTCTGGGCGAGAGAGCCGGTAGACTAGCTCTGCGGGACTCTCCTTCGGATTCACACGGATCGCTGGTCCGACCCCTGACGGCGCAGCGCTATCATGAGCCAGATCACGTGGACGATCCCCGATGAGACGCTGGCGGCCCTCGGACTGAATCCGAGCGAGCTCGGCGCCGAGCTTCGGCTGGCGGGAGCGATCAAGCTCTACGAGCTGGGCCGGCTCTCTTCGGGTGCGGCCGCGGAGCTGGCCGGGATCCCCCGGGCGGTCTTCCTGAGCAAACTCGGCGAGTACGGAGTCGACACGTTCACCCTGACCGAAGAGGAACTCGGACGGGAAACGAGAGTCTAGCATCATCACCGGGCCAGAAACCGCTCTGGTCCCTGCCCCGAAGGGGTCTCAACAAACCAGCCCAGGGCAACGCCCTGGGAACCCCGCGATCCCCCTCGGAACAGCCCTGAAAGGGCGCGACAGGCCACGCCGTCCGGCCCCGTCGCTCGCCCAGGAATCGGGAAGGCACGCCGGGGAGGGGACGCCCTGTTGCGCCCTTTCAGGGCAGGAACCATCACGTTCTCCCGGTCCCCCAGGGCGTTGCCCTGGGCTGGTCTGTGGTGCCCGCTTCGGGGCGAAATCCAACACGCGGCGCGGCGGGTGCTCCGGGTTCAAGTGGCGGGCACTCGGTCCCGGGGATGATGCTCAAGTCTCCAGGAAACGCGCGTTGGCTGAGATCGTCTGCGACGCATCGCCGCTGGGGTGACGGCACCCAGCCGGCTTTCCTCATTGAAGGTTGCCAACTCCAGGGTCGACACGTTCCACGAATCCGGCGACTCGGATCGTTCAGGGGCTATCCCGGCCCGCCGCCGGGAGTTATGATGGGTTGAGCCGCTCCGACAGTCCTGCCGGCCCGGGTGAGACCTCGACGAGCGATGGCGCTGGGGCTCGGGCTGGCTGCGTCGATCGACGACCGGGGCGGCCATGGGCGGCCGTGTCGATGAACGACGTGACCCGGATCCTCTCGGCGATCGAGCAAGGCGACCCCAAGGCGCCGGAGCAATTGCTCCCCCTGGTCTACGAGGAGCTGCGCAAGCTGGCCGCGCAGCGGCTGGCCCGCGAGTCGCCCGGCCAGACGCTCCAGGCCACCGCCCTGGTGCACGAAGCGTATCTGCGTTTGATCGGCTCCGAGATGCCGACCTGGAACAGTCGGGGGCATTTCTTCTCGGCCGCCGCCGAGGCGATGCGCCGCATCCTGATCGAGAACGCCCGGCGCAAACGCGCCGGTAAGCATGGCGGCGACCTCCAGCGGGTCGATCTCGACGGCGTCGACGTGCCGGAGGACGCGCCGTCTGAAGACATCCTGGCGGTCGACGAGGCCCTGTCCCGACTTGCAGCCGAGGACCCAGTTAAGGCCGAGCTGGTCAAGCTCCGCTATTTCGGGGGGCTCTCGGTTGAGGACGCCGCCCGCGTACTGGGGATCTCGCGCGCCACGGCCGATCGCTACTGGGCTTATGCCCGGGTCTGGCTCTTTGGCGAGCTGAACGATGCAGGCCACCGGTCCTCTGATCCGAAACAATGAGACGCCTCGGCGCTCGCCCACCGCAGAGCCAGCCGAGATCCCAGGAAAAGATTCACCGCAGAGATCGCAGAGACCGCAGAGCGAGCAAGCCGAGACGACCCGAGAGAGGACGAGGACCGGTCTCGAATCGGAGCCACTTCAGTCGATTCGGTCGGGGATGGCTCGGTGCGCCGGTGTTCGCCCGGGAGGCATCGTGAGACATTCCGTCTTCTCGGTTTTTCTCTCTGCGATCTCTGCGGTCTCTGCGGTGAGTCCTCTTCGACGCCGCCCTCGGGGTGGAGTTGAGCCAGGAACCTGGAAAAAATCGCCCGCCCGTGAGGCGCCGCGACTGCCGATTTCGCACTGTCTTACAGAGGACGCCCCGGTTGGTCCTCAACATGACGAAGATGGGTCCCGACCATGAGCCGCCCAACCCCCAGCATCGATGAGGTCTTCTTCGCCGCGATGGAGCGCGAGTCTCCCGAGGCCCGGGCAGCTTATCTCGACGAGGTCTGTGCCGGGGATCCGGATCTGCGCGGGCGGATCGAGCGGCTGCTCGACCTCCAGCCCAAGGTGGGCAGTTTCCTGAATGCACCGGCCGCGGGTCCGACCCTGACGCTCACCCCACCCCAGGCGATGGAAGGCCCCGGCACAGTCATCGGCCCGTACAAGCTGCTGGAGCAGATCGGTGAAGGCGGCATGGGCGTCGTCTACATGGCGGAGCAGACCCAGCCCCTGCGCCGCAAGGTGGCGCTGAAAATCATCAAGCCGGGGATGGATACCAAGCAGGTCATCGCCCGGTTCGAGGCCGAGCGCCAGGCGCTGGCGATGATGGACCATCCCAGCATCGCCCGGGTGTTCGACGCCGGGGCTACCGAGTCAGGCCGGCCCTACTTCGTCATGGAGCTGGTCCGCGGCATCCCGATCACCGAGTATTGCGACCAGCAGCGCCTGTCGATCCCCGAGCGGCTGGGCTTGTTCACGCAGGTCTGCCAGGCCGTGCAGCACGCGCACCAGAAGGGGATCATCCACCGGGACCTCAAGCCGACAAACGTCCTGGTGACCTCGCTCGACGGGACACCGCTGCCCAAGGTGATCGACTTCGGCATCGCCAAGGCGACTGGTCAGAGCCTGACCGACAAGACGCTGTTCACCGGCTTCGCCCAGCTCATCGGCACGCCCTTGTACATGAGCCCGGAGCAGGCCGAGCTGTCCGCGGTGGATGTCGACACCCGCAGTGATATCTATTCGCTGGGCGTGCTGCTCTACGAGCTCCTGACCGGCACAACGCCCTTCGACCAGTTCACCTTCCGCACGGCCGCGCTCGACGAGTTGCGGCGGATCATCCGCGAGCAGGAGCCGCCCAAGCCGAGCACGCGGCTGTCGGAGTCGAAAGACACGCTGCCGTCGATCTCGGCGCGGCGGCACACCGAACCGGCCCGGCTGACGAGGCTGCTGCGCGGCGAGCTGGACTGGATCGCGATGAAGGCGCTGGAGAAGGACCGCCGACGCCGGTATGAGACGGCTAGCGGCCTGGCCCGGGACGTCGAGCGTTACCTGGCCGGCGAGCCGGTCGAGGCCGGTCCACCCTCGGCGTGGTATCGGTTCCGCAAGTTCGCCCGGCGCAATCGCGTGGTGCTGACCACGACAGTCCTCGTCGCCCTGGCGCTGATCGTGGGCACGGCCGTGAGCGTCTGGCAGGCTGTCCTCGCCCGGCGTGCCCGGGCCGACGCATTCTTCCAGCGCGACCGGGCTGAGGCGAATTACCGCCTGGCCCGCGATGCCGTGGACCGGATGCTGGCCGAAGTCGGCAGTAAGACGCTGGCGGACGTGCCGCAGGCCGAGCCGGTGCGTCGGGCGCTGCTGGAGGAGGCCCTGCGGTTCTACCAGGAGTTCCTCAAGCAGCGGAGCGACGAACCCGCGCTCCGCCGGGAGCTTGGTCGCGCCTATCGGAGCATCGGCGAGGTCAACTCGCTCCTCGGCCGGCACGCCCAGGCCGACGAAGCGTGTTTGCAATCGATCGCCATCCTCGGGGACCTCTCGTCCTCCACACCGGAGGATTCCGAGTTGAAGGTGGAACTGGCCAAGGCTCACTACCGACGAGGAAACGTCCTGCACTATCAGGATCGCGATGCCGAGGCGATTCGGGAATTCCGCTTGGCTCTGGCTCTCTGGCGCGCTGTGCCGCCCGTCGAGGCTCGTGCGGCCGAGATCCTCAAGGACCAGACCGGGGCCCAGAACAACCTTGGCGTCGTCCTGATGAGCGCCGGCCAGCTCGCCGAGGCGGAGACAGCCTTCCGGGAGGTGATCGACCTGTTGCAGCCGCTGGCGGCCCGGTCACCCGATGATGCCGAATGCCAGCACACTGTCGGAGGCGGGCTGCTCAATCTGGGAGTGATCGCCTTCCAGCGCGGCGATCTGGCCGGGGCCCGCGCTCTCTTTGAGCGCGCCCTCCCGCACCAGCGCGCGGCCGTGAAGGCCGCGCCGAGGATCCTGAAATACCGGCAATTCCTCACGAACATCCAGGAGAATCTCGCGGTGGTCCGGATCCAACTGGGCGATCGGGTGGGCGCCGTGCAAGCGATGCGCGAAGTCATCGCCCTCGGCGAGGCGATCGCTGCCGATTTCCCGAACGTCCCGCGATACGGCCGGGACCTGGCCCAGAGCTACTGCAACCTGGGCAACATGCTGAAGGAGTCCGGTCAACTTCCCGAGGCGGAGCGAGAGTATCGGCGGGCGCTCGACGCGTTCCAGAGCCTGGCATCCCGATTCCCGGACGTCCCCGGCCACCAGAAGGACCTCGCCGATGGCCGGGATAATCTGGCCGAATTGCTGAGGATTGCCGGACGATTCGGGGAGGCGGCCCAGGAATACCGCCGGGCCCTCGACCTCTACGAGCGGCTGGAGACCAGCGATCCGGGCCGGCGCGAGTTCCGGAGCGATCTCGCCTCCTGTCGGGCCCGCCTGGCGCGGATGCTCGCCAACTGCCCCGATCCCCAGGTGCGCGACCCGTCCCGGGCCGTCTCACTCGCCCAGCAGGCCATCGAACTGATCCCGAAGGTAGGGCCCTTCTGGAATACGCTGGGTGCGGCACGCTACCGCGCCGGCGACTGGCTGGGTGCGATCAGCGCCCTGGAGCAGGCGAGGAAGCTGCGTTCCGCCGGCGAGGCATCCGACGGCTGGGAGCCCTCGATGAAGCCGCGTTGGGGCGGCGAGGCATCCGACGGATTGTTCCTGGCCATGGCCCACTGGCAGAAAGGGGACAAGGAACGGGCCCGCTCCTGGTTCGACGGGGCCATCGCCTGGATGGATAAGAACAGGCCGACGGATGAGGAATTGCTTCACCTCCGCGCCGAGGCCTCGGCCCTCCTGGGCATGACCGACCATCCCAAGTCATCCGGCACGAAGGAGGAAGACGCACGGCGACGATCGAAGCCGTGAACGCGAACGCCGGGCTCATCGCCGAGCCCGCCCCAGGGAAACCCGAGCCGGCACCGTGAATCCAGGATCTGAGGCCGCCGGCTGCCTCGACACCGATTGCCTTCTTAAGCAAATGACTCTGACGGGCCAGGCCGCTCGAACTGCGCGCCGGGACCGCCATCCAAGATCGGAATTCGGCATCCCCAACCTCTCGATGGAGACCTCGACCATGTTTTCACGCTTCATGCCCCCGGCCCTGATCCGCGGTTCCCAGAATCGTGGCACATCACTCGATGGCCGCCGATCGCCGCACGGCCGGCGCCCCCGGTCGTTCCGTGGAGGCGTCGAGTCCCTCGAGGGGCGCACCTTGCTCTCCTTCGGCACCGGAGGAGTCGTCACGACGCAAGTCAAGGGAAGTCCTGATTCTCAGGCGTTCGCCCTTGCCGTCCAGCCGTCCGATCAGAAGCTCGTGGTCGGGGGCGACGTTGAGCAACCCAATTACACTTCGCTCTTCAGCTTGGTCCGTTACAACACCGACGGAACCCTCGATTCCACATTCGGCAGTCAGGGCGTCGTGACCACAACGTTCAACAAGTCCGATTACGGCGCCACAGTCAACTCCATCGTGGTCCAACCGAGCAACGGCAAGATCGTGGCGGGCGGAACCGATACGTACGGTTACAACTACAACCTGTTCATCTACGAGTCGCAATTCGCCCTGGCCCGCTACAATACCAACGGCAGCCTCGACAGCACCTTCGGCAAAGGGGGCAAGGTCACCACAGCATTCCCATCATCCGATGGCGAAGCCGGGATTAACACCGTCTTGCTGCGGTCGGACGGAGAGATCGTCGCCGTGGGCGTGGCGAATCCCGACTCCATGGTTGCCCAATACGTGGCGCTGGCCCTCTACAAGTCGAACGGCGCCCTGGACGCCAGCTTCGGCAGCTCCGGCACGGTGATGGACACCTCGCTCGACACCTCGACGTCCTCCCCCAACTCCGGAGGGGGAACCACCACCGTGTATAAGTATTTCAGCCCGAGCGGCGGGACCCTGGAATCGGACAACAGCATCCTCGTCGCGGGCACCTACGTGACCGAGACCGAGGTCACAACGAGCTCCGGGTCGCTGAGCTGGACGACCACCGAACAAGACCTGGCGCTGGTCCATTACCTGGCCAACGGGACGCGGGATCTGTCCTTCGGCACCAACGGGATTGCGATCACGCCCATCACCCCGACCGGCGTCACGACCAGCAACGCCACCGGCAGCAGCGTCCTGGTCCAGCCCAATGGCGCGATTGTGGAGTTGGGGACGGCGGCCGGGGCCAACGGGCATTCCGATTTCGTGGTGGCTCGCTACAACGCGAACGGGACCCTCGACACCTCCTTCGGCAGCGGCGTGGGCTATACGCTGGTCGACCTGGGTGCCACGGCACAGGGCGATTCGGTCGTCCTCCAGCCCAACGGTCAGATGGTGGCCGCGGGCCTGGTAGTCACGGGCCGCGACCCACATGGTCTGGCGACTTGGGGGTTTGCCACCGTGCGACTGAATGCGGATGGCTCACTCGATTCGACGTTCGGCGCGGGGGGCGCCGTGGTGACACAGGTGCCGTACGAGGTCGTGCAGTATACCGTCGCGACCGGGATCGAGACGATCAACAACCAGGCGATGATCGTCGATGCGGGGACGGCGGATGTCGCTTTCAACACCGGCACCCAAGACTTTGCCCTGGTGCGTTACAACCCCACCAGTCTCGACACAACCACCACCGTGGCCAGCGCCTCGCCCAATCCGGTCAACTACGGCCAGACGGTCACGCTCACCGCCACGGTGACGGCCGGTGCCCAAGGCGCTCCGACTCCGACCGGCAGCGTCGATTTCTTCGACACCACGACCGGCAAGGACCTGGGAAGCACCACCCTCTCCGGCGGCAGCGCGGCCCTGAGCATCAAGCCCACCTTGCCGATCGGGACCCAGACGATCACCGTCACGTACGGCGGCGATGGCAATTCCCTGCGGAGCACCACGAGTCTCACCATCACGGTCGCGCAGATCGCCAGCTCCGTCGTGCTCAGCGCCTCGCCCAATCCCTCCACCTCCGGCCAGGCGGTCACCTTCACCGCCACGGTGTCGGCCAGCTCCCGGCCCGCCACGCCCACCGGCAGCGTCGACTTCTTCGACACCACAACCAACACCGACCTGGGGAGCGTCACGCTCTCCGCCAGCAGCGCGACTCTCACCACATCGGCCTTGCCGGTCGGGACCCAGACTATCACGGCCTCCTACAGCGGCGATGGGAATTACCTTCCTAGCACCACAAGCCTCGGCATCACGGTCAACTCGGGGTCGGCGTCATCGGCCGTCTCCACCGCGGCCCCAGCGACCGCGGCCGGGCCCGTGGAGATCATCCCCCTGAGCCCGGTCGTCGATCCGTTGACAAGCTCGCTCTCGATCGACCCGACGGAATCGGCCCCGACCACCGCCTCGATGATTCCCAGCCCGGGGCTCATCCTCCAGGCGCTGGAGAGTCCGGACTTCCTCGACACCCTGCTGCCGGTACGGCGGCGGTGAGACGTGTCCGGTCCGGAATCGCCCGGGTGCTCGGCCGCCCACACGACCGGCACCCGGCGTCCAATTTTATGATCTTATTCATTATTCTTGATTGATGAGTCGCCGATGGACCAGAGGAGAGGAGACCGACCGACCATGCCGATTCGAGCCCTGTTTCACGAACGACTTGCCGCATGGAGATTGGCTCCGTCGGGGAGAAACCGCGCCCGCGCCCATTGCCATTGCCGGCCCGCCGACCGGACCCGGGCGCGGCTCCAGCTCGAAGGGCTGGAAGATCGGTGCCTGCTGTCGGGCGGCCCGCCCATCACCGAGTTTCCCCTCCCGAGCGGAAACCAGCCCTACCAGATCGCGGCGGGTCTCGACGGCAACCTCTGGTTCACCATCATCGGGACCGGCGGCGACCTCGGGATGATCAACCCCACGACCCACGCCATCGCCGCGGTCCCTCTCCCGGCCACCAATGACGTCCCCAACGCGATCGCGGCCGGTCCCGACGGCAACCTCTGGTTCACCGGCTATAACGGCACCACGGGCCACTCCTATCTCGGGATGATCAACCCGACGACCGACGGCGTAACCGAGTTCACCCTCAACTCCGTCCCCAACGGTAATGACGTCGCCAGGGGGATCACGACGGGCCCCGATGGCAACCTCTGGTTCACCGATCCCTACGCCAACGAGGTCGGGATGATCAACCCCACCACCCACGCCATCGCCGAATTCACGGTCCCCACCGCCAATGCTTATCCATTCATCATCACGGCGGGCCCCGACGGCAACCTCTGGTTCACCGAGTCGCAAGCCAACCAGATCGGGATGATCAACCCGACGACCCATACCATCACTGAGTTTGCCACCCCCACCGTCGGCTCCCATCCCTATTTCATCACGGCGGGCCCCGATGGCAATCTGTGGTTCACCGAGAACGGCGGCGGAGGCGTCATCGGGCAGATCGGGATGATCAACCCGACGACCCACGCCATCGCCGAGTTCACCTCCCCCACCAACACGTGGGGACCTTTCGGGATTGCGGCGGGCCTGGACGGCAACCTCTGGTTCACCGATATCAACTCCGGGCTGGTCGGGATGATCAACCCCACGACCCACACCATCACCGAGTACCCCATCCCCTACACCGGTCAATACCAGCCGGCACCTGGTGGGATCACGGCCGGTCCCGATGGCAACCTCTGGTTCACCGACGAGCGGCTGAGCGGAATCGGCGTCGTCACCCTTTCCACGTCCACGTCTGTCACCCACCTTGTGGTGACGCAGCAGCCGCCGGCCAGTGTCACCGCGGGCAGCTCTTTCGGCCTGACGGTCCAGGTCGAGGATAGCTCGGGCAACCTCGATTCCTCCTTCAATGGCACGGTGACGGTGGCACTTGCGAACAACCCGGACGGCGCCACTCTCGGCGGCACGCTCACCGCGACCGCCTCCGGCGGCGTCGCCACGTTCTCCAGACTGACGCTGAACACGGCCGCCTCCGGCTACTCGCTCCAGGTCTCCGCCACCGGGCTTGGCAGCGCGACCACCAGCGCCTTCACCGTGACCCCGGCAGCGGCCTCGCAGGTTCTAATCACGCAACAGCCGCCAGCCAGTGTTGTCGCGGGCAGCAGCTTCGGGCTCCAAGCGACGATCGAAGATCCCTATGGCAACGTGGAGACCGGCGACAGCGGCGCTGTGACGGTCGCGTTGGCCAGCAACACAACCGGAGCAACGCTCGGCGGCACGACCTCCCTGGCGGCGAGTCAGGGCGTGGCCTCGTTCTCCGGACTGGTGTTGACCCAGGCCGCCTCGGGCTACACGCTCCGGGTCGCCAGCGGCCCGCTCAGCGCGACCACCACTGCCATCACCGTGACCCCGGCGGCGCCGGCGAAGCTGGCCTGGGCGGACCAGCCGACCGCCAGCCTGACCGCGGGGTCCACGTTCGGCTTGACGGTCGGCGTCGAGGATGCCTACGGAAACCTGACGGCGTTCAGCGGCGGCCTGACGGTCGCAGCCGCCACCGGCCCGGCCGGCGCGACCTTGGGCGGGCAGACCTCCGCGACCGCCCGCGGTGGAATGGCGGCGTTCGTCGGGCTGTCTCTCACCCGCGTCGGCAGCTATACGCTCCAGGTTTCCAGCAGTGGGCTTCCTCCGCTGACGACCAACCCCATCACCGTCACGCCCGCCTCGCCCAGCCAACTTGTCGTGACCACGCCGCCGCCCGGCAGTGTGACCGCGGGCAGCGGGTTCGCCCTGGCCGTCTCCGCCGAAGATCAATACGGGAATCTGACCCCTTCCTTCAGCGGCACCGTGACGATATCCATCGGGACCGGACCCACAGGCCAGACCCTGGGAGGCACGACGAGCGTCGTCGCAAACAGCGGAAGCGCCGGCTTCTCGGGCCTGACCCTCGACAAGGTCGGAAGCTACAGCCTTCAGGCGTCGGGCGGCAGTCTGGATTCGACCACGACCGGCACCATCACCATCACTCCCGCGGCGGCCGCGCAACTGAACTTGCTCGGCGAGCCACCCGGCAGCCTGACGGCCGGTGCGGAGTTCGGCTTCCGCGTCGAGGCCGAAGACCCGTTCGGCAACCTGGCCACGGGCTTCGCCGGCACCGTGACGGTGGCGCTCTCGGCTAACCCCGGCAATGCAACGCTCGGCGGTCCAGCCGCCGTGGCGGCCAGCAGCGGCGTCGCGTCCTTCGCCGGCCTGTCCCTGACCAGGGTGGGCAGCGGCTACACGCTCCAGGTCACCAGCGGCAGCCTGACCGGCGCGACGACCAGCGCCTTCAGCGTGACGCCGGCCGCCGCCGCGCAGCTCGTCCTCTCGACCAAGCCTCCTCGTCGCGTCACCGCCGGCAGTCCGTTCGGGCTGTCCCTCACGGTCGAGGATCCTTATGGGAACGTCGCGACGACCTTTGGCGGCATGGTCAACCTCGCCCTGTCGAACAGTCCGGCCCAGGGCGTGCTCAACGGAGCCCTCACCGCGGCGGCAAGCAACGGCCTGGTCGCGTTCTCGGGCCTCACGCTCGACACCGCGGCTGCCGGTTACACCATCACGGCCACGAGCGGCGGCCTGAGCGCGGTCACGAGCGGCCCGATCGATGTGGCGCCGGCGGCCGCGGCGCAATTGGTGGTGTCGATCCCGCCGCCGGCCACCGTGACCGCCGGCGCCGAGTTCGGCCTGGCCATCGCGGCCGAGGACCCGTACGGCAATCTCGCGACCGACTTCACGGGCAGCGTGATGCTGGCCCTGGCGAAGAATCCCGGTCAAGCAACGCTGACGGGTCGACCGCTCACGGTGACGGCGACCGGCGGAGTTGCGAGTTTCCCGGCCTTCCTCAGCCTGGACCGGGCTGCCTCCGGCTACACCATCCAGGCGGCCAGCGCGGGTCTGATGCCGGTGACCACGGGGGACATCACCGTCACGGCCCTGCCGGCCACGCACCTGGTCGTGTTGACGCAGCCTCCGTCCCTGCTGACTCCCGGCACTCCCTTCGGGCTGATCGTCGCCGCCGAGGACCCTTACGGCAACGTCGATCCGAGCTTCAGCGGTCCGGTGGTTGTCGCGCCGGCGGGTGGCTCGGGGACGTCCCTGAGCGGGGGCACCACGATCACGGCCAGCCAGGGCGTGGCCTCGTTCACCGGGCTGACCCTGAGCCGGTCCAGCAGTGCGGTGTCGCTCCAGGTCGCCAGCACCGGACTGGCCGGCACGATGACCGATCCCCTGAGCGTGACCGCGCCGGCCCAGCTTCAGTTTGCCGCACCGAGCGTGACCATCAACGAGAACGCCGGAGCCGCCACAGTCCAGATCGTGCGTGCCGGCGGGTTCTCGGGAGCGGTCTCGGTGGACGTGGCCACCTCCGGCGGGACGGCCGTGCCCGGAGTCAATTACACGCCGGTCAACCAGGTCGTCAACTTCGCCGCCGGCCAGGACACGCAGACCGTCACGATCCCGGTCCAGGACGACGGGGTTGCGGCCCCGGACGTGACCGTCACCCTCAGGTTGAGCGGCCCGGGAGCCGGCGCCGTGCTGGGAAGTCCAGCCACGGCCACGCTCGTGATCCACAACGTCCATCGGCCCCCGACGCCTCCGCCCCTGGTCACGATGCAAGGTGTTCAACTTGTCACGAACCGGAAGCACCGGGTGACGGGAGTCATCGTCGATTTCAGCGGCGGGATCAACGCGGCCCAGGCCCAGAATACGGCCGAGTACCGGCTCGCGACCGCTGGTAACAGAGGCTCGTTCACCGCCGGGAACGCCAGGGTGATCCCGCTCCGCTCAGCGTTGTACAACACCACGAGTCACACGGTGATCCTCACCCCGAAGAAGCCGTTTGCGCTCAAGAAGCCGGTCCAGCTCGTGGTGAGCGGATCACCTCCGTCGGGGCTCACCGACGACCTCGGCCGCCCGATCGACGGCCGCCACGACGGCCAGCCGGGGGGCAATGCGATCGCGGTACTCCAGCACAGCGGCGCGACGATCAGCCGTTTTGTCCGTGGTCCGTTGTCCGTGGTCCGTCGTGGCTCTGCCCACACCCTCAGTCGGGGTTGATGAGGCAGCGGCCTGGGAGCGTCCGGACAGGCTGCGTGGCCGCGGCGATGCCCGTGACCCAAGAAGGGTCCAGGGACCAGGGACGAATTCAAGAGCCAACCGCCCCCTCGCCCAGGACGTGACAACTCCGGGCCTTGATGATGAGGTGGACCGGGGCGCCGGGCTTCAGCTCGAGCTGCTCGACCGCCGGCTCGACCAGGCTGACGATCCAGGCCAGGCCGCCGGTGCGGACCACGACCTCGGCCTCATGTCCATGGGGGGCGACCCGCTCGATGAGGCCGGGGATCTGGTTACGAGCAGAGAGGCCGGCGGTCGGCCCTTGGGCGAGTAGGATCTCGTCGGCCCGGATCGCGACCAGAAGCCGACTGCCGGGTGGCCGGTCGAGGAACGGGATGATCAGCTCCGGACCTTCATCGAGCCGGAGCCGGCTGGCTCCGTGCTCCGGAGCGTGGCTCTCAACCACCGCGGCGAAGACGTTGCGAACGCCCTCGAACGAGATCGACCCGGTCGCGAGCCGTCCGGCCGAACTCAGGACGTCCAGGGGTGCTCCCTCGGCAACGATCTTCCCGTGCTCGAGAAGGAACAGCCGGGAGCCCAGGGCGATGGCCTCGGACGTGCTGTGCGTCACGTAGAGAACAGGGATCGCCTCGGCGCGCTGGACGGCGCGGAGGCGTTCGAGGAGCGCATGGCGGTTGGACAGGTCCAGGGCTGAGACCGGTTCATCGCAGAGCAAGAGCCGAGGCCGAGGCGCCAGTGCCCGGGCCAGGCCGACGCGTTGCCGCTCGCCTCCGGAGAGAGTCATCGGTCGACGGTCGAGCAGTGCGCCGACACCGCAGAGCGTCGCGACCTCGGCCAGCCGGGCCTCAGCCTGGTCGCGCCGCCAGACCTTGAGCCCGAACCGGATGTTGGCCGCGACGCTCAAATGCGGGAAGAGCCAATCGTCCTGGAAGATCATCCCCACGCGACGACGGCGCAGCGGCCGATCGATCCGGCGCGCCGCGTCGAAGAGGGCCTCACCCTCCAGGTGGACATGGCCCGAGTCTGGGGTCGCCAGCCCGGCGATCAACCGCAGCAGCGTCGTCTTGCCAGCACCCGACGGACCGAACACGACGCCAATCTCGCGACCGAGTCGTAGGACCACCTCCAGCGTCAAGCCGGAGTGGACCGGGTGCACCAGGCGCACATCCAGAACCTCGTCGGGATGTGGTCCACTCGCGCTCACCGCGCCAGCCCTCGCGCCGGCAAGGTGCGCTGGACGATCACCAGCGCCAGGACCGAGACCAGCGAGATCCAGAACGTCAGCCAGCCGGCGCGCGCCGCGTCATTGACCTGCACGGCGTCGTAAATCGCCAGCGCGGCCGTCTGGGTCAAGCCGGGGATGTTGCCCGCGACCATCAGGGTTGCACCGAAATCGCCCAGCGACCGGGCGAAGGCCAGCACGACCCCCGCGGCCAGCCCGCGCCAGGCCAGGGGAAGCGTCACCGCCCAGAACACCGAGGGCTCGCTCCGGCCCAGCAACCGGGCCACGTCCTCCAGAGCCGGGTCGACCGACTCGAACGCCCCCCGCGCCGGCAGCAAGAACAGCGGGAACGCCGCCACCGCCGAGGCCACCACCGCCCCGGACCAGTGGAAGACGATGGTGATCCCCATCGTGTGCTCCAGCCAGTGACCCACCGGTGCGCGACGGCCCAGGACCTGGAGCAGGTAATAGCCCAGCACCGTCGGGGGGAGGACCAGCGGCAGGACCAGGATCCCCGCGACCAGCGCCTTGCCCCGAAAGTTCACCCGCGCGAGAACCCAGGCCACAGGCAGGCCAGCCGCGACGATCAACAGCGTCGCCAGCGACGCCACTCGCAACGAGAGCCCGAGGGGACCGAGGTCGCTCATGGCTTCTTCCTTCGTCAACGAGGCCGGGACGAGAGTGGCGCGGAAGAGGCGATCGCGGACAACCAAGATAGCGAAACCCGGGGCCGGTTGCGAGGCCGTGTCGGATGAGAGCGAGGCGAGTGCCAGAAGAGGAAGGTCCTCTAAGAAACCTTGACCAATGCCTGATGGCAGCTAGAATCCTTCCAGATGGCATCAACCCGACTCGGAAGTCCAGCGGCTATGACCACGACCAAGGTGGCAGGAAGAATTCGTGACTCGGGGCAGGCTGGGCCGGCCTTGCCAGGGCATGGAGCGGGCCATTCGTATGTCAGTCTGCTCGGTCTGCGGACGTTCGACACCGCGGGCTTGCTCGAACGGGTCCACGCGGGACTCCCTTACCGCTCCTGGATTCAATTCCTTCAGAATACGCGCCTCCCGAAAGCGATGGCCATCCATCTGGTGGGCATCGCGCCCAGGACGATCGCGCGAAGGAAACAGGAAGGGCGGCTCCATCCGGATGAATCGGATCGACTTGTCCGGGCCGCCCGCATCTTCTCCCAGGCCGTTGCCTTGTTCGCAGGGGACGACCAGGCGGCGCGAGAGTGGCTCTCCCGTCCCCAAGGGGCGCTCGGCGGATCGACGCCCGTCGACTATGCGGCCTCGGAGATCGGGGCGCGGGAGGTCGAGAATCTCATTGGCCGACTTGAGCACGGGATCCCGACCTGATGCCCCAAGCCTGGCGCATCATCAAGCGGAAGTACGCGGCTCACGCCTTCGACGGCGAAGGCTCACGGCTCTACGGCAGTCGCTGGACCAGTCCTGGCCAGGCCGTCAGCTTCGCCGCGGAGAGCCTCTCGCTCGCGACGCTGGAGGTGCTGGTCCACCTCCAGTCGAGTGCGCCTCTGGCCGACTACGTCGTTTTCCGCGTTGGCTTCCCCGATCACCTGATCGAGGACCTGGACCGGTCGCGCCTGCCACCCACCTGGCGGGATTCGCCAGCGCCCCCGGAACTCCAGGCCCTCGGCGATGCCTGGGTTCGCTGTGCATCGTCGCTGCTCCTGCGTGTGCCCAGCGTCATCGTTCCCCATGAGCATAATTATCTCATCAACGCGGTGCACCCGCAATTCGCCACGCTGATCATCGACGGCCCAGTTCCGCTCGATGTCGATCCTCGGGTCTTCCAGTGATGCCACTGTGAGGGTTGCCGGCCGGCGTTGGGACCGGCTGGAAGCCGAACTCCTTCAAGATCGCCTGGCCGTCTTCGCCCAGGATGAACCGGATGAACGCCTCGGCATCCGCCGGCCGCGGCGTGGTCGCGACGATCCCCAGCGCCTGCACGATCGGGTCGTAGAGCCCCGGGTCGAGTTCGACCAACCGGATCCCGGGGACCGTCGCGATCGCGCGGCCGACCAGGGCGGCCTCGGCATCTCCCTTCTGAGCATAAAGCAGGGCCTGGCGGACCGACTCGGCCAGGACGATCTTCGACTCGAGCCGGGTCCACAAGCCGGACCGTTCCAACGCTTGTTGGCCCGCCTTCCCATAGGGGGCGGTGGCCGGGTTGGCCAGGGCGATCTTCTTCACCTCGGGCTCGGACAGGTCGGCGAGCGTGCGGACCCGGTCACCCACCTCATGATAAACGGCCAGGACCAGCGAGCCGCGCGCATAAGGATGGACCGACTCCGGCCGGATGAAGCCGCCGCCGGCCAGGTCGCGGACGAAGGCCTCGTTGGCCGCCAGGAAGACGTCGAACGGCGCGCCTTGCTTGATCTGCTCGGCGAGTTGTCCGGATGCCTGAAACACCGGGGGACTGGTCGCGATGCCGGTCCGGGCCTGGAATCGTTCCAGGAGCCTCGGCAAGGCCAACTGCAAGTCGCTGGCCGCCGCCAGTCGCAACGCAGCGGCCGAGTTACCCCTGGCCACCACTCCCGGAGCCGGACCAGCACCAGGCGCCACGCCGACATCCGCAGGCCGGCCACAACCGAGAAACCATAACGACATCATCGCCAGCATCCAACCCTGCGCCCAGAGGGGTTTCGAGCGCAACATCCGACTCTGTCGTCTCATCGGTCTGATTCCTCCCAAGGGCTGCCGTCTCCCGAGGCATCCTAGGCGGGGAGGCGCATAACCGTCAACCGCCTCGGATTGCGGCTCAAGAACGAATCAGGTAAGACGAAGAGACAGTGTGTGCGCAAGTCAAAGCGGTTACCAACGGACTCGGGGGACACGATCCAGGACGCCCGATCGCCCCCGGTCGAACCTGAATCCGGAAAGGCCTTGCCAGGATGAAGCTGGACCAATTCTTTCGCCACCACGGGATCGCCGGCAACCCGTTCAGCGAGGAGGATGCGCAGACGGACACCGTCTTCAAACGGCGATGCCTGACCACGATCCACCACCCGGCCTGGAACAAGTTCTTCGGCAGCCCGGTCGATCCGTCGACGGCGCTGGTCTTCGGGGAGAAAGGCAGCGGCAAGACCGCCTTGCGGCTCCAGGCCAGCTCCGAGCTGGAATCGCACAATCAACACAACCCGGACGAACGGGTCTTCGTCATCTCGTATGACGATTTCAACCCGTATCTGGACAACTGTCGGGCGGCGATCCGAGCGGCGGACATGAACCAGGTCCTGACGAAGTGGCGGCTCTCCGACCACATGGACGCGATCCTCTCGCTGGGCGTGACCCGGCTGGTCGACTTGTTGACGACGGAGAAGATCGGCCTCTCGTCCCTGAGCCTGGACCAACGCCGCGACTTGCTGTTGCTGGCGGCTTTGTACGATGCCTCGACGGGCGAGCCGATTGCCCGGCGCTGGGGCCGGTTGCGACGCCGCTCGGGCTTCCGGCCGCTCTGGACCCGCCGCGACTTGCAGATCGGCGTCGGTACGACCCTCCTGGTCATCGGCCTGATCGCGATGTTTCCGTCCCTGCTGAAGGTGAGCATTCTCCCCTGGCTGCTGGTCCCGATCCTGGCCGGCTGGGTCTACTGGGGCTGGCGGCTGGCCCGCGCCGAGTGGTTTGCGCGCGACATCCGCAAGGGATTGCGGGTGCTCAATCGCGACCCGTCGGCCCTGCGCTGGGAGCTGCTCTGGTTCAAGCCAACCGAGCTGAGTGGCCAGCCGCTGCCGACCGCGTCCCGGATCGGCGCCGAGGAACGCTATGAGCTGCTGCGGAAGTTCCAGGGGGTCCTGCACACCCTGGGCTACGCGGGGATCGTCGTGCTGATCGACCGGGTCGACGAGCCGCAGCAAGTCGAAGGCGACCCCCGCAAGATGCGCGCCTTGATCTGGCCGCTGCTGGACCACAAGTTCCTCCGCCACCCGGGCATCGGCGTGAAGCTCCTGCTGCCGATCGAGCTGGCCTATTACCTCGAGAAGGAGGACAAGGAGTTCTACGACCGCGCGCGGCCGGACAAGCTGAACATGATCAAGCCGCTGCGCTGGACCGGCCCGTCGCTGTACGATCTGGCCAGCGACCGGCTCCGCGCCTGCCACCCCGAGCCGTCCAGCAATGGCGACGCGCCCCGGCTCCGCCGGTTCATCGACGAAGCCATCAGCGACGATTACCTCAAGGACGCCCTGGGCAACCTCCGCACCCCCCGACACCTCTTCAAGTTCCTGCACCGGCTGATCGAAGAACACTGCCACCGCCATACCGAGGACAACCCCCGCTGGACCATCGACTACGATACGTTCCGCACCACGTACGCGGCTTATATGCGCGACCTCGAGGCCTTCGACCGCGGGTACGGACATGGGTAGAATCGAGGATGAAGCCGGCATTCGAACCGGCCGGTTTCGAAGCCTTTCCTGGAAGACGACGATCATGGCGACGGGCTACAAGAAAGCGAGAACCAAGCCGAGACCCGAGCCGGAGCCGTTCGAGGCCGAGCCGACGTGGGAGATCGCGCGATTGTTTCCGCCCCAGGGCATGTGGAGCGAGGAAGAATTCTTCGCGCTGCCCAACAATCACCGCATCGAATTCTCCAATGGCCGATTGGAATTCCTGCCGACGCCGACGATCTACCACCAACTGATCCTGCAGTTCCTCTATGAAGAGTTGAAGGCATTCGTCAAGGCCAGGAAATTGGGGATAGTAGTCCTCACTGGTTACAAGGTGCGGGTTCAGCGCAGGATGTACCGCGAGCCGGACATCCTGTTCATCAGCGCCAAGCACATGTCAGGGACCGGCAAGCAATACTGCAAGAAAGCCGACCTTGTCATTGAGATCGTCAGCGAGGAGAACCGCCCGCACGACATCACGAAGAAACGGGGCGAATATGAGCGGGGCGGCATCCCCGAATGCTGGATCGTCGACCCCGAGAAGGAGACGATCACCGTGCTGGTGCTCAAGCCCAGGAAGAAGACCTACGCGGAACACGGTGTCTTCGCCAAGGGCGATCGGGCCACGTCGAAGCTGCTGCCCGGCTTCAGCGTCGATGTCACCACGGCTGTGACGCAGAAACCCGAGCTGCCGGAGTAACGACTCTTCGCTTGACACCGAGGTCCCTCACCTGCCGAGGGTGCGACCATGACGACTCCACGCCCTTCGATCGGTCGGGAGCTCGGGCGTGGCGCCGAAGGAGTTGTCTACGACAACCTGGAGGATCCGGGCACGGTCGTCAAGGTGTTCCACCCGGGCGGGACATCCCCGTTCCAGGCCCGAAACGAATTCCAGAACCTAGAGAAGGCGCGGGCGATTCGTCCGGACAACGTAGTCAAGGCTCAGGCCCCTGCTGACCCGCGACAGGGGTGGCTTGTCAAGGAGAAAGTGCTTCCAACGGATGTGCTGGAGGATTGGGCTCGGAGCGTGCAACTGCTTCAAGATCTCCAGAACTTCCATGATGCTCGAAACAACCTGTTGTGGGGCACCACAGCAAACAATCCGACGCCCAGATGGGTCCTGATTGAGTAGGGCCGCAGTTCCGTTCAACACAGACAGGAGGAAAACTCATGGACCCGACCGAGAACTCACGAGCGGTCGCCCAGGAACTCGTTTCCTGTGCCCAACACCATGGAGTCGATCTCGAGCCTTTCCGTTCAGACGGTCACTTTCAGAAGGGCCGGAGATGGATCGAGTTGTGGCGAAAGGACGAGCTCCCATGCAGTGGCCGTGCCGATGAATCGGAGGGAACGCTTCACTACAACATGCAAGGGCCCATTGACGTCCTTCCCCGTAAACTCAAGGATTCTGCCGACGCGTTCCATGGGGCTTGGACCGAGGCAGGGACGTTCGAGAGTCTCGAACAGGCTGTTGACTTCGTGAAGGCCTGGGTGGTCGAGCGAAAAGAGGTGGATGAGCTGCCCGACCGATTCGTGAGGCGCTATGGGATTTTATGATCACCCCTGGGGCCGGAATCACCCCGGTTCGATTCGCTCCAGGCGGGCCAGCAAGGTCCGCTGGCTCGGGTCGAACTCGACAACGGCGATCGAGCCCTCGGGCGTGGCGCCGACGTTGATGACCTGGCGGCCGTCCTTGAGGGTCCGCTCCTGGGCGACGTGGAGGTGGCCGCAGAGATGGAGCCGGGGCGTGATCGTCTTGTTCGCCTCGAGGAAGCAGCGCTGACCACCGTGCCGGCCGGCGGGGGTGAGGTCGGCCAGGCCGACCGGGCAGGCATGGGTGATCAGGATGTCGACCGGCCCGGACCGGGCGATGCGGGCCGCCGCGTCGGCCACGTCGGCATCGGTCACATAGTGGGGCTTGGCGTGCGACTTGGCCCAGATCCCACCGATCGCCGCCACCCGGAGACCGGCGACCTCCCGCACGCCGCCCTGGTCCAGCAGCACCGCCGATCCGTCCCGGTTCTCCAGGCGGGCGAGGAGGTCGAGCGAGTCGTGATTGCCGAAGGTTGTGTAGACCGGCGCGGCTGCAAGCAAGGCCCTGAAGAGGGACTCGTCGACGTCTTCGGGGTCGCCCCAGTCGCCGCAGGACAGGATCACGTCGGGGTGTTGGCGATCGCAGGCGCGCCGCGCCGATTCCAGGTTGCCGTGCAAGTCGCTCACGACCAGGAGGCGCATCGGGGTCGATCTCCCAACTCGGCCATGGTCCTGGACCCGATCGGGGAATCGACATCACCCGGGAAGCGATCGGACCTCCTGTCGAGTATGAGGCAAGCGGGAAGGAATCGGCAACAGGCACGTCCGGCCTTACGAGCGAGCGTCCCCCGGGCGGGTTCGGGAGGAGAGAGGGCCGGCCGATTGGGACCGCGGACGCTCCAGGTCCCAGAGCCGGACGGTCGCATCCCTCCCCGAATACGCCAGCCAGGCGCTGTCAGGCGAGAAGACGATCGACTTGACCCAGCCGACGTGATCCCTCAGGGTGGCGCGCTCCTGGCCGGTGGCAAGGTCCCAGAGCTTGATGCAGCGATCGGCGCCGGCGGTGGCCAGGGTGCGGCCGTCGGGGGCGAAGGTCAGGGCATTGATGCCGCGTTGATGGCCGCTCAACCGGGACCGCACGGCACCCGTCGCCACATCCAGCAGGAGGACATCCCGAGGCTCCCAGGCGAACTCACTCAGGGCCAGCGTGCTGCCGTCGGGGGCGAAGGCCACGTTGGGAATCGAGTCGGACCTGGGGCCGGCCACGGTGCGCAACACGACGCCGCTGGTCGCATCCCAGAGCAGGACGCGCCCGTCCTGACCCGACGAGGCCAGCAGTTTGCCGTCCGGTGAGAAAGTGACGCTCCGGAGCATGTCGGTATGACCGGTGAGGACCATCCGCTCCTGGGCGGAGGGCATGTCCCAGAACCGGACCGTGCCGTCGTTGGCACCCAGGACCAGGGTGCGGCTATCGGGCGAGAACGTCGCGCAGCGGTACGATCGACCGGTTTTCTCCACCAGGCGGCGATACCCCGTCCCGCGCGCCCAGATCGTCATGGACCCGTCACCTGTGGTCACCAGGAGCGAGCCGTCGGGCGAGAACGCCATCGCGAAGCGGGCCGAGTCATGGGGTAGGACGACCGGCTCGGCCTCCATCCCGGGGCTCCACGCCGCCCGATTCCAGAGCCGGACCGTGTGGTCCCAGCCGGCGGATGCGAGGGTCCGCCCGTCGGGCGAGAAGGTCACTGCCTCGATGAGCTGGGTATGGCCGGCCAAGCTCAAGCCTTCCGGCGATGACCCGTGCGGGCCGCGAAGATCCCCCGAGACGATGGCCGAGGCGGCCAGTACCAGGACGGCGACCACCAGCAACCCCCGGGTCGGGAACCGAACGCGAGTGGCCTGGATGGAGACTCGCTCCCGAACACCATGCCTCCAAGGCGTTGATGACCGATCCGGCGAGTCGAGACCGTGTGGCATCCTCGAAACTCCAATGGGGGAGACGGCGAGCGACACCGGCAGCGAGCCGGCGCGACAGCGACCGCCCATCGGCTGCTGGAAGAGAGCAGCGATCGATGATGGGTTCCGGTAACAATCCAGGTGGCAAGCGATTCCGCGGTCGGCCCGTGGGCAGGGGCGAGCGGCCTCGAGCACGAACGATCGACAGTGCAGGCGCTGTCGAACCCTTGGACTCTTCTATCTCCCTGAGTCACGGCTGCACCCAGACTCGCGCCGCCATCGCCGAAGGATTTCGGGCCGCCTCAGCCGGTCGCTCTCCTCTTGGGAATTGACAATGCACGCCCGTGATCGGATCCTGAATCGAGCGGCTGCCACTCCGGTTGTGCCTGCGCCCCACGTGACGGACGCGCCCGCGCAGGGATGGGCCCGCCGAGTCCTCTGTGGAGCACGCTCATGTCCCTGGCATCGGTGCTGCTGTTCTGGGTCGCCCAGGCGGCTGATCCGGAGCGCGTGGTCTTGACCGGGACAGTCGTCGGTGTTGACGGCAAGCCGGCCGCCGGGGCGGAGGTCGTGCTGGCCGAGAGCGCGCCGCCCATGACCGTCTTCGTGCGAGTGTCCGGCGCGGTCCTCCGGCCGCCGGCCGTGCTGCGGAGCCGGCGGGCCGACGCCACGGGCCAGTTCGAGGTCGAGCTGCCCGGCCGGGATCAGGTGGTCCAGCGGTTCAAGTGGCCGCTGGTCCTCTGGGCATTCGGCCCGAGGGGAGACCTGGCGCTGCGGCCGATCCCCGAAGGCTGGCCGCCGGACGGCGAGCCCGTCCGGCTCGCGCTGGCACCGTCGAAGGCGGTTTTGTTCCGAGTGCTCGACCCGGATGGCCGGCCGATCGCCCGCGCCCGGCTGGCGCCGGCCCGGGTGCGCGGGGTCCAGGTCCCGGCCGATCTGGACGACCGGTTCGCCGCCGAGACGGGCGCGGACGGCCGGGCCGCGCTGGCCGCGGGAGCGGCCGACGAGCTCGAGCTGGTCCGCGTGACCTCGCGACCGTTCGGGGTGCAGCAGCTCCGCACGCCCCGTCCCGACGCGGAGGGCATCCGCACGCTGCGGCTGGCTCCGGCCGGCCGGGTCGAGGGGCGTATCGAAGCTGGCGATGCGCGGGCGGTCCGCGGGCTGGCCGTGCGGATGCGGACCGACGCCGACCCATCGGCCGATGTGGCCGGTGTCGGTGGCCTGGCCTGGGTCGTCACCGACGATCAGGGCCGGTTCTCGGTCCCCGCGATCGCCGCGGGGACGCTGGCCATCTCGTTCGAGCAGCACTGGGACCTGCCCTGGCGCGGCCAGGCGGCCCGCCGGCCGGTCATCACACCGGGCACGACGACGGAGGTCACGATCCCCCTGAAGCGGGCCGTGCTGGTCAAAGGCGTGGTCCAGGAGATCAGCAGCGGCCGGCCGGTCCCCGGCGTGGGGGTGGCGGTCGTGCTGGACCATGAGACCCCCCTGGCTCGGAGCGATGCCGAGGGGAGATTCTCCGCCTACGTCGCGCCGCCCATGGTCCAGTCGTATGCCGTCGACGTGCCTCGGGGATTCTACAGCCCCTCGAACCGCGTCAACAGCCTCCCGTTGCCCGGCGGGGCCGCGGAATTCACCGTGCAGCCGGTGGGGGTGAGCCGGGGTGTTGAGGTGCGAGGGCGCGTCTTCGATGCGGGAGGGAAGCCGGTGCCAATGGCGGAGATCTCCGGCTACTACGATCTCGCGAATGGGCTCCCATGGCCAGTTCATGCGGTCACCGATCGCGCGGGACGATTCCGGCTCGACAGCATCCCGCGCGACACCACGCTCCATCTATCGGCTCGCCGCGGCGGGGCAACGACCGCCGCACCCGAGTCGATCTCGCCCGCCCAGGGTGAAGTCACCCTCAAGATCAGCCCTGAGAACGCCGTCGCGCTGGCAGGGCGCGTGAAAGACATAACGGGCGGCCCGCTGGCCGGGGCAATCGTGCGGGTCTCGGCGCGCACGCGGGGAGTGCAGCAGATCCCGATCGAGCAGTTCACCGTCGCCATCGACGACGAGGGCCGCACGATCCTCCGCACTGGCGCCGACGGGCAGTTCCGCACGCCGCGGCAGCTCCGGCCCGACCTGGAGTATCGCCTGGAGGTCGAGGTCGACGGCTACGCCAACGCGGCCACCGAATGGGTCAAGCTCGACGAGCCCAGGCATCGGTACTTCCCCGCGATCGTGCTCCAGCCGATCGCCACGACCCGCACGGTGGCTGGCCGGGTCGTCGACGCCCGGGGCCGGCCGGTCACCGGTGCCATCGTCTTCCAGTCGGGCGACGGGCCGGAGCGCACGCGCACCACCACCGACGCCGATGGCCGGTTCCGGCTGCCTGGCGTCTACCGCGAGCCGGCATTCCTCTTCGTCGAGGGAGATGGGCTCACCTTCGAGGGCCACCGGATCGGCTCGGGGGACGAGGCGATCGAGCTGAAGGTCCTGCGCGCCGGCGACCCTCCCGGCCCGCCGCTCCGCACCCTGCCGCCGGTTCTGCCACGCGAGGAGGAAAAGGCCCTGGCCCGCAGGCTGATCGAGGCGGACCTGACCCCGCTGACCGGCAAGGAAGCCACCCAAGAAACCCTCGTCCTCGTCGGCACCCTACCCCGAGTCGACCTGACCCGGGCCCTGGAGCTTGCCGAGAATCATGGCTTGCCCGACCCGTATTACGACGAGCTGCTCCGCCTCGAATGTGCCAGGTCCCTGATTGTTGAGAACCTTGAGGAGGCAGCGGCGATCGCCGAGACGCAGAAGGAACCCCGGCTCCGCTCGGAGTTCTACCGCGAGGCCAGCGACGCCGTGCCAAAGTCGGACCGGGCCCGCAAGCTCGAACTGCTCGACAAGGCCCTGCTGAACGCCCGCGCCGAGCCGAACCCCGGCTACAAGCTCGACGAGCTGGGGATGATCGGTTACCGCTTGCTCGACCTGGGTGAGACGGAGCGCGGGACGCAAGTCTTGCGCGAGGGCCAGCGGCTGGCCGATACGCTGCCGAAACCCAAGCCCGGTCAGCGCAACCCGGGATTGGCCCAGTTCCGCGGCGGGTTCGCGGCCAAGCTGGCGCGGATCGACGCCCCGGCCGCGTTCGGACTGGCGGAGGGGTACGCCAACCCGCAGGATAACTGGTACGTTGGCGGCGTCGCGCTGGGGCTGGCCGGCCGCGAGCCGGCCGGTTCGGAACGAGCCTTGAGGATGATGTCGAACGCAGGCCGGCGCGATCGGTCGACCATCCGGGCGGTCGGCCGGATGGTCCGGATCGACCGGGATCGCGCGCGGCGGCTTGCCGAGGCGCTCGACGACCCGAGCTCCCGGGTTGAGGCCCTGGGCTCGATGGCGCGGGGCCTGGCCGACGTCGACCCCAAGGCCGCCGCGGCGCTGATCGACGAGGCGTTCGGCCGGCTGGTGAAGCTGGTCGAGGAGGGCCGCGATCGGCGGGCTCCCTTGGCCGGCTCCTGGGTTTCCGCCGCGGAGCTGCTGCCGATGGCGGAGCGGCTCGACGCCGAGCTGCTACGGCGATGCTTCTGGAAGACCGTCGCCTTGCGACCGCCCCGCCCGGCCGGGGGCGATCCGTCCGGCCTGTTTGAACAAGGGATCTCCCGACTGGCCATCGCCTTGGCCCGGTATGACCGCGCGGTGGCCCGCCAGGTGCTCGAGCCGGCGGCCCGGCGGGTCCGCTCGCTCGACTACGGCCGCATCTTCCGGGCTCGCGAGACCTTCGCCGCCGCCGCGGTCATCGACCCGGCCTGGGCTGTCGCCTTGACCGACTCCTTGCCCGACGATGCCCCTGGCGCCGACCTGCATCCCAAGACTTCGGCGCGACGGGTCATCGCCGACGTGCTCGCCCACGGCGGCCCCCAGCGGTGGGACCACCTCGACCAGCAGTACCAGTTCTTCCGCGGCGATTCCCAGGACGATGAACGCTGATCCGATCGACGGGGAGACTCCGACGAGGCTCATCAACAGCGAACGAGAGGCGAGCCATGACCAAGACGATTCGCGCGATTTACGAGAATGGGGTCTTCCGTCTCATCGAACCGGTCGATCTGCCGGAACGGTGTGAGGTCGAAGTCGAGGTCCGCACGGTCATAGCGGAGGCGGACAAGCCCGGCCTCGACGACGTCTACGCCATCCTCGGCAAGCGATTCGATTCGGGAGAACACGACGTCGCGGCACGACATGATCAGCATCAACCATGAGCCCGGTGTGCCTCGACATGCGTAACTGACTGCCATCTGATCTTGAGAATCTGGAGAAAATCCGATGGAAAAAACCATCCTTGGGACTATTCACGGCCGGATGATCGAGCTCCTGGAAGACCCCGGCCTGGCGGAGGGGCAACAGGTCGAAGTCAGGGTGATCGTGGCACCGACCGCACCGCCGCCGATGAGGGAGGGGCTAGCCAAGGTCTACGCCATTCTCGGTGAGCGGTACTCTTCAGGCGCGACGGATACGGCCGCCCGCCATAACGAGCATCAACCATGAGCACCGTCTTCTTGGATACGGTGGGGATGATCGCAGTCTGGGATACTACCGACCAGTGGCACTCTGCCGCCGCAGAGGCTTATCAGAGGATACTCGCGCAAGGCCGCCAGTTGGTCACCACGGGCCTGATCTTGATCGAATGCGGCAATGCGTCCGCCCGCCGCCCCTACCGATCACGGGTCAATGTCCTGCGGAAGCTCATGGAGCAGGAGGGCATGCTGATCGAGCCGACTCCTTCGGAGATGGAAGAGGCTTGGGCCGCCGACGACCGGGGCGAGGCGGCCCAGGCCGGGATCGTCGATCACGTTTCCTTCGTGGTAATGCGCCGGCTCGGACTGACGGAAGCATTCACGAACGACAGGCATTTTCGGGCCGCAGGTTTCACGGTGCTGTTCTGACGAGAAGGCTCGTGACTCGACCCCGCGGGACGCCCGTCACGAGTACGGCGGTGATCCGCAGGGCCGGGATCGGTATAATCGATCGGCAGGAACACGCCCTGGTCTGTCAGTCGTGCGGAGGCCCCTGGAAGATGCGATCGCCGCGTGAATGGTCCATGCGCCTCGGAGTCGCCCTGATCGGCTGCGGCTGGATCTTCGGGACGACCGGCCAGAATCCGGCCCGCGCCGCCCGTCCTGTCGACTTCGACCGTGAAGTCCGCCCGATTCTGTCGGAACACTGCTACGAATGCCACGGGCCCGACGCGAAGGCGCGGAAGGCCGACCTGCGGCTGGACCGCAAGGACGACGCGTTCCGCGACCGCGACGGCTACGCCGTGGTCGTGCCCGCCAAGGTCGAAGAAAGTGAGCTTGTCCGGCGCATCACCTCGCAGGATCCCGACGAGAGGATGCCGCCACCGAAATTCAAGAAACGGCTCAACGCCCAGCAGGTCGAGCTGCTCCGCCGATGGGTCGCGGAGGGAGCGAAATGGGAGGGCCACTGGTCTTATTCGCTGCCCGCGAACGTCTCGCCCCCCTCGGTGAAGGATCGGACGTGGCCGCGCAACCCGATCGATCGATTCGTGCTGGCTCGCCTTGAAGCCGAGGGGCTCTCTCCCACGCCCGAGGCCGATCGCGCCACCCTGATCCGGCGCGTCAGCCTCGACCTGATCGGACTGCCTCCGACTCCCGAGGAGGTGGATGCCTTCGAGGCCGATTGCGGCCCCGATGCGTATCCACGCCTGGTCGACCGGCTGCTCGCGTCGCCCCACTACGGCGAGCGCCAGGCGCGGCCGTGGCTCGACCAGGCGCGTTACGCCGATACCAACGGCTACGAAAAGGATGGCAGCCGCTCGATCTGGCCCTATCGCGACTGGGTCATCCGCGCCTTCAACCGGAACCTGCCCTTCGATCAGTTCACCATCGAGCAGATCGCCGGCGACTTGCTCCCCAACGCGACGCTCGACCAGCGCGTCGCCACCGGCTTCCATCGCAACACGATGGTCAACGAAGAGGGGGGGATCGACGACGAGGAGTTCCGGGTCGCCGCGATCGTCGACCGGCTCAATACCACGATGCAGGTCTGGATGGGGACGACGATTGCCTGCGCCCAGTGCCACGACCACAAGTACGACCCTTTCACCCAGCGTGAGTATTTCCAGCTCTTCGCGTTCTTCAACAACACCGCCGACCGCGGCGGGAGCAAGGCGCCCGAGCTCGCCCTCCCCACGCCGGAGCAGGCCGCGAAGCAGGCCGAGATCCGCGCCGAGCTGGCGCGCCGGCAAGCCGAGCTCGACCACCTGGCCAAGGCCAGGTCGCCCGAAGCGAACCGACTGAAGGCGCTCAAGGACCAGATCGCCGCCTTGAAGAAGCAGGAGCAAGCGATCCATCCTACGACGACGATGGTGATGCAGGAGCTACCCCAGCCCCGCGCGACGCACGTGCTGATCCGCGGCAGCCACAACGTCAAGGGCGATCGGGTCGAGCCCGGCGTGCCCAAGGTGCTGCACCCGCTCCCGCCCAATCAGCCGGCCAATCGCCTGGCGCTGGCACGATGGCTGGTTGATCCCCGCAATCCGCTGGTGGGCCGCGTGATCCTCAACCGGACCTGGGCCCAGTACTTCGGCCGGGGGATCGTGGAGACCAGCGAAGACTTCGGCGTCCAGGGCGAGCCGCCGAGCCATCCCGAGCTGCTGGCCTGGCTCGCCAGGGAGTTCGTCCGGCAGGGCTGGGATCTGAAGGCGATGCACCGGCTGATCGTCACCTCGGCGACCTATCGCCAGGCGTCGCGGGTCACGCCCGACCGGCTCGAGCGGGATCCGTACAATCGCCTGTTCACCCGGGGGCCGCGGTTCCGCATGGAGGCGGAGATGGTCCGCGACCAGGCCCTGGCGCTCAGCGGCCTCCTGAAACGGACCGTCGGCGGCCCGAGCGTCTTCCCCTATCAGCCCGACGGGATCTGGTTCGCTCCCTATAGCGGCGAGCGCTGGAACGAGAGCAGAGACGGCGACCAATACCGCCGGGGCCTCTATACCTTCTGGCGGCGCTCGGCCCCATATCCCGCGTTCCTCGCCTTCGACGCCCCGAGCCGCGAAGTCTGCTGCGAGCGGCGCTCGCGCACCAACACGCCCCTCCAGGCGCTGGAGACGCTCAACGATCCGGCCATCGTCCAGCCCGCCGCCGCACTCGCCCGCCGGATCATCAACCAGCCAACAGGGACGACAGTCGAGGACCAGGCCGCTTTCGCGTTCCGCCTCGTGCTGGCCCGCAAACCGCGCGCGGCCGAGCTGCGCCCCCTGGTCGCACTGTATGCCGAGAACCTGGCACAATACCGCCGCGACCCGGCCGCCGCCGCGGCCCTGGTTGCCAGCAACTCGCCTCACGCCGGAGATCAGGCCGAGCTCGCCGCCTGGATCGTCGTGGCGAACGTGCTCTTGAATCTCGATGAGACCTTGACCAAAGGTTAGAGCGATGAACCTGCATGAAGAAATCCTCAAGCTGCGGACGCGCCGGCAGCTCTTCAAGGATTCCATCACCGGTCTGGGCACGATCGCGCTGGCATCGCTCTTGAGCGAGGACCTGCCGGCCGCCGGGCCGGAGCGGGAACCGGCCGATCCCCTCTGCCCCAGGGCCCCGCACTTCACTCCAAGGGCCAGGAACATCATTTACCTGCACATGGCGGGCGCCCCCTCGACGCTCGACATGTTCGACTACAAGCCGAGGCTCAACCAGCTCAATGGCGAGTACTGCCCCGAGTCCTATATCCGGGGGCAGCAGTTCGCGTTCATCAAGGGGAAGCCCAAGCTGCTGGGCTCTCCCCACCGGTTCGCGCCGCGGGGCGATTCGGGCCAGATGATGTCGGACGTCCTGCCGCACCTGGCCACGGTGGCCGACGACCTGGCGGTGATCCGCTCGATGTATACCGACCAGTTCAACCATGCCCCGGCCCAGTTGTTCATCCACACCGGGTCGGCGCGGTTGGGGCGGCCGAGCATGGGTTCCTGGCTGTCCTACGGCCTCGGGACCGAGAACCGCGATTTGCCCAGTTTCGTCGTGCTGGTCTCAGGCAGCGCCGCACCCGACGGCGGGGCCTCGCTCTGGGGCAGTGCCTTCCTGCCGACGGTCCACCAGGGGGTGCAACTGCGGTCCTCCGGCGACCCGGTGCTGTTCCTCTCCGACCCTGCCGGGATGAGCCGTCGCCAGCGCCGGCGGTCGATCGACACGATTCAGGCGCTGAACCAGCTCCAGCTCGAGACGGTGGGCGACCCCGAGATCCTCACCCGGATCGCGCAGTACGAGATGGCCTACAGGATGCAGGCCAGCGTCCCGGAGCTCATGGACATCGCCCAGGAGCCCCCGGCGGTCCACGCCATGTACGGCACCCGGCCCGGTGAGAAGGCGTTCGCCAACAACTGCCTGCTGGCGCGCCGGCTCGTCGAGAGCGGGGTGCGCTTCGTCCAGCTCTACCACTGGGGCTGGGACCAGCACGGCAACGACCAGTCGAACGACATCCGCTACGGGCTGATCAACCGTTGCCAGGAGACCGACCGGCCGATCGCCGCCTTGATCCAGGACCTGAAGCAGCGCGGGCTCTTCGACGAGACGCTGATCGTCTGGGGCGGCGAGTTCGGCCGCACCCCGATGAATGAGGAACGCAACGGCTCGAAATGGCTGGGACGCGACCACAACCAGCACGCCTTCACGATCTGGATGGCCGGAGGCGGCATCAAGCGGGGCATCAGCTATGGCGCGACCGACGACCTGGGCTATCATGCCGTCGAGGACCGCATGCACGTCCACGACCTCCAGGCCACCATCCTCCACCTGATGGGACTGGACCACACCCGGCTGACCTACCGCTTCCAGGGCCGGGACTTCCGGCTCACCGACGTATTCGGAAAGGTCGTCAAGGAGCTGCTCGCCTGAGCGAAGGCCAGTCGTAGCGGCCGCGCCTCGCGGTGGAAGGTTGCCGGCAAGGATGACCTTGCACAGCATCTCTGCTTCATCTCGGATCGACGAGACGATGGTGGTGGCCCAGGCAGTTCCTTCGGGCAGATCGGGAAACCACGATTTTTTGACATTGCGGGACCACGCTGATCTCGATCTAATGACACTCTTGGGACAATTGTCAGAGAGAGTGGAGCCGGGGATTGGCCGGTGGGAGCCCGATGATCTCGACAGGCCCGATCCTGCACCGAGAGCTGCTGACGGCCGCGCGTCGGCCCCAGACCTACCGGAAGCGTTGTGCTCCGGCGGCCTTGATGCTGCTGGTGCTGGGGGCGATCTACGCGGCAGCCACTGTTTGGCACCGGGGGCGATTCTCGATCGCGGAGATGGCGAGACTGGCCGAATTCGCCTTCGGCTCGTTCGTGCTCCTGCAGGTCGCCTTGACCTTCTGGTTCGTCCCGACGTTCGTGGCCGGGATTCTCGCCGGTGAGCGGGAGCGGAGGACCCTGGGCGACCTGCTGACCTCCCGGCTGACCAGTGCGGAGATCGTGCTGGGCAAGCTGGCAGCGGGAATGGTCCAGTACGCCACCTGCCTGGCGACCGGCCTGCCGGTCGTGACCCTGCTCCCCTTGATCGGGGGCGTCGACCCGAACCTGGTCCTGCTGGCTTACGCCGGGACCGCCTCGATCGGCCTCTTCCTGGCCGGGCTCTCGGTCGTGGTCTCCATCGGCGCGCCGCGCGCGGGGCAGGCCATCCGGCAGACCTGTGGCCTGGCGGGGGCCTGGGTCATCGTTCCGTTCCTTGGGTCCATCTTCTTGCCCCGAGCGCCTCGTCAAGTGCGGCTGTGGGTCTACCCGGTCCACGATTGGTTGCTCGCGAGCACCCCGACCGGCGTGCTGCTCGAGATGGGTAGGAGTGGTTTCGGTCCCACGGCCTTCGAATCAGTTCGCTGGATGATCGGGCTCCAGGTGGCCGCCGGCCTTGTCATGCTGGCCTGGGCCGTCGCGCGACTGCGGGGCGCGAATCGCGCCTGGGCGAGCGACGACGCCGGGCGGCTCGCGGGGCACCGGCCCGGTCTCCGCTGGCGTCTGATCCAACGGCCGGCCTGCGGCGACCGGCCCGTGCTCTGGAAGGAGATCTACACCGCCCGACCCGGCGGGTTCGCCGAGCTCGTGGGCCGCCTGGCGTTCCTGATGATTTTCGCGTCGATCGGCTATGGGGCTTACTATTACGGGTGGCCGGCCGTCCTCGAATGGTGGACGCCCGGCCTCGGGTCCACAGCCTCCGAGGTCAGCCGGTTGAAGTTCAACAATTACGTGAGAGGGATCACATCGCTGGCCGAGCTGGTCGCCCTGGTCGTAGTCGCCGGCGCTGCCGCCGAGGGCGTGGCCGCCGAGCGGGCGCGGGGGACCTGGGACAGTCTGCTGGCGACCCCCCTGAGCGGCCGCGAGATCCTGCCAGCCAAGATGCTTGGGGCCGTGTGGAAGGCTCGATGGGGTGGGCTGTTGCTGGCCGGACTCTGGTCGGCCGGGCTGCTGGCCGGGTCATTGCACCCGCTGGGTGTCGCGGCAGCCTTGAGCGTCCTGGGCGTATCCACCTGGTTCATGGCGGCGCTGGGCACCTACGTGTCCCTGGTCTCACGGGACGTCGTGCAGGCGATGACCAGGGCCACAGCCACGGTGGTGCTGCTGTCCGGGACGTTCCTGGCGTGTCTGACGCCGAGCCGGATCAGCTCGGTCGTGCCGGGTGCGGGCTCGGTGCCGTTCGTCAACTGGCTGTGTCTGGTGTCGTACCGGGACATCCGCGAGGCGCTCGGGCAGGGCACGTTCGACTACCTCACGACGATGGGGATCTTCACCGAGGAGGGACCGGCGCGGGTGCTGGCGGCGTGCTTGATCGGAACGGCCGGTTACGCGGTGGCCTCGGCCTGGTTCACGGTCGCCGCGTTCCGCCGGTTCGATCGGCTCGCCGGTCGCCCCGAACGGGGCCCGGTCGGCGACGGCAGCGGCTATCCGGGTCGGCGGTCGAAGCGGATGAGGAGGGTGGCGATCGCCCTCCCGATGGGTCTGGTCCTGCTCACCGTGGGTCATCACGTCCTCTTCCCACCGGAGGAACGGGCGCTACGTGCGGCCCTGGCCGAGACCGACCGACTCTCGCCCGGCTGGCGGCTGGAAGATCTGGAGGCCGCGCGAGCGGGGGTGCCGTCCGAGCGCAACGCCGCCCACCTCGTGCTGGCCGCGCGCGATCGCATCCCGCCGGAATGGCAGGGCACCGCGAGCGAACCGTCCGTCGCGGAGCGGGCACTCCGTGCCGCGATGGAGGCTCATGCGCCCGGCGCCTGTCTCCAAACCGAGGCGGTCCGCTCCTTGAGGGCCGCACGGGATGCGATCGGGCCGGTCCTGGCCAACCTCCGCGCCCTGGCCGACCTGTCGGAGGGCCGCTACCCGATTGTCTGGGGACGGGATGCCATCTCCACCCAGTTGCCTCATCTCCAGGTCCTGCGCCAGGTTGCGACCGTCCTGTCGTACGACGCCCTGCTGCGCGCCCACGATGGCGACCTGGCCGAGGCCTTGATCTCCTGCCGCGCCCTCCTGAACGCAGGCCGCTCGATCGGGGACGAGCCCTTGCTCATCTCGCAGTCGGTCCGGATGCTCGTCGGCGGACAAGCCTGCCGCCAGCTCGAATTCGCCCTGGCGCACGGCGAGGCACCCGATACCACCCTCGCAGGACTCCAGCGTCACCTCGAGGAGGAAGACGCCCAGCCCTTGCTCTGGTGCGGACTGCGCGGCGAACGTGCTTGCATGAACGAGTTCTTCGCGTTGATCGGGTCGGGCGAGCTCACACCGAAGGAGCTCCGGAACATGGGCCAGGGCATTACCGGGTCCGTGCTGGTCGCCTCCACAGCGACGAACGCTCGTGTGGCCCTGCTCCACTATTTCGCGCGGGCGATCGAGATCGCGAAACTCCCCCCGGAAGATCAAGAGGCTGCGCTGTCACGGCTGGAGGCAACCGTCAAGGACATGTCGTTCGCCGCCAAGGTCTTTACCCCCTCGCTCCTGCGGGTGGCCGCGACCTTCCGCCACACTCGAGGTCAGCTCCGCTGCGCCGCCACGGCGCTGGCCGCCGAGCGTTTCCGGCGGGCGCGCGGCCATTGGCCCACCTCGATGGAACAGCTCGTGCCGGACTTCCTCGCGACGGTGCCCACCGACCCGATCGATGGGAAACCCCTGCGGTTGCGCCGTGTTGCGAATGGTCTCGTGATTGGCTCAGTGGGCCAGGAGGGTCGGGACCATCGGGAAGGGTTCGCTCACGACCCAACCCATGCCGGGCGCGATGAACGTGCATTCCATCTCTGGGATGTGCCGCTCCGGCACCAGCCGGGCAAGCCTTCCCAGCGGGTGGTCCGTGACGAGGCCGTCGGGAATCGGTAATCCGGACTCGGAAAACGCGCGTCCGGACGATCTGCTTGCAGACGGCTGAGAGCGCATCAGTCTACATAGAGGAACTCGTTGGAGGTCAGGAGTTGCTGGCAGAGGTTCGTCAACACGGCCAGCTCGCGGTCGCCACCGTTGCCGCCCCGCCCGACCGTCTCGAGCTGTGCGGTCACGAAGGCCCGCGCCCAATCCGCCTCCTCAAGTGAGATGGGGCGCTGGTACACGAGCTGCCAGGCCCGGGCGATCGTCGGGTCCAGGTTGGGCTGCGCCCGTCCAGGATTGGCAGGGGTCTCGGCGCGCAGCCGGCGAGCCAGGGTCCCGGCGTGATTCAGCATGAAATCGCTGTTCATGAGCATCAGCGATTGAGGTGCCGAGGTGCTGGCGAGCCGACGCTCGCAGTTCACCGCCATGACTGGAGCATCGAAGGCCGACAAGAACGAGACGGGCTTGGTGCGCCGGACCTCCAGGTAGATGCTCCGCCGCGCCGAGTCGTTGGCCGGGAGGACCTGGCCGACCGAGTCTTCCTCCACAGGTACGGCCCGGCCGAATGGGGTCGGGTCCAGCCGCCCGCTCACCGCGAGGATCCGGTCGCGCAGGGCTTCGGCGTCGAGGCGACGGACCGGATAGCGGCTGTACCCGGCGTTCTCTGGATCGGCCGGATGGCGGCGCGACGACTGCCGGTAGACCGTGGAGGTCATGATCAGACGATGCATCCGCTTCAGGCTCCAGCCCTGGCGCACCAGCTCGTCGGCCAGCCAGTCGAGCAGCTCGGGATGGGTCGGACGCGTACCCAGCACGCCGAAGTCGCCCGGCGTTTCGACCAGCCCTCGACCGAAATGGTGCAGCCAGATCCGGTTGGCCAGGACCCGGCCAACCAGGGGATGGCGGCCGTCGACCAGGTGCTTCGCGTAGGCAAGCCTCCGGCCGGAGGTCGGCAGCCGACCATCCTTCGCGGCAATCTCGTACCGCGGCCCGGCCGGCGCGGCAATCGTCAGGTCAGCAGGACCCACCCGCTGCTGAGGCTGGCGATGATCCCCGCGGTGGAAGAGTCGCGTCTCGGGCAGAACCCCGGGCACCTCGTCGAGCACGCTCACGAAGTCCTCGACCGGTTTCTTGGCGCGTTCCGCGTCGATCCGCGCCCGGTCCTTCTTGAGGTCGTCGGCCGCGGCCTGGTTGTATTGATAGAGCACCCCCGGCGTGATGTTCACACTGGGATGGGCGGCCAGGAGCCGCTTCTGGTCGCCGGTGCGCCGGCCCTCGGGAGTCTTGAAGGCGTCACGGAGCTGGCCCCGAATCGCCTGAGGGAACTTCGCCAGCTCTGTCTCCAGCGCCTCGGCCAGGTACTTCTCCGCCTTGACCCGGTAGGCCTGCTCGAGCTTCGCGGCCGAGACCTCGACCGCGGCGGCCCTGGCGCGGTCGGCGTCCGTGTAGAGCGACACCAGGCGCTGCGCGGGCCGGCGCCAGTGGGCCGGGTCGAGCGCCGGCTCGAAGACGGCGCGGAGCCGGTAATAGTCGGACTGGGGGATCGGGTCGTAGCGATGGTCATGGCACTGGGCGCAGCCGACGGTCAACCCCAGGAACGTCGAGCCGACGATCTTGAGCGTGTCGGCGACCACCTGGTTGGCCGCCAGGGGCTCATCCGGCGCACCGGTCGACGTTCCGTCGACGGCCGTGCGGAGGAAGCCGGTGGCCGCCAATGTCTCGACCTGGTCCGGCTTCAGGTTCCGCCAGGGGCGCGGTACCAATTCGTCCCCAGCGAGCTGCTCGATGAGGAATCGATCGAGCGGCTTGTCGGCGTTCAGCGCGCGAATGACATAGTCGCGATACTTGTACGCATACGGACGCGGGCTGTCGTCGTTGCCGTTCCCATCGGAGTCGGCGTAACCGGCGACGTCCAGCCAGTGCCGCGCCCAGCGCTCACCAGAATGAGGGGAGGCGAGCAGGTGGTCGAGCAACCGCTCGTAGGCAAGGGGGTCCGGATCGTTGAGGAATGCCTCGAGCTGTGCGCGCGATAACGGCAAGCCGGTGAGGTCGAAGGCCGCCCGGCGCGCCAGGGTGAGCTTGTCGGCATCGGGGGCAAAGGCCAACCCGCGCTCGTGAAGCTTCGCCAGGAGAAAGGCGTCGATGGGAGTCCGGGCCCGATCCTCAGGCCGGACCGGCGGCGGATTGGGCCGCCGGATCGGCTGGAACGCCCAGAACGCGCGCTCCTCGGGAGTGATGTCGATGCCCGGCGGCAAGCTCGCGGGCTCGTCGCGCAGCGTCCGAGCCCCCGCGGCAATCCAGCGCTCGAGGATCGCGGCCTGACCGGGCGGCACCTTCTTTTCCGTCGGCGGCATCTCGCCCGCCTGGACCCGGATCAGGAGGAGGCTCTCTTCCGGCTGACCGGCGACCACAGCCGGCCCGCTCTTTCCCCCGCGCCGGGCGGAGCGCGCCAGGCGCAGGTCCAGCTTCCCCTTGAGCTGTTCGCCGGCCCCGTGGCAGTCGAGACAATACGCCTTGAGGATGGGCCGGACGTCCCGCTCGAAGGTCGGCGGCTCATCCGCCCGCGCTGCGGCCATCATCGTGCAGCCGGCGGCGAGGATCAGGATGGTCCTGCGAATGGTATGCATACCAGTCCCCGTCAAGATGCCCCCCTGCCCTTCGGTTAAATCATTGTTGAAAAACCGCCCGCAGACAAGTCGAATCCTGAGGGGCCATGCAGGAACCGTACCCAGTTCGTTCGCCATGACCAATGGCGGCCGGGCGGCGGCAACCGGTCCGAGTCGACCTCGGGATATTCTTGGCCGTCTTCTTGGAACCGCGGTCGAGCCGCCCTATAATGAGCCCCGCGAACGAGATGGATCATTCGCTCTCGAGTGGAGAGGACGTGCCCGATTGGGCTGGAGACGAACAGGGAACGTGCAGCCGTGCCGAAAAGCATCCCCGATTGCCCGCCTGTGCCTGCGGTCCACTCGTCGCCTGGGCGATTGACGCACGATTACCGCATCCGCCTGATCACCCCGATGTTCGGCGGCGGGATCGTCCCGGGCGAGATCGACCAATCCTGTCCCATCCGGGGGACGGCCATCCGAGGCCACTTGCAGTTCTGGTGGCGGGCGACGCGCGGGGCCAGCTCCGCGACGCCGAGGGACTTGTTCGAAAAGCATGCCGAGGTCTGGGGGAGTCCGGAGAAGTCCAGCCGGGTGGAAGTCGAGGTGCGCAACTGGCAGGCGGCCGATCCGCACCCGTGTGGGCGATATGAATGGAAGCCGCAGCTCCAGGGAGGGCGCGGGGGATATCAATTGCAATGGCAACCGCCGTTTCGTGTCGCCCCCGACCCCCGAGAGGACGCCCTGCCCTATGTGCTCTTTCCCTTCCAGGGAAAGCCACCCTCGGGACCATCCGCGCCGGAGTCGGAGAAGCCTCCCGCGTCGTTCATCAAGGAGGCTTCCTTCACGCTTCGGGTTCGGTTCTGGAGTGATCTGGGAGACGATGTTCAGACCGCCGTCTGGGCCTGGGTCAACTTCGGGGGCCTTGGTGCGCGGACACGGCGCGGCTGCGGCGCCTTGCGTTGCGACGAGTTGGCACCTAGGAACTTCGAGGGCCTGCCGGCCTGGTTCCGCGCGAGGGCCGCGGGAGTACACGGGCAGGATCATCCTTGGCCGACGCTCCCCTCCCGATTCCTCTCGCACCCCGAGGTGGGCGACCCGGTCTCGGTCTGGAATCGCGTCATCCGGATTTGGAGGGATTTTCGTCAAGTCCCCGGGTTCGCCCGCAACCCCGGCCAGCAAGGCCGGCCCGGCCGCTCGCGATACCCCGAGCCAGAAACCATTCGCGAGGTGTGCCACGCGGATCGGAAGCGCAGTGGACACCAGCGGCTGGCCCACATTCCGGCCGACGCATTCCCTCGTGCTGAACTCGGCCTGCCGATCGTCTTCCAGTTTAAGGACCGGGGTGATCTGAAGGACGCCCCGGTCCTTTACCCGAGAGTCGATGGCCAACGCAAGGACCGGATGGCCAGTCCCTTGATCCTCAAGCCGCTCGCCTTGGCCGACGGCCGCGCCGTTCCCCTGGTCATGCGGCTTCGGACTCCGCAACTGATGGAGGTCGAGTTGACGAAGTCCGACGGCGAGGTCCTCAAGGGTGCCTCACAGACTGTTTGGGGGATCCATGCCATCCGCGACAAGCGATTGGTCGACCCCAAGTATCATGATTCCCCGCTCCGCGGCTTGACCGAGGACGGCTCGGCGCTGGAGGCGTTCCTCGCGCGGGCTGTCCAGAACGGCTACAAGGAGATCCAGCGGTGAGCGCGCATCTCCTGGCCATCGCGGTCGGTCCGGTGCAGGGCTTCATCGCCGCGGCGCGGCGGACCCGCGATCTGTGGTTCGGCTCGCACTTGCTCTCGGAGATCAGCAAGGCCGCCGCGAAATCCGTACACGACGACGGAGGAAGGCTCGTCTTCCCGGCTCCGGAAGATCCCGCGGACCTGGAGCGGGATTCCCCGCTCATTGTCGCCAATGTCATCCTCGCCGAGTTGAGAGAAGCGGACCCGAAGACGATCGCCGCCCATGCGAAGGAGGCGGCCAAGAACCGCTGGCGCGAATACGCTGACGCCTCCTTCGGCGAGCATCAGGCGGAGATCCGTCCCGATATCTGGAACGACCAGGTCGACGATGTGATCGAGTTCTCTGCCGCCTGGATGCCACTCGGGAGCGATTACCGGCTGGCCCGACGCCAGGTGATGCGCCTGCTCGCCGGTCGCAAGAACGGCCGCGACTTCCCGCCCGCCAAGGGCCGACCCGGTATCCCCAAGTCCTCGCTGGACGGGCTTCGGGAGAGCGTGCTGGCAGATCCTCGGGATCGACCCGAGCACACCCGGCGCAGGCTGCGACTCCAGGCCGGCGAGCAGCTCGATGTCGTCGGGCTCGTCAAGCGGACGGCCACGGGGAAGCGCCCCTATCCGTCCGTGGCCCGGGTCGCGGCCGATCCGTGGATCCGGGGGCTGGTGAAGGTCCACGGGCCAGACGCGCTGAGTCCCTTGATCCGAGCCTGCGAGGCGATGGGACCGGATCGGATCCACCGGCTGGACACCACCGACCGTGGCCAGCCGTGCTACGCGGCTTTTCCGTTCGAGGGGACCGTCGTGTTCCGCTCGCGATATCCGGACCTGAAAGAGGAAGCCCTACTCTCGGATCGCGAGATCAAAGACCTCGTCTCGCTTCTTGACAAGTTGATCCAGCTCGCGGGCGAACCCAGCCCGTACCTGGCCATCCTGGTCGCCGACGGCGATCGGATGGGCAAGGCGCTGTCGCGGATCGAAGACGCCCAGGATCATCGGGAGTTTTCCCGGCAACTCGCCCAGTTCGCGGGCCGGGCTCGCGAGATCGTGAACCAGCATTCGGGTGTGCTGGTCTATGCTGGCGGGGATGATGTCCTGGCGTTCCTCGCCGCGGACTTGGCCCTGGAATGTGCCCGGCAACTGCGGGAGAGGTTCGTCGAACTGATGAAGCCCTGGGCGGACAAGACCGGAGAGCCGCTCACTCTCTCCGTCGGCCTGGCCATCGCCCACTTCATGGAAGACCTTGAGGACCTGCTCGCGTACGGTCGAGCCGCGGCGCAGCACGCCAAGGGCCATCAGGATCAGCGCAATGGGCTGGCCGTGCACGTGGTCAAGCGTGGCGGTGGGCCGGTCAAAATGCGGGGATTCTGGACCGATCAGCCTCAACTTTGGCTCACCGAGCTGGCTCATCTCCAGAATAGCCAGGCCATCCCAGGGCGGGTGTCCTACGATCTCCACGGGGTTGCGGACGTGTACGAGAACTGGACCGACAAGGACCAGGTGGCGGACGCGATCCGGCGCGATGCACTGCGGATCATCAAGGCGAAACGGCCGCGCACCAGCGGCGGATTGGATGAGGTTCGGCAGGCGCTGGCACGTGTGTCGGATGCCCCGGCCCTCCGCCGTCTGGTCGATGAGCTCCTCGTTGCCCGACAGATCGCCGCGGCGGTTCGCCAGGCCAAGGGCGGGAAGTTTGAGGGGAATGGGACTCCGTGACCACGACCACGATCGAATTGACGTGCCGCGACCCGATCATCTCCCGCGACAGCCGGCCGTTCGGTTGGCAACAAGGGAACCGGATGCGCCCGGTGGCCTGGCCGATCCCTTCAGTCGTGGCCGGATCGCTGCGGACGGCGGTGGCCAAGGAGGCACAGAGGGAGTTCTCCGAGACGACCTCGAACGATCTGCTCCAGGTTGCCGTTGGCGGTCTCTTTCCGGCAGTGGATGGCCGGCTCTACCTGCCGGCACCGGCGGACTGCGTGGTTCATGAAGATGGCCGGGTCCTTCGTGCCCGCCCTGAAGAAGTCATCGAGGGCGCCGGCTGCGATTGGCCGGAAGATGACCTTCTCCCCGTGATGGTGCCGCTTGACCCGGCCGAGGAAGACTTCAAGGCGAAGAAGGGGCCGGACTGGTGGCCATCGGATCGGCTGGCCCATTGGCTGACCGGGCAGGATACTCAATTTGACCACACGTTCCTCAAGGCCCCTGAGATCGAAGAGCGGACGCACGTCCAGCTCAACCCGGAGACCGGGTCCAGTCAAGAAGCGATGCTGTTCACGACGGCTGCCCTCAGCTTGACCCACCTGCCTCGTTATCAAGATTCTGCGGAATCGGAGGGACTGGCGAGACGGGTGAACGCCATCCGCCTGGTGACCCGCGCCGCAGCCGACGGATGGGCCGGCGAAACCCTTCTCGGGCTGAATGTGCTCCACCCCCTCGGCGGAGAACGGCGGCTGGTCCTGTGGAAGGCGAACCCGGATACGGATTGGAGCTGCCCAGGCCCGGTCGCCGAGGCGCTCGGGAGGACCGAGCGGGTGCGCATGGTCCTGGCGACCCCCGGTATCTTCAAGGGAGGCTGGAAACCGGGGTGGCTGGACGAGGGACGGATCGGCAGCCCCTGGGCCGGCGGTCCGAGGCTCGCGTTGGTCGGGTTCACCATCCCGCGCTGGCGCGCGGTCTCCGGATGGTCGCTCGCCCCCCCGCGCGGCCCCAAGCCGCTCAAGCGGGTCGTCCCGGCGGGCGGGGTCTACTTTTTCCAGGTCGTCGCGGGGAGCGCTCTCGAGCTCGCCGCGAGCTGGTTCCGCTCGGTCAGCGATGACGACCAGGATCGGCGCGATGGCTTCGGGCTGGCTGTCTGGGGCACCTGGTGACGGGTTCCGCGGAGTCTGCATCCATGGCGAAGGCGCGAATCTACTGGCTGCACTGCCTCTCCCCAACCCACGTCGGCACCGGCCGCGGGGTCGGATACATCGACCTGCCAATCCATCGGGACAAGGTAACCAACTGGCCGGTGATTCCCGGCTCGGCGTTCAAGGGGGTCTGGGCCGACCATTACCAGGCCACGGAGACCAAGCGTCGCGACAATCCTGAACTCAGGCTGGCCTTTGGGCTCGCTTCCACACAGGACCAGGATGCGTCGAACGCCGGTGCCCTCATCCCGACCGATGCACGGCTGGTCTGCCTCCCCGTGCGCAGCTTCCAGGGGACGTTCGCCTGGTGCACCTCGGCGCTGGCGCTGAAGCTGCTCCGGCGAGACCTCGCCCTGGCGGGCGAGCAGGATCCTCCGCCGGAATCGGCCGGACCCGAGGCCGGCACGGTGCTGCACTCCAGGGAGTCGGTCCTGACAGAAGGGGGCAGGATCTACCTCGAAGACCTGGATTTCGCGGCCAAGACGACCGACGAGACCGATCGATGGGCTCAATGGATCGCGCGCCGGGTCTTCCCCGACGACGCCCCGTGGAAGGACGAGTTCCGACGGCGGTTCGCCGTCTTGCCCGACGTGGTGTTCGACTTCCTGACCGAGACCGGAACGGAAGTGACGGCGCGGGTCAAGATCAAGGACGACACGAAGACGGTCGCCGATCAGGCCCTCTGGAATGAGGAGGCACTGCCGGCGGAGACGATCCTCGCCGGACTCATCGCGTGCGACCGGGTCTATGCCAAGGACGCCGGCGAGGTCACCCAGGAGGGCTTGCTCGCGCGGTACGCGAACGATCCGCTGACTCTCCAGATCGGCGGCAAGGCGACGGTCGGTCGTGGTCGAGTTCGCTGCGTATTCACGGCGATGAACGGGGGTGCCCAGTGAACGTCCAGACCACCAGCCAGCGAATGGCCCAGGCGGCCTACAATCGGATCCGGGCCAGGAAACCGGACGAGAAATACCGGAGCTTCGCTCGCAGTTTCCCGACGTTGATCCATTCCTGCGGGCTGGCCCAATCGTTGGCGTTCGCGCTGGCCAAGAAGGAACATCACGCGGACTACGCCGAAGATCTCGCCACGGTCCTGGCCGCCGCCGGTCATGAACAGATTCACACGGCCCAGCAGCTCGCCGACCGGATCCGCGATGATCTCTGGGTCACTCAGTACATTCGGATCAGCCGAGATGCCCTGGCGGCGGCCGTGTGGCTGAAGCGGTACGTCGAGGCGGCCGACGATGGGAATCCTCCGAAACAGGGGGCGGGATCATGAGAAGACCCATCATCCAGCTTGCTACCCCCGGGCGGGACCGCAGGCCCCAGGGTCAGCATCCCGGCCTGATCCTCCAACGGTACTTGACCAGGCCGGTTGCCGAGAAGGATGGCGGCTCGACCGAGAAGGGAAAGATTCTCCGCGCGGCGGCCCAATCCGCCCAGAATGAGGCGCTACGGCACATCTACGCCTTGGCTTTCGATCGATGGACCAAGAGTCCTTCCGGCGGCGGCCCGCATCGGTCCGAGGACTTGAAGACGGCCGGTCGCTTGATCGTCGGGTTGGGTTCAGAGAACGTCCTGGAGACCGGGATTCGCTTGCATCACACCTACGGGCTGCCGATCATCCCGGGATCGGCCCTGAAGGGGCTTGCATCCCACTACTGCGCCCAGGTCTGGGGACAAGCAGGGGGGAACCACCTTTTTCAGAAGGGACGGGACTATCACCGATTGTTGTTCGGTACCACCGACGATGGGGGGGTAATCCGCTTCCACGATGCCTGGGTCCTGCCTGAAAGCATCCACGACGGCTGCTTGCGCCTCGATGTCATGACGCCGCACCACCCCGACTGGCAGAGGGAGCAGGAGAAGGCGCCGCCCACTGACTTCGACAGCCCCACGCCGATCCCGTTTCTCTCCGTGGCGGGGGCCTTCCGCGTCACAATCTCCTGGGCCGGACCTGCCGCCGATTCGCAGGCTGAGAAGTGGACCGATCTGGCATTCACCCTCTTGAAGACCGCCTTGCAGGACTGGGGAGTCGGAGGCAAGACCAGCAGCGGCTATGGCCGGCTGGTTCCTCTGGAGGTCCTCACGGGCAAAGTGGCCGATCGCCAGTCCGTCGCGGCGGTGCCGATTCCCTCCCGACCGGAACCGAAGCATGAACGCGGGGAGCGGATCACGGTCACGCGAATCGCCGACCCCAAGGGGAAGGTGAAGTTTCAGGCCGATGACGGTCTCATCGGGCACTTCGCCGGTGAGACGCCACCCAGCGTCGATGTCGGCCAGACCATTCCGGTCTGGGTCGCCAATGTGAGCCCCCAGGGATACACGTTCACTCAAGCCCAACCCAAGATCAGCAAGCCGACTGGGAAGCCGAGGAGAAGATGAAAGTCCTTTGCTGTCTTCTTTCAGATCAGCATGTCCCCAATCTATTATCAATCCAGCATCATCGCCCCGACCGCCTGGTGCTGATCGAGTCGGTCGCGATGAAGAAGAAAGATGCTGCGAGGAATCTCCTCGAGGCCTTGAAGCTGGGTGGGCTCGACTACGACCAACGATGCGACGTCGAGATCCTGGATCGGGAGGACCACCTCCCCACGATCCAAGTGGCGTTGCAACGTGCGTGCGATAAGCATCCAAACGTGGATTGGATAGTCAATTTGACGGGCGGGACGAAGCCGATGAGCATCGCGGCATACGAGTTCGTCAAGTCACAGCGCGGGAGACACATCTATACAAACGTGTACAGACCTGCGGAGTTCCTCGACCTCGAGACCGGTCTCAAGGAGGAGGGCTCTCACCACCTGACGATCCGGGAGTTTCTCGCAGGTTACGGCTTCGTGTCTCGCAAGTCGGATCAGAAGATCGCGGAGGCCGAAGCGAGAGCGCGCGCCGGGTGGGATTGTGCTCGAAACATCGCGGAGGACGTGCAACCGGAAGACTTGCTCATACTGGAGGACGACGAGCGTAAGAAGGCAAGAGAGAGGGGCTGTCGAATATCCCGGGGTCAACTCCGCCCTCCTTCGGAATCGGCTCGCCGTGCACTCGTCGACCTCTTCGGATTGGACTCGGATCTTTGCGGCCAGGTTGATAAGTATGCCGCAAGGTTCCTCACCGGTGGATGGCTCGAGGAGTTCCTCTGGGGTGTGATCGAGCGACACCAGGATTCGCTGCAAGTTTGGAACGTGCGGCTGGGGGTCGAGGTTGCAAGGAAAGGCGATAGCTCCGGGAACGACCTGGACATCGCGTTCATACGCAACCACGGCTTGGCGATGGTCGAGTGCAAGTCCGGAGGGCAGGAACACGACCCGTCCGGCGAAATCCTGTACAAGGTCGAGGCGGTCAAGCGACAATTTGGGGCGATCCGAGTCCAATCGATCCTGGCCACGACGTCCGACAAAATCCTCGAGCAGAACGGCTCCTTGAAAACGACCTTCGAGAATCGCGCCGATATCTATCAGTGCCGGATCTTGTCGCGGGCGGAGATTCGCAGACTGGGGAAAGAGGCCGACTCGGCGGACGAGGTCAGACGGATCTTGTTCGACCCGGTCGGTCAGGCCTGACAGGAAGATCCCCATGGAACCCGTGGTCTTCTACTCCATCGGCGTCTCTCAACCGATTGCTCCGGACGAACCCTTGCCGCTGCTCCCGGAGATCCCGCGCGGTTGCTTGGTGGTCATCGAAGGCCGCGCCCCGATCTGGCGCTACGGCATGGCCTTCCACCGCCTGCACGGCTCGCCTGCTGGGGCGATTGCTGTGTATGATCCACGCCTCGGCGCGGTCGTGGTGGCCTCCCATAGCGCCGGATGGCGGGAGGGACAGATCCTGGATGTCAGTTCGCCGGGCTCGGGAGTGGGAGCGGGATGATGCGCGGCAAGTCCACTGGTCGATCAACAGGAGCGCCAAGGCGGAGTGCAGGTAACCGTGGCGTGAGGAAGTCCCTGGGCGGCCCCACAGCTATCACGGATCTCAAGGGGGGTGATTCTCGTGTGCCCAACCTAGAGCGGCTCACAGTTGGATTGCGCACAGGGAGAGCCGATCTTCGGCGGCCCGTAGGGCCGCAGGAGCCCAGCCCCGGGTGAAACCCGGGTCCGCGGCGCAAGCCCCAGTCCCCGCGGCCTGAAGGGCCGCAGGAAACCCTGCGGCACCCCTTTAGGGTGCAGGCGCAGGGCGCGGGGCACCCGAGACCCGGCGTTCCACGCCGGGCTTTGTTCCTGCGACCCTTCGGGCTGCCGGAAGAGGTCGTCTGGGCCTCGGGCTGGGATCGATCTCTCGTCACGCGCCCTGCGCGGGCGCAACCCAACCGAGAGGCGCTCGAGCCGCTTCCGGTGCGCGAACGCGGCTGCAGGCTTGGAAGCTGAGTGGCCGATGCCGCCCGATCCGGCGTGAATTGCCCTTCTCGCGGCGGTTGCTCAGTCGCGGGTCGGTCGGAATGGGGCACGAGTGCCGACTTGACACCTGGTCAAGAGCCGAAACCGGTGTCGGTGCCAACTTCCCTGGTGCGGTTCGGGCCAGACCACCCGCCCGGCGCGCCTACGACCGGCCATGAGGGTTCTTTGCTGTTTACTGCCACCCCGGCATGGTCCTCGCCTGGTAAGATCGGTGCGAACGTTCCTTCCCCGAGCGGGCACACCCAGCCCCGGCCCCGAAGCCCGGCCCACGACATTGAGGCTTCAACATCATCGCTGGGTCAGAACCGCTCTTGTACCTGCGCCGAAGGGGCTGCAACAGATCAGTTCCCAAGGCTTGCCCAAGGAAGCCTCGGGGCTCAGTGCAACACGATCTGCCCGGTCACCGTCCAGGAGAAAAACCATTCCGGGTCGAGGAGGGTGAACGGATCGTTGATCGCCACGACCTGAAGCGGCTCGTCCGCCGGCTGCGCGCCCGCAAAGCGACCCGTCCCACCCTCGACCACGAAGTCGCCCTGCCAGATCGCCACAAAGGTCGTGGCGTCGAGCGGAAAGAGTTCAACCTGGCCGGCCCCACTGAAAAGCAGTGTGTCGCCATTGGCGGCGACCGTTTCCTGGGGAACCGTGAGCCACCAATCGAAGATCAACGGGTTGGCCGTGGGCGCGATCGCCACGTTTCCGGAGAACGTGAGGTTGCCCAGGTGCGTTCCCACTCCCGTGCCGCTATAATCGCCGGTGGCGGGGAAATAGCCGCCCGTTCCCTGGCTCTTGTAAGGAACTGACTGCGCCAGCGACACGCTGGCGGTCGTGCCGAGGGACAAGGCGATGAAGGCGAACACGAACACGAAGCGCAGACGCTGACTCATGCGAAGGACTCCTGGAGCGGAAGAATTCGGGCCGTGGACGGCCGAGACTCCGCGCCCGCCCGTCCCGAGACACCTCGGGAGGGATCCGGCGGGACGCGGCAGTCCGTCCGAAGAGGAAGGGAGAACCGAAGGCGACTCACCAACCGACATCGTCGCTGGAGCAGAACTCGGGTGAATGGGGCTCAGTGCCCGTTCGCGAATGTCAGCGAGCCTTCCCCCGACCAGGAGTAGCCGACAGGATCGAAGGCCCCCAGCACGAACGGCTCGGTCACGGCGACCATGATGAAGCTGCCGCCGATCACCTTGGCGAACCGCCCGGTGCACAGCTCCGGGACCGGATTGAATTCGGCGACCCAGACGGCAACAAAGAGACCACCGGGGATGGGAAAGAGGGTAACCTGGCCCGGCTCGGCCGCGCCGTTGGTTGTGTCGCCGTAAGTGAAGGCCAGCTCGTCTCCGTTGCCGGCGACGAACACAAACGGCACCGCGCTATCGAAATCGGCCGTCGTCGGTCCGGTGAATCCCAGAAGCTGGACCTCGCCCGCGCCGGAGTAGTGTCCCAGCTCCGTGGCCTCGCCGGTCGCATCGTGAAACACCGGGACGAATGGCACGACGGGGACGTAATCCGCGGTTCCTGCGCCGGTGACCTTGAAGGGTTTGACCACCTGTGCTTGCGTCTGGGGACTCGCCAGGACGAGGCCCACAACCAGCATGACCAGGGAGGACAGAGCCGAAGTGCATCGAGACCTACGAATCATCGGGGAACCTCCAAGTCCGCGTGGAGAGAAGGCCCAAGGACTCGCCGCGCGGACCAGGCGGCGAAATTGGCGATATCAATCTCGTCCCGTACGAGAGCCAGATCGGACGGGCCGCGCGTCGCCCGTTCCCCCGATCGACCTCGATCGCGATCATCGGGGCGCCCCACGTTGCCCGGCGACGCCCGGTTGCCTCCGAGAGATGATCCTGCCGGCCGGCCCGAAAGGTTACAGGTCTCGACGATCTTTTCGGGTTGCTGGACCGGGGTGGGCTCACCTGGCGATGGTGACGGGCTCGTCCCGGCGGCGCTCGAGGCGATTGACGAACCAGACGGTCCATGACAGGATCGCCGGGCCAGGGCGGAAAAAATGGCCGCTTTCCTGTAACCTGGGGCGAGTTCCGGCAGGATTCACCCCAGGAGGTGCTGCGCCGATGGGTCCTCACGACCCCGAGACCGAGGCCCTGATCCGCGACGCCGTCCGGGGCGACGAGCGCGCTCGACACCAGCTCCTGGACCGCCATCGCGGCCAGTTGCGCCGGATGGTGGCCCTGCGGCTCGATCGCCGGCTGGCCCCCCGCCTCGATCCCTCCGATATCGTCCAGGAAGCGCTCGCCGACGCCGCCGGCAAGCTGGACGACTACCTCCGCGATCCGCCGCTGCCGTTCTACCCCTGGCTTCATCGCCTGGCCGCCGAGCGGCTCGTCCAGGCCCACCGTCGCCACCTCAAAGCCCAGGCCCGCACCGTCGGCCGCGAGCACCCGGGCGGACTGCCCCTGCCCGACGAGTCGGCCCTGCAACTGGCCGAGCGGCTGGTGGCCAGCGGCACCAGCCCCAGCCGGCGCCTGCTCCGCGATGAGCTGCGGCAGCAGGTGCGCGCGGCCCTGATGCGGCTGGCGCCCAACGACCGCGAGGTCCTGGTGATGTGCTACCTGGAGGGCCTGGCCTTCGCCGCGATCGCCGCCATCCTGGGCATCACCGAGAACGCCGCCAAGGTCCGCCACTTCCGGGCCCTGGAGCGGATCCGTAAACTGATGGAGCACGACGATGGTGGGGAGCTGGGGCGATGAACGTCTTCCGCGACGGGGAAGGCCGGGAGGAATCCAGCCCGGACGACTCGCTGCTGGTCGAATGGGCCGCCGAGCTGGCCGACCGGGTCCGGGCCGGCGAGCCCGTCGACCTGGGGGCGCTGAGCCGCCAACATCCGGAGCGGGCCGGCGCCTTGCGGCGGCTGGTGCCGGCGATCGCCCTGATGGCCGACCTGGGCAGCGCGGCGCGGCGTGGTGCAGCCGACCTGGATCCCTTCCCCGCCGGACCCGACCCGGCGGATGAGCGCGGCCGGCTGGGCGACTACCGCCTGATCCGCGAGGTGGGCCGCGGCGGCATGGGGATCGTGTATGAGGCCGAGCAGATCTCGCTGGGCCGCCGCGTGGCGCTGAAGGTGCTCCCGTTTGCCGCCGCGCTCGACCCGCGGCAGCTCCAGCGCTTCCACGTCGAGGCGCAGGCCGCCGCCTTCCTGCACCACACGCACATCGTGGCGGTGCACGCGGTGGGCTGCGAGCGGGGCGTGCACTACTATGCCATGCAGTTCATCGAGGGGCGGACGCTGGCCGAGGTGATCCGCGAACTGCGGCGGGCCGACGGCCTGGAGCCGGATCCGCTCCCCCGCCCCGGCTCCGCCGTGGGCCCGGCCCCGGTCGACCAGGTCGCCTCCTGGCTGGCGGGCAAACTGACCGCCGCCAGTCTGGCGACGACCGCGCGCCAGCCGAGCCCCCTTCCCGGTTCATCTCCCGACGTCTCCGGGCCGAGTCGGAGCGATCGAGGAGTCCCGGAAGCTTCGGCGGTTCCGGCGGCGGACGAACCCGCGGCGCCCAGGTCCGGATCCTCTTCGTCGGCCCGCAGCCGCGCCTACTTCCGGGGCGTCGCGGCGCTGGGTCGGCAGGCGGCCGAGGCGCTGGAGCACGCCCACCGGCAGGGGGTATTGCACCGCGACATCAAGCCGGCCAACCTGATGCTCGACGGCCGGGGCCATCTCTGGATCACGGACTTCGGCCTGGCCCGCTTCGGCACCGATTCCGGCCTGACGCTGACCGGCGACGTGCTGGGCACCCTGCGGTACATGAGCCCCGAGCAGGCCCTGGCCGGGCGAGTCCTCATCGATCATCGGACCGATATCTACTCGCTGGGCGCGACGCTCTATGAAATGTTGACACTGCAAGCGGCGTTTCCCGGCAGCGATCCGAATACGATTCTCCGTCAAATCGCCGGCGAGGATCCGAAGCCGCCGCGTTTGGTCGACAAAGGCGTGCCGGTGGAATTGGAACTGATCGTCCTCAAGGCGCTCGCCAAAAC
>JAJPJC010000536.1 GCA_021324445.1 Isosphaeraceae bacterium
CCAGGGGCTGTCGCCCCTGGCTCTTGACCGCCGCCCCTCCGGAGCTTTGGGAACAGACTCTAAGGCATCAAGGATCGATTGCTCCGGAACCGTGGCAGACATGATCGACCTCCTGGGTCGCCTTGCAGCACTCCAACACCAGACGGCGCGGTGATCCCGACTGGTTCCACCGACCGACGTCCATTCTACCGGACTCATCGTCTCACGACACAGGCTCCCTTGATCTTTTGGATGCTCGATGTGATGATATCCCTTGGGCATTCCATCTTCGCTCATTATGGGGTTCGTTGATCCGCGAAGGATCGTCACCGGCTTCCACTCGGTCCGAGCCATGAAGACCTTCGACCGAATCATCAGTGATCCGGCGCGGCTTGGCGGCGAGCCGTGCATCCGCAACTCGAGGTTGTCGGTTCGACGCGTCGTCGAGACTGTGGCGCTTTATCCGGACCGGGCCGAGCTGAAGCGGGAGTATCCGGAGCTGGAGGTGGAGGATATCCGGCAAGCGCGAGCCTCTGCGGCAGCCTGTCTCGATGATCGACTCCTCCCCTTGCCGGTCGCGCTCTGAGCCGGCGCATCTTGCTTGATGGCGTTCGGCTGCGGCGGATGCCCCTGGCCCGCCCGTCGCCGAAGGATGAGCCCTGAGCAGCGCCGCCCTCCATCCGCGTCATCCGAACCGCTCCAGGTCTTCCCCCTTGGCGACGACGGTGACGCCCTCCTCGGTGATGGTGAACCCCCGGGCGCGGTCGGCCTCGCGGTTCCAGCCGATGTCGAAGCCGGCCGGGACCCGGACCTCCTTATCGATGATGGCGCGGCGGATCCGCGCGCGGCGGCCGACGACCACGCCGTCGAAGAGGATCGAGTCCTCGACCAGGGCGTAGCTGTGGACCCGCACCCCGGGCGAAACGAGACTGCGGTAGACCTGGCCTCCCGAGATGATCGCCCCCTGGCAGACGGTGGAGTCGAACGCCGCGCCCCGGCGGTCTCCCGCGGAGTGCACGAACTTGGGCGGCGGATACGGCGGCTGGTAGGTGTGGATCGGCCAGTTCTGGTCGTAGAGGTTCAGGATCGGGTCGACGTGGATCAGGTCCAGGCTGGTCTGGTAATAGGCGTCCAGGGTGCCGACGTCGCGCCAGTAGGCCGCCTCCTTGCGGTTCTCGTCCCGGAACGGATAGGCCAGGACGCGCGAGCCGCCGGCGATCATCGCCGGGATGATATCGCGGCCGAAGTCGTGGTGGCTCGCCTCCTTCTTGGCCGCGTCCTGGAAGAGCAGCTCGTACATCACGTCGGTGTTGAAGACGTAGATGCCCATCGAGGCCAGCACCGTGTCGGGCTGGCCGGGCAGGACCGGCGGGTCCTGGGGCTTCTCCAGGAAGCTCTCGACCCGGTGGCCGGCGTCGACCTTCATCACCCCGAACTCACGCGCCGAGGCGCGCGGGACCGGCAGGCAGGCGATCGTCAGGTCGGCCCGGTTCTCGCGGTGAGCATCGATCATCCGGGCATAATTCATCTTGTAAATATGGTCGCCGGCCAGGATTATCGTGTCGCGCGGCGCGGCCTTCTCGATCGTGTAGACGTTCTGGTAGATCGCGTCGGCAGTCCCCTGATACCACATCTCGGCGATCCGCTGCTGGGGCGGGATCACCTCGATGTACTCGCCCAGCTCGCGGCAGAGGAACTTCCATCCCTGGTCGAGGTGCCGGTTCAAGCTCGTGGCCTTGTACTGGGTCAACACCAGGACCTTCCGCAGGTCGGAATTGATGCAGTTCGACAGGGTGAAGTCGATGATGCGGTAAATGCCGCCGAACGGGACCGCCGGCTTGGCCCGGTCGCGCGTCAAGGGCTCCAGGCGCGATCCCCGACCACCGGCCAGGACGATGGCCAATACGTCGCGATACACCAGAAGACCTCCGCAAGGCTCGTTGGGGGAATCCAAGAAGAAAACCAGGCGCGGGCGGGCTCCTTCCCATTGTGACCACTCGCGCGGGACAAGCCAACTGAACAGTGGTCAGTCTCACGGAGGTCCGGCTTCCAGCCTGAGATTCGAGGGACGTCAGGCTGGATCGCCTGACCTCGTTTCTTGCCGGCGTAATCTCGAGCCAGCCCAGGAGAGCCGCGCCCGCGGAGATCCGCCCAGACCCGCACTGGAAGCGACCGTTTCCCTTCCTCACGGCTCCTTGGTAAAGTCTTCAGATTGTCACGATCCTTGGAGGGGAAGGCAAACTCGAGCGATTGGGGAGGGAGGGAGCGGCTGATGGTTGGATCGGCTGGGACTGGGACGCCGGAGCGGTTGCCGGCGATTGGGGGTTGGCGCCACGTCGGCCCGCTCGTACCGGCTTGGGCCAGGGTCCTGCGGAGCGTGATCCTGGCGACAAACCTTGGTTGGGCGAACCTCGGAGCCCTCGCGGTCCGAGGGAGCGAGCCGGACCGGTTGAAGGAGCTTCAGAGCGAGTACGTCGCCCACGCCGGAGAAAAGCGGGCGCGGGCCTACCACTTCGGCTCGCAGGGACCCGCCGACGTGTTCTCCAACCATACCAGCCATACCAACCGCCTGGTGCCGGTCTACCTCTTCGGCGGCAAGGCCGACCTCGAGGCCGTCACGGGGGTGAACAGCCGGTATCGCGACGCGGCACACGTCACGGCCCTGTATGGCTTCCTGCCCCGGAACACGGTCAACCCCCGCGCCGTCTACGCCGACCAGAGCGACCTGTACCGGGTCCAGAAGGCGGCGATCGCCCGGGGGGTGAAGCACCTCTTCATCGTCTGGTTCGACGGCCTGGACTGGCCGACCACCCAGGCCGCGGCCATCCTCAAGACGGGCAAGATCTACACCGAGGGAAAAGGCTCGGGGTTGATCTTCCAGGATTATGACGCCGGCGGCACCGCCCGGTATGGCTTCGTCGTGACCAGCCCGACCCACGACAAGAATACCCCCGACGTCGATGCCCAGACGGTCGTGATTCCGCCTGCAAGCCTTGGCGGCGGCTACGACGCGCGGATTGCCGGACCCGACCCCTGGACCCTTGGTCCACTCGGCCCCCAGGCACCCGGCTATCTCAAGGGACAGTCGGCCAACCGGTTCGACCGCGAGGGTGTGATGTCCGCCGGCGGCGTCCTGCACGCGTATACCGACTCGTCCCAGAGCGCCGGCGAGATGATCAGCGGGGTCAAGTCGTACAACAACGGCGTGAACGTCGCCGACGACGGCCGGCTGATCACGACCTTGTTCCACCAGCTCCAGGAGCAGGGGTGGAAGCTCGGTACGGTCACCAGCGTGCCGTTCGACCACGTCTCACCGGCGGCGATGTACGCCCAGAACGTCGATCGCGACGATTACCAGGACCTCGCCCGGGAGATGCTCGGCCGGCCGGGGATCCTGCAGCAGGCGCGTCAGGCTCCGCTCCGACCCGGCCTGGACGTGGTCCTCGGCGTGGGTTTCGGCATCACCAGCAATGCCCGGACGATGGCACCCCAGGGCCGGAACTGGGTGCCCGGGAACATTTACCTCGCCGATGCCGACCTCGCGGCGATCGACGTGAGGAACGGCGGCCCGTACGTGGTGGTCCACACCCAACCGGGGGTCGATGGCGGCCGGGCGCTGCTCGAGGCCGCCACGGCCGCCGCACGGCGCTCGGCACGCTTCTTCGGCTTCTTCGGCCGCGCGGGACTCGATCATCTCCCCTTCCGGACCGCCGACGGCCGATATGACCCGGCCCCCAGCATCGGCCGCAGGGGCGAGCCGGCACCGGCCGAGACCTACACGCCGGCCGACCGGCTCGAGCAGCCGACCCTCGTCCAGATGACCGAGGCCGCCCTCACCGTGCTGGGCGCCCGGCCCGACCAGCCGTTCGCCCTCTTCGTCGAGGCCGGCGACGTCGACTTCGCCCTGCACGCCAACAACCTCGATAACGCCGTGGGCGCCGTCTACAGCGGCGAGGAGGCCGTCCGCGCCGTCATCCATTGGGTCGAGTCCCACAGCAACTGGGACGAATCCCTCCTGCTGGTCTCATCCGACCACGGCCATTACCTGGTCGTCGATGACCCCCAGGCGCTGGCTGGAGGCCGGTAATCCTTCGTGGACCGCATGCGGCCTCGAGCAGCGGGCGGTGGCGGCCCGCTCCCACCTCGAGGTATCTTGGTAAGCGACCAGCGGCATTGACCCAGGCTCGGGCTCGAGGAGATTCCCTGGCCCGGGAGAGGCAACCATGATCATCCGCCAGGGCCTCGAGCTGAGCCGATCACACCTCGTCGTGGGTCTGATGGCTGTTCTGGCTGGCGGCCTGAGGTTCGCAATGGCTTCGGCCTGCGCCGCGGAACCTCCGGCCGCCAAGGCCGCGTCCCCACCACGTCAAGTCCTCCGGCCGGGCGATCCGCACGCGCACGGCCTCAGCGACGAGGATCTCGAGGCGATGCGGGCCATCCTCCGCCAGGCGGTCCACGACCGCGTCGTACCGGGCGTCTCGCTCCTGCTGGCTCACAAGGGCGAGGTCATCTTCAAGGAGGCATTCGGCGACCTGCGGCTCGATCAGAAGGTGCAGATGGCCTCCAGCTCCAAGCCGGTCACCGCGACACTTCTGATGATTCTGGTCGACCAGGGGAAGCTGGCCCTCGATGACCCGATCGAGAAATACTTGCCCGAGTTCCAGCGGATCACGCTCCACGGCAAGCCGCCGGCCAGACGGCCGACGGTCCGCCACCTCCTCTCCAACATGTCAGGGCTGCCGGGCGATCTCCTGGTCGGATCGATCCTGCGGCGATTGCGGGACCGGGCCGGCAAGGCCGAGGGCGCCGACCCGGGGATCGGAGGCGTCGAGGACATGAAGAAGGCCCGCGCTCAATTCTTCGCGAGTCGCAATCGATCGCTGGCCGAGTCGGTCCGCGCGCTGGCCGAAGGCGGCCTGGCGACCGAGCCGGGAGCCGCCTTCCACTACTGCACGATGGGCTTTAACGTGGCGGCGCGGGTGGCCGAGGTCGCGGCGCGGCAACCGTTCGAAGAGCTGGTTCGCGCGGAGCTGCTGGCGCCCCTGGGGATGAATGACACGCGCTATCTGTCCTTCGGCCTCCAGGCGTTGCGGCCCGGTCCAACGCTCCCCGACGGCCAGAGCCGGTTCATCATGGCCGGCGGGGGCATGACCGCGACGCTCGACGACTTCGCGGCGTTTTACCAGATGCACCTCAATGGCGGGACCTACCGCGGGCGCCGCATCCTCTCCGAGCGGGCCGTCGCCGAGATGCACACCCGCCAGGGCAAGCTCGATCTCCTCATGGCCGGCCCTTACGGCAACGACTACGGCCTGGCCTTCTTCCTCGACCGGCTCGACGACCGGGGCCGAGCCCGGGTCATCACCCACCCGGGCTTCTTCGGCACGACCCCCTGGCTGGACAAGGACCGCGAGCTGGTCGGCGTCCTGTTCGTCCAGTCCCATTTCCTGCGAGTCATCCCCCTGGTCCACCGGGTCCAGGAGAAAGCGCGCGCGGTTGTGCCGGTGAGCCAGGGCGGACCGACGCATCCCAGGGCCGGCGCCGATTCGAGCTCCCGGCCGCGGCGGGCCAAGTCGGCTCAGGCCGGCTTGGAAGCGGAAAGATGACGGGCTCGCGGCCGCGTGAGGACCCACCACTGCCACGCCGCGCACCTGATGAACAGCGCGATGAGGATCAGCCCGGCGACCGGCCGCTCGATGATCAATCCCGTGGCGGGCACGCCCTCGAGAGCCCCCAGGACGTTCGCCAGCCACAGGATCAGGCACAAGAGCCCGTGCGGCCGTGGCGTGCGCCCCCGGCGCGTTCCCGGCGGTGGTCACCGATCTTACCCGAGGAGCACCGGCACGGTCCGGTTCCAGGTCGCGGCCGGTCCCTGGAAGACCATCGCGACCTGGGGGAAGCATCCGGGCGCGGTCGGCTCCCGGTTCGGTCCAAGTTACATCCACGGTGACGCCATCGCCACCCAGACGGGAACGACGTTATCGGTCACTCATGACATCCAGGACAAGCCCGTGCGGCTCGTCGCGGTCGACCTCGACGGCAAGGAACTCCCGGCGGAGATCCCGTCGGTCGGCGGTGCCAAGGACTTCCGCCAGCTCGTCGTCGAATTCGACCAGCCCCCCGAGCGGATCAAGGACTTCCGCCTCCAGACCCGACCCTACGAAGCGGTTGAGATCCCACGCATCGCTCTCCGACGCAAGTGATCGGCTCGGATGAGACTTCACTCCAAAGGAAGCCCCGGGGCCATCGCGGCCGCTCGATCGTGCCCGTGAGTCGAGGCCGGAACGTCCCAACCCAGGCCGCGACCGAATCCCTGGGCGACCCACCTCTCCGGAGGACCGCGGCCGCGACCAACCCGCGTCATCCCCCTGGCCCTCGCGGCGCCGGTCGGGCCTTCCGGCCTTTTTTTCTGTTTTCAGAAATTTCTCTTGACGGCGAGCCAGACGCATGTCTTCTCTGTAAGAGTAAGGGGAGCGATCGAAAGCTCTTCCACGTCTCTCATCGTCATGGGGTCGAAGGAGGTTCGTATGTCCAGGATCTCCGTCCAGAGCAACCGCCGCGGTTTCACGCTGATCGAACTCTTGGTCGTCATTGCGATCATCGCCGTCTTGATTGCCTTGCTCTTGCCCGCGGTCCAATCGGCCCGCGAGGCGGCGCGGCGCACCCAGTGCGTCAACAACCTCAAGCAGATCGGGTTGGGGTTGCACAACTATCATCAGGCCATCGGCTGCTTCCCGCTGGGGGTCGCGCAATACAGCATTCCGGGCTCACTGGCCAACGTGTACCACTGGGACAGTTGGAGCGGCCACGTCATGATGCTGCCCCAACTGGAGCAGAACCAGATCTACAACGCGACCAACTTCATGCTCGGCAATAATATGCCGAACAGCTATGGATACTATGCGAATTCCACGGTCACCGGGCAGCACATCTCGGTTTTCTTGTGCCCGTCGGACCCGAACGCCGGGACCGTTTCGGTCCTTCGAACGGCGGACAACCGCAATGATCTGCTGGACCTCAGCTACGTCGCCTCGGCGGGGACCACGACCAACTCGCCCAACAACACGGCGCCGACCAATCCCTGGGCGACCGCGGGGAGCACCGGGTTGTTCTGGTGGTACATCAGCTATGGGATCCAGAACGTCACGGACGGGACGTCCAACACGGTGGCGTTCTCCGAGGGGCTGGTGAGCAAGGTCGGGGGGCCGAACTCGAACGTCGACAACTCGGCGCTGCCCACCAACTATGGAGGGACCTCGGCCACGGGGATCAGGGCCGCGGGCCCGCCGGCGCAGCAATACGACGCCAACCAGAACCCGGCGGCAGTCCTGGCCGGGCTGCAAGGCTGCACGATCGCGATCCAGAATCGCCAGGGCCTGAATAACTGCCGCGGGATCTTCTGGGAGGTCGGCTCGCTGGGGATGACGATGTTCAACACGATCGCGCCGCCCAGCTCGACGCAGTACAACTGGGGCGATTGCCGGTACACCGGCGGCGGTTACCCCAACGATGCCACGTTCGCCAACGCCAACAGCAACCACCCCGGCGGTTGCAACGTCCTGTTCGGCGACGGTAGCGTCAAGTTCGTCAAGAATTCGATTAACATGTATACCTGGTGGTCGCTCGGCACCAAGGCCAACGGCGAGGTCATCTCCTCCGACTCCTATTGAGGTCTGCGATCCCAGCCCGGCGCCCCGGCAGGTATGATGGTCCAGGTGCAGATCCGGGGTTCCGGCGTCGCGCTGGGGGAGCCGTCCCCGCAACGATCCCCCTGCCGGCGCGTCGGGCTCGCTCTCGAGAAGTCGTGGCGATGAAGATCCAGCACAACCATAACCCACGCGAATCCAAGAGGATCGCCAACAAGCATGGGATCCTCAACCTGGTCTTTCGAGAGCGGAGCTGCTCGCGCCTGGCCATGGCCCGCAGGCTGAATATCAATGCATCCACTATCGGCAAATACGTGGATGCCTATCTTCAGGAGGGCATCCTGGTTGAGGACCACTCGGGGCCGACGCGGCGGGGGCGGTCGCCGGTGCCGGTGTGGCTGAATCCGGATTACGGCTGCTTCCTGGGAGTGGACCTGGAGGCGCTGCGGGTCCGCACGGTCTTGACCGACTTCGCGGGCGGAATCCTGGCCCAGCAGGAGGTCGGTCTCCGGGCCGGCCTGGGCTCGGAGGCCGTGCTGCGGACCGTCCGGGCGGCCGCGCAGGAGGCGGCGCGGGGGGGCGGGGCCAGGCCGATGATCGCCGTCGGGGTCGCCGCGCCGGGGCGCGTGGACTTCCGGCGCGGTCGCATCATCCGGTACGAGCTGCTGCCGGACTTCCACGACGTCCCGCTCCTCGATCATCTCCGACCGCACTTCGACTGCCCGATCTACATCGAGGACAACATCCGGGCGTTGACGCTGGCCGAGCTCCTCCGTGGCGTCGGCCGGGGGCATCGTCACTTCCTGTGCCTGGCGGCTCGCTCCGGGATCGGCCTGGGCATCGTGATCGACGGCCGGATCTACACGGGCAGCCACGCGCTGGCCGGCAAGGTGGGCTGGACGGCCTTCCCGCGGGACGCCCATCCCCAGACCATGACCGACCTGGTCTCGGCCAAGGGCATCGTCGCTCAAGCCATCCGGATCGTGAAGACCGCCCGGAAAACACCGCTGCGCCGGTCACTCCTGGAGCTGGGGGACGACCTGTCCCTGGCAGACCTGGTTGGGGCCGCCGATGCCGGGGATCGCGCGATGGGCCACTTGCTGGAACAGGTGGGCCGCGATCTGGGCCTGCTCGCGGCCAACCTCGCCAACCTGTTCGCGCCGGAGACGATCATCCTGGCCGGCGAAGTCCCCTCCTGCTGCGCCTTGGTCCGCCAGACGCTCGAGGAATGGTTCCGGCGGTGGACCCTCAAGGAGATCCTCGAAGGCACGGCCCTCGTCGATGGGTCGTTGTCGGGATTCGCCGGGGCGATGGGCGCCGCGTACCTGGGATTCCTCAAGACCTTTCCCGAGGCGGCCGCCGCGCCTGAGGCCGGCGCCCCCCTCGTCGTGGGCGCCCACCGATAGCCGGCCCAGACGACGCCGCACCGGCTCGGTGTTCAGGCGAGCGGGACCGGTGCGCGACGGGGTGCCCGGCTCGCCTGCGGCCCTCATCGCTTCCTGTAGAGGGCAGCGGCGTGCACCCGTCTGACCACGATCCAACCCGGGGCCTTCTCCAGATAGCGGTCGAAGCTCGATCCGGTCTCAGTCAGGGCCAGCTCGAACCCGTAGTTGCGCGCCCACCGGTTGAGCTGGGCAGGGTCGTGCTCGAGCGCGCCGGCGTAAGCCAGGAGTCCTTCGTCCCCATAGAGCTCGCAGCGGTCGTCGATGAACACGCGCAGCCCAGGAGTATGATAAATCAAGAACCCGCCAAAGAGCATCTCGTTGAAGATGGGCGTGCCCGGGGAATGCGCCCGCTCATACGCGCGGAGCTCGGGCAGGAGGTCGACCGGCCAGTAGCGGCGGTCGAGCATCGCCCAGCCGCGGCCGAACACCGGGACGCGGGCGCCGGCCAGTTGCAGCACCAGCGCCGTCAGGACCACTCCGGCCGGGATCAGCGCCGGCCTGAGGTCGAGCCCAGCCCGTTGCGGCGCGGGGTCGGGCGCCGGCGGCTGGTACAGGTCGCTTCCGGCCCGCACCAGCCAGACCGCCCACCAGCTTTGGGGAAAGGCGTCGGCCAGGGCGACGAGGGCCGTGATCGCGAACAGGGGGCCGTGGCGGATCCGCGTGACGGCCAGGCCGAGCCAGAACAGGGGGACCAGCCAGGTGACGCGGTACCGCCGCGGCGGCACGCCCAGCAAGACGGCCAGGGTGACGCCGGCCATCGGCAGGATCATCGGGCCAGTCGACCGCGCCCAGAGCGGGCCATGCTCGTCGATCAGCCGGGGCAGCACCGGCGAGCCCGCCAGTGCCAGCCAGGCCCGGGGCGCCTCCAGGCCGTAGGGGTTGACCACGATCGTCAGGCCGCAGAGCAGGACCAGGACTGCCAGGAGGAGGAGCTGCCGGCCCTGCCGGATCGGCCCACGGCTTCCCAACATCCAGGCCAGGCCCCAGCCGGCCACCGCCAGGGCCAGGGTCGCCAGCCCTCCCAGGACGCCGTCATGAGCGTTGGTCCAGACCAGGAACGCGGGGACGAGCCAGAACAGCCGTTCGAGTGGGATGCGGCCGGCCTCGAAGTCGCACAGCCGGGCGAAGGACCATCCCAGAAGGACGAGCGTGGCCAGGTGCGGCCGGGGATGGAAGTGAAACGCGCTGGCCGCCAGGGCCAGGGCCACCAGGAGCATCGCCAGCAGCCAGTGCATCCCCGAACGAATCAAGCGGTGGGCCGCCCAGGTGTAGAGCCCGGCCAGCAGGGTCGCCGCGGTCAGGAGCAGGCCATCGAGCTGAGCGGCCCGGTGGATCAGGGCCATGGCGCATTCCGCCAGCCACTGCCGCGCGATCCAGGGCCGCCCGGCCTGGGTGAGACTGAATGGATCGGTGGTCAGGAAACGACCCGTCGAGAGGATGCGTTCCCCCACCACGACATGCCAGAGCGTGCCGGGATCGCGGAAGAGCTGGCTCCGGCCCAGGACCATCAGGCCCAGCCATAAGCCGAGGAGGATTCCGGTCTCAGCACGCCAGAACCGCATCAAGGTCCTGCCTGTCAGGAACGGGCCGGGAATCACTTCCCGATTTCGAGCTGGTGACGGTTCGCTCACGGCGCGGGTCTCCCGACCCCGCCGACAGCGGATGTCTTCTCCAGCCGCCGCAGACCGGCGATTTGCAGGCCGAAGAGGGCGATGAGGGCATAACACTGGTAGGAACCGATGGTCAGCGTATGCGCAGGCCCGGCAACCCCGTGAACGATTCCGCCGGAGATCGTCAAATCGAAGACCTTGTACGGCCAGCTCCAGAAGGCGATCACGATTGCCAGGAAGAGAGCTCGGGAAGCCAGGGACTCCGGGAGTTGAATCCAGACCGTTGCGAGGGGGATCAGCGTGAGCAGGAGATAATGGTCCCAGGTGATCGGGGAGACCAGGAGCATGCCCGTCACGGTCAGCCCGAAGGCAAGGTCCAGCGCGGTGGGAGTCCGAGCGCGCCGGACAGCCCACCAGACCGAGACGAGGACGGTCGTACACGTGAGGACCGTTGCCGAACATGCGTAGAGAATGCTGCGGGTGAGCGGCTCAATGTAGCGATACTCCTTGGGCGGGTCAAACAGCTTCGTCCAGTAGCCCGGCAATGACTGATTGAACCAGAGGCCGCGGTACTTCGCCACGCGAGGGATGATCTGATGAGCGTAGTAAGGATAAACTCCGAATCCGAAGACCAGGCCGGTCAGTAGGGTGATCAACGCGATCGACACCAGCCCGGCCAGGACCGTCTTCCACCGCTTTCTGGCGATGAAGAAGAGGAAGAGAGTGCCGGGAAAGAGTTTGATCGTGACCGCCGCCCCGAGCAGCATACCGGCGCGGATCCCCTGATTCGCTCGATCGGCGGCCCACACGCCGGTCAAGAGGAGGAGCAGCAGCAAAGTGAGCTGGCCGAAATGGATGTGCAGGAGCAACGGGATGCAGAGCAAGATCAGGGTCGTGGCCGGGAACAGCGACCAAGTCGAGAACGGGATTCGGAGCCCATGCCAAACGAGAATCAGGCTCGCGATGAACATGGCCAGGGAGAGCAGATTCCAGACCAGCAACGCCTTCCGATAGGAGATGGTCCCCAAGGAGATCGCCAACAGGATCGACGTCGGGGGATGCGCATTGACCTCGACGAAGAGGTCACTCGCGTTCAAGTCCTGCTTTCCCAGATAGCGTGGAATGGTCACTGCATGGTTGGTGTAGAGCGGCAAGCCTTCCAGGTAGTTTCGCGCGGAGGCCCATTCCTGGAAGAAGTCGGTCATCGGATCATCACGGCGGCTCAACTCTGCAACATAAACGGGGACCATGGTTGATCCAATCAAGACGGCCATCCCGGCCCAGAGCCACGGCCTTGCCGACGGCCACACGCCGAGGGGATCCCAGAGCGTTGGGATCTGAGCGGAATCCAGGTGTGACTGCCGGATGCGAGAACGATCGGCCATCTCACCGAACCAAGCGTTCTGCCACATCGATCCGGAAGGTCCTCGACCGTTTCGACGGCGGGTTATTCCGCCGCGCAGAGCGTTTCATTTCTCGAAGTCTACACCCCGCTCCGCCCCACCACCAGCGCGCCCCGCTCCGACCACGGCGAGGCCGGAGCGTGGCCGAGAGCCTCCCTGCCGGCGCCGCGTCGGGCCGCCGGACCCGGCCCGATTGCAAATCGCGCCGGATCATCCTAAGTTAGGGACGCGGATTGATCGGAGCAACGGAATCTGACGGGCCGGATCAACCGGGTGGTCCACCACGCCGATGACTCTATTAATACTCTTATTCTCACTTTATGTCAAATTCTTAGCTTTCGCGATCATCGTCGCCTGCCTGCTGCGCGTGCCCGTGAAGGCCTACCACATTTGCTGGATCGCCGCCGGGGCCGCGGCCCTGCTCCTGCACGACCTCTACATCATCGCCGTCACTCAGCTAGCGCTCGATTATCACACATTCTGGAGCGTGGGGCGGGACCTCTGGGAAGGGCTCGACCCCTACGACCCGCTCCGCTTCGCGGCAGCTCCTTTCTTGCACCCCCCGACCGCCCTACCGGTATTCGCCCTGTTCGCCACGGTGCCCTATCAGTGGGGTCTGGCCATCTGGACAGTCTTGAACATCTTGCTCGGCCTGGCCCTACCGATCCTGGCGTATCGCACCCTCTGCTCGCAAGCGGCCTCCTCCAACCCGCGATCGGGAGCCGTTCCCACCTTTCGCGAGCTTCCGCCCCCGGTCCTCGCCGCCCTGACTCTCGCCTTGATCGTCTCGGATGCCTTTCGCTATGGCCTGTTCGCTGGCCAACTGGGCGTCGTCACGGCGGTGGCGCTGCTGGCGGCGCTCGATAGCCAGGGCCGGGGGCATCCCGTCGTGGCGGGGTTGTGGCTCGGCCTGGCGACGATGAAGATTTCCACCACGCTGCCCTTCCTGCTCCTCTTCCTGCGCAAGCGCGACGTCGGGACCGGGATCGCCCTGACCCTCACCGTCTCGGCCCTCTGCCTGCTGGGTGGCTCCCCCGAGCTCCTGCCGGGGCGTGTCTCCTTGACCCTCCAGCGGATCCAGGCGCTGGGTTCCCCGGGTCAGGTCAACGATTATTCCTTCCAGGGGACGCAATACGCGACCATCATCGGCTTCGACCACGCGTTGTATCGCCTCGGGCTCCGCGATCGGATCATCATCCGCAACCTTCAATGGGTCGTGGTCGTGCTGCTGGGCACGGGGATCGCCAGCCAGGTCGTGGCGAACCGGTTGCCGCGCCCGGCGCTCTGCTCGCTGGTGGCCCTCTACTCGGTCCTCTTCTTCTACCACCGCATCTATGATACGGTGATCCTCGTCCTGCCGCTTGCTCACTCCGTGAGTCGGGCCCGCTCGGCTGACGGGCTAGCGCGCTGGCTCTTCTCCGCGAGTTGCCTCGCGATGATCCTGGTCTTGTTCGCCAGCGCCTCGTTCCTGAAGCCATTGACCGAAGCCTCCCTCAACTGGGGCCTCTGGGGTCGTCTCGTCCAGGCGACCGCGACAGCGTATCCCACGTGGATGGTTCTTGCTGCCATGGTCTGCATCTATTCGGGAGAATCCTGGAATCACCGGCGCATCGGCGTTCAAAGCAAGTGATGTCCTCGTCGCATGTCATACGTCCGCAAGGGAGTGCGAGCCTCGGGCTTCTCCTCCCGCATCCGTGCTGGGAGAGTCAGACGCCGCGCACTTCCGGTAACGCATAGCCTCCACCACCCCGAGGCTGAACAGTGCGATCAGGGCGTAACATTGGTAGGAGAGAACGGTGACGGTGTGCAAAGGGTGAGCGATCCCGTGGAATCTCCCCCCGGGGATCATCAGACTCTGAATGAGGACCGGCGAGGACCAGAAGGCGACGAGAATGCCGGCGAACAGCATCCGCGCGGCACGGGACCGCGGGAGGCCCCTCCCGATCGCAATGATCGGGATCGGCAAAAGCAATAAATAATGATCCCAGGTGACGGGAGAAACCAGGAGCATAGCCGTCAAGGCCAGTCCGAAGGCAAGGTCCTGCTCAGTCCGAGTCGTCGCTCGTCGCACGATCCAGGCCAGCGAGATCACGACCGCAGCACAGGTTGCTACGGTCCCGAGCCGCGCAATCGCGGGGCTGTGCCAGAGGGGTTGGACTTGCACCTCGTTCGGAGGAGGGTCGAAGAGCTTGACCCAGAACCCGGTCAGGGACGCGTTGAGCCACTTGCCCCTGAATCCAGATACGCAGGGTAAAACATCAACTGTGTAAGCGCGATAGGCCTCAAGGCCCAGGACGGTTGCTGTCAAGCCGGTGAGGAGAGCGATGGTGATCACGCCTGCAAGAAGAGATCTCCACTGCCCTCTGAAGATGAAATAAAGGAACAAGAATCCGGGGAACAGTTTGATCGTGGCCGCCGTTCCCAGGAGGACGCCGGCCAGGAGCGGCCGGCCCGATCGGTCGGCAGCCCACGTCCCCGTCAGCAGGAGGAGGATCACGAGGTTAAGCTGGCCGAAGTACACCTGGGTGATCAGCGGGGGGCAAATCAGGAGCGACGTGATCAAGGGGAATGACCACCAGAGGGAAAAAGGAATCCCGAAGCCACGCCAGATGACGAAGAGGCTCACTCCCAGCATACCGAGCGAAGTGAGGTTCCAGACCAAGACCGCATCCGGGTAGTGAAGGCGGGCGAAAGGCAAGGCCAGCAAGACCGATGTCGGTGGATGTGCGTTCACCTCGATTGAGAGGTCTTGAGGCCTCAAGGTCCTCAGAGTCAAGTAACGGGGAAGGGACACGCGGTGATTGGCATAGACGGGCAAGCCCTCCAGGTAGTTGCGCGCCGAGGCCCACTCCTGGAAGAAATCGACGATCCGGTCGGCCGGCGGTCGCATCGACGATCTATAAATGGGAGCCATGATGGAGGCCACGACCAGGGTCAGGCCCGGCCCCAATACGCACTTCCAGAGCGGCCATAGGCTCGCGGTCTCGATCAGGCATGGGCGCGTCCTGGCCGCATCGAGCGGCTCCTGAATCTGGCCCGGCTCGTTGCGGGTTTCGAGATCCCCCCGAACGTCCGCTCGAGGATCTCCCGACAGTGATTCCATGGGTTTCCTGACTCGCATAAGACCCCGCTACGCACTCAGGTCCTCACTGGCCCCCGTCCGGGTAAGCGAAGCGACAGGGCGAAAGGGGACTCCACTGACCATTCAGGGTATTGCCAAAAAATCCAGTGCGTCCCGTTTTCGCTCCTCGATCCCGCTTGCGCTCCTCCGATCCAACCGCGGCGAGGCCAGAGCGTGGCCGAGAGCCCTCAGGGCCGGCGCCGCTTCGAACCGCCGGAACCGCCCCGGTTGCAAATCGCCCTCGACCCTCCTAAGTTAGGGACGCGGATCGAGCGGAGCAACGGAATCCGACGGGCCCACTCGAAGGTGGCCGACTAAATTAATGATCCCATCATTCTTTTTGTTTATATTATACATGAAGCTTTTAACCTTCGCGATCGTCGTCGCTTGCCTGCTGCGCGCGCCGGTGAAGGCCTACCAGATTCGCTGGGTCGCCGCCGGGGCCGCGGCCCTGCTCCTGTACGACCTCTACGTCATCGTCGCCGCTCAACTCACCCCTGATTATCACATATTCTGGAGGGTCGGGCGCGATCTCTGGGAAGGCCTCGATCCCTACGACCCGGCTCGCTTCGCCACAGACCCATTCTTGAACCCCCCGACAGCCCTGCCGTTGTTCGCCCTCTTCGCCCTGGCGGCCTATTTGCCGAGTCTGGTGGTCTGGACTCTCGCAAATGTTCTGTTCGGCTTGACGCTGCCCCGCCTGACCGAGCGCGCCCTCTCGGCCCAAGCGCGCCTCGTCGCCTCTCAGCCGGCGGGAGCCTGCACCTGGCGGGCGCTTCCTCCCCGGACCCTCGCGGCGCTGACCTCAACCCTGCTCGTATCAGATGCCTTCAGTTATGGCCTGTTTACGGGCCAACTCGGGCTGCTCACGGCCGTGGCGCTGATGGCGGCGCTCGACAGTCAGGGCCGAGGGCGACCCATCGCGGCCGGCCTCTGGCTCGGCCTGGCGACGATCAAGGTCTCGACGATGTTGCCGTTCCTGCTCCTCTTCCTCCGGAAACCTGACCGACGAACCTGGATCACATTCGGGCTCGCCTGCTCGGCGTTCTGCGTCTTGGGCGGGTCCCCCGCGCTCCTCCCGAGGCGGGTCTCGTGGACCCTCCAGCAGATCGAGGCGCTCAGCGCCCCAGGGCAGGTCAACGACTACTCCTTCCTCGGGACACAGAACGCGACCATGATTGGCTTCGACCACGCCCTGTACCGCCTGGGCCTACGCAACCGGGCCACGATCCGCAACCTTCAACTGATCGCCGTGGGATTGATGGGCCTGTGGCTGGCTCGACTGGCCTTGTCGAGCCACTGGCCGCGTCCTGCGGTCTGTTCGCTCGTGACCCTGTATTCCGTCCTGTTCTTCTACCACCGCAACTATGATACGATCGTCCTCCTCCTCCCGCTGGTGTATTCCGCCACTCGCGCCCAGACGGTTGAAGGGCGATCTCGTTGGCAGTTCGTTGCGAGCTCAATCGCCATTGTGCTCGTCTGGTTCTTGAGCGCCTGGCCAATGAAGTCCTTGACGGAAGCGTCACTCACCTGGGGTTTCTGGGGTCGCCTCGTCCAGGCGACGGTGACCTCGTATGCGACCTGGATGATCCTGGTCGCCATGGCCTGTATCTACTTGGCAGACGTTCGCCAGCTCCGGCCTGGGGGGCCTCGATCGATCACCGGCACCTAACCGTGCTCCACGACCCACTAACCAAACTGAGGATGCCACAGGGGTCGGAGCCGGACCGGAGGATCGGCGCTCCAAGGATGGTCGCTCCCCCCGAGGAAACCTCCGGATCACCTGGAAGCGAGCCGCTGCGCGGACGTATCGCTCGCGCGAATTGATGTTCGCTCGGTAAGTGCGAGCGCGAAGACGCCGATGAGAGCATAACACGGGCAAAACAGGGCAAACGTCACGATCAGCGGGTGACAGTCGCCGAGATGCGACAGGAGGAAATCCAGTGGATAAGTCCCGACCAGGAGTGTCGCTGTCACCACGAAAGTCGCAAACCTCTGAAGATCGGACCTGGTATTGGATGCAGCGAGCAATAAGCGTAGTGCGGGAAATATCAATAATATAAAATAATGAATCCAAACCACGGGGCAGAGGAGCAGCATGGTAATGAGAGACAAGGCGTAAGGGCCGTCTCCGCCACGAACCGGCCGGGAGCGAGAGACATACCTTGCCCAGAGGACGAGGATGAACGTGTCGGAGATCAAGAGGCAGGCTCGAGCCAGCGCGTCGCCGGGGAACGACGCAGCGAAGGCCGATCCAGGGTAATTGGCCCCGGATTGAAACAACTGACTCCAAAAGGCGGCGATCGAGGAATTGTCCCTCCAAGCCAGGAAGCGTTCAGTATAAGGGAGCACTTTAGTGATATAGTCTTGATAGGCGCCAAGTCCCATGACGGCGGCGGTCAGGAGCGTGATGAGGGCGAGCGAGACAGTCCCGGCCCAGACGAGCCTCCATCTCCGAACGAGGGCGAAGTGAAGGAACAAGAAACCGGGGAAGAGCTTGATAGATGTGGCGATTCCCAGGAGGGCCCCGGCTAACCGGGGCCGCTCCGCTCGGTTGGCCGCCCAAATCCCCGTGACCAGGAGCAGTAAGACACAGTTTAACTGGCCCTGGAGCACCTGTAACCTCAGGGGCCAACTGATCATTGAGATGGTCAAGATCGGAAAGATCGACAAGAACGAGAACTGCAGGCCCATCCCCCGGATCAGAAGCCAGAGGCTCACCGCGAGGGCAAGCAGCGACGTCACATTCCAAAGCCAGACGGCCTCGGAGTAGTCGAGCCACGCGACGGGCAAGCCCAGCAACACGGAAGCGGGAGGGTGCGCGTTGACTGCGATCAAGCCGGGATCACTCGCCTGCGCGTCAAGGCCGAGGTAGACCTTGATCGACACCTCGTGAGGCGTGTAGATGGGGAAGCCGTTCAGGAGGTTTCGTGCCGACGCCCACTCCTGGAAGAAGTCCACGCCCCTCGTCTTGTGTGGCCTCAGGTTGGCTACGAAAACGGGGCCCTGCAAGATGCAGACCGAGACCCCGAGGAGGGCCCAGATCCAGCTGCGCGCGGCCGGCCAGATTCGCAGGGGATCCCATAACGTGTGTTCGCCTGGGCGAGGGACCTCCGCCATTTGATCCTCATCGCACGAAAGAGCGCATCTACACATATCTGATATTATTGTGGCTGACGAGATTGTTAAGTTCTTCCTCAAGAAGCGAATAGCACAGATTCAGGATACCGAACACGAGCGGCTGCCTTCCCAGGGGCCGAATTCTGGGAAAGATCGGGAGGCGAAACTCATGCGAATGGTCCCAGAAGCCTGAGGGCACGACAGCGTCGCTCTGCCGTATTTACCATTTGTCATGCCAACGTGGGGCAATCCGCGGAACGGGATCGACAGGGCGGACGATGGCGGCCGAGCGGTTGCTGCAAGTCTTTCTTGGTAAAGGAGTTTGCGCTGCAACGGCTCGGTGCTGAAAACGGCCATCGCTCGGTCGCAGCGCGCGATTGCCGGGCGCGGGAGGATGGAATGGCTGTCAAGGATCGTTGACAGGAGGTGTCAACCTTTCCCGCGCCATCCTTGGTTGTTGACAGTAGCCAGGGACGCCGGCGCCGGGCCGTTGGCGCGGATGGCCGCAGCCTAGGAGTTTGTCTGAGAATTTGCCTGGGATTCGGCATAGCCCCTGGGTTTCTGTGGGGCTTTGGCCTGTCGGCCTCGGCCCCGCCCTCGGCGCGCACTGTCCCC
>JAJPJC010000244.1 GCA_021324445.1 Isosphaeraceae bacterium
ATCGATCAACTCAGGAGACATCGGCAGCCCTCCGGAGATCGGGAGCGGAAATCATCGCAGCTAAAGAGGTTATAATGATACTCCCAACATGTTGGAGGGGGTAGGTGAATGCAGCCTGGTCGGGAAAGGTGGCCGAAGATGGCGCGAACCGGGGTGGTCGTCACCAAGCTCTCGGAAATCGTCGACGGCCAGGAGGCGACCTGCTTCGCCGCCCTCGTGAAGAAAACGCGGGGGCTGACCCGAACGAACCAGCCGTATGTGAAGTGCCTGTTCCGCGACAAGCGGGTCAAGCTGGAGGCGCCGCTCTGGTCGGATCATGCGCTGTTGCCGGAATCGGAGACCTGGAGAGAGGGAACCGCCTATCGCATCCAGGTGCGGGGCAAGTACGACCTCCGCTACGGCATGCAGCTCGACCTTCAGGCCATCCGCCCGGCGACCGAAGACGACGCCGTCGACGGTTATGATTTCGCCGACCTGGTCGAGGACAGCTACATCCCTGCGGACGAGCTGCTCAAGAAGCTCAACCACCTGATCGAGCAGCATATCGAGCATCCCGCCTTGAGGCGGCTGGTGGAGTCGCTCCTGGGAGCCCATCTGGCTGCGTTTAAGCGGATGCCCGCCGCCGCGACCTTCCACCATGCCTACACGGCCGGTTTGCTCGAGCACGTCTGGAGCATGACGCGGGTCGCCTGCTTGCTGGCCGACCACTACGCCAAATATTACAACAAGCTGGATCCCCCCTTGAGCCGCGACATTGTCATCGCCGCGACCATCTTGCACGACATCGGCAAGCTGCGCGAGCTGGAGTATCACCCCGTGGAGGCCCGGTACACCAAGGAAGGGCGGCTGATCGGTCATATCTTGATGGGGCGGGACATGGTGCGCGAGGCGGCCCGGCGGATCGAGGGCTTCCCTGAGGACATGCTCCTGCGGCTGGAGCACGCGATCCTGGCGCATCACGGCCGCCGCGAGTTCGGCGCGCCGGTCTTGCCCCAGACCCTGGAGGCCCTGCTGGTCGCGCACATCGACGATCTCGACGCCAAGATGAACATCGTCGCCCGCGAGTTGATGCGGGCCGAGGCGGCCGACGGCTTCACCGAGCGGATCTTCGCCCTCGACAATCGCCAGTTTTACAAAGGGCTCCCCGAGGAGGCCGCACCGGGTTCGAGCCTCCCGCCCCTGGCTTGATTGATCGCATCGGATCGCCAGCCGAGCCGGCGTCGGACCGCTGCCTTGGCGTCTCCGGGACCCGGGCGTTAGAATGGGACGCGAATCTGCGGCGCGTCGGTTCGCGCCGCGCGACTGCGTAACGAGTTCGCTCCCCTGGACATGAGAGACATCCGATGAACTGGATTCGCAGAGCCGCCTGGATGGTTCCGAGCCTCTGTGTGGTGCTGGGCTGTGGCACTGAGGAGCCGGCGCCGACGGCCAACCCGGCGGCGCCCGCCGTTACCCCCGGGCTGCAACCCCATCAGCGTCCGGAAATGCAGACGGCGCCCGCCAAGGAGCCGCCCAAGGAAAGCGCGACCAAGAAGGCCGATGAGGTGAAGAAGGAGGAGTCCAAGACGGAAGCCCCGCCGAAGGTCGAGGGCCCCAAGACCGAGGCCTCCAAGTCGGAGGCCGCGGCCGTCAAGCTCACCGCCGACGAGCTGGCCGCGATCAAGGAGCTGCCCGCCGCCGACCAGGACCAGGCGATCAAGCAGGCCGTCTGCCCGGTCAGCAACCACCATCTCGGTTCAATGGACAAGCCGGTCAAGGTCTCGGCGGAGGGACGCACGTTCTTCCTCTGTTGTGAGGACTGCCAGGAGACGGTGAAGAAGGATCCCAAGGCGGTGATCGCCAAGCTCGACAAGAAGTGAGGCCATCGCTCAGGGTGGCACGATCGCCCCGCCGCAGCCCGATCCCGCGCCGGCCGTGCAGCCGTAGCAGTGCTGGCCCGTGGCGATCCGGCGGCCGGCCAGGCGGGTCGGGTCGAAGTCGCGGATGTGCTGGGGCTGGTCGGCAGCCGTCGGCAATGCGAGCATCTGGTTGAAATCGCAGTCATAGAGCCGGCCGTCCCAGCCGATCGAGATCGTCGTCCGGCACATCACGCCGGCCGCAGCCGCGGGATTGTAGGCGGCGATCAGCCGCTCCATGTACGTCTCATACTGGCCGGTCCGCAGGAGGAATTCCAGGAACCGGTTGATCGGCATGTTGGTGATCACCAACAGGTGGTTGAACACGATCGCATACCGCCGCGCCAGCTCGCGGCGGAAGTCAGCCTCGAGGCTCGCTTGCCGGCCGGGCAGGAACGCACCGACCGGGTTGTGGACGAGGTTGAGGGTCAGGCCGCTCCCCTCATGGCCATAGCCCAGGGCGTTGAGCCGGCGCAGGGCCTCGATCGAATCTTCGAACACGCCGTCGCCGCGCTGCGCGTCGGTGTTCCGGCCCAGGAACGAGGGGAGCGACGCGACGATCTCGACCCGATGAGCCGCCAGGAACTCGGGCAGGTCGCGGAATCTCGAGGCCAGCAGGATCGTCAGGTTGCAACGATCCATGACCTGGCGATCCAGGCCGCGGACTTGCTCGACCAGCCATCGAAAATCCGGGTTCAGCTCGGGGGCGCCGCCGGTCAAGTCCACGACCGGGATCTCCGTCGATGCCAGCACGCGGAGGCAGGTCTCCATCGTCGCGCGCGTCATGATCTCGCGGCGCTCGGGACCGGCGTCGACGTGGCAGTGCCGGCAGGTCTGGTTGCACATCTTCCCCAGGTTCATCTGGAAGACGCGCAGGCCCTGCGCCCGAAGCGGTGACAGGCCAGAGTCGGCCAACGCCTCCTCGAAGGGGCGAAAGCGGCCCCCTGGCCGCAGGATCGTCTGCTGCGCCTCGATCACCGCCAGAGGATGGCCTTGACCCGAGAGAGTCCGTTTTGTCATTTGTTATTGGTTATTTGTTAATGGTTTATCAGGTCGGGGCCTGGCCGATGGCCCCCGACCGTTGCCAGCCGTTCGCCTCGCCGTCCTCAATCGCGCTTCGATCAGAGCCACCAATGACAAATAACTAATAACCAATCACAGAGAAAGCTTCTCGGCGATGGTTTTCATCTGGATGCCATGAGCGAGCGTGGCGCCGCCGCGGATTGCGGCGGCGACCTGGATCGCCTCGGTCATCTGCTCGAGACTCGAGCCGTTCTCCAGGCTGGAGCGGGTGTAGGCGTCGATGCAGTAGGGACACTGGATGGCCGTGGCCACGGCCAGGGCGATCAGGGCCTTCTCCCGCACGGACAGCGCCCCGTCCTGGAAGACGTCGCCGTACCACGCCTGGAACTTCCGCCAGAGCTCGGGAGCACCTGCGGCGATCTCGGGGAAGCGGGCCAGGTCGTCGGATTGGTAGTACGGGGGCATCGGTTCAGGATCCCGTCGGGCTGATCGATCAGTGGGGATGTCGTCGCGACGAGCTGGGTCCGGTCAAGTCAGGGGATGGCTTCAGGCCGACTCGCTTGCTGAGGGCGGTTCTCGGGCTCGCTCGAGGCAACCTCGGGGACGAAGGGCTCGATGCGGATCTTGCGGATCCTTGTGGGATCGGCGCGGAGCACGGTGAGGCGATGGCCGTTGATCGTGACCGAGTCGCCCGGCCGCGCCAGCCGGCCGAGCCGGTCGAGGACCAGCCCGCCGGTGGTCTCGGCGTCGGTCTCGGGGATCTCCATGCCGAGGGTCTCGGCCAGGACGTCCAGCGGGCAGGCGGCGTCGACCTCGAAGACATCATTGCCCAGCGGTGTGATCGGCGGCGTCTCGCGGTCGAACTCGTCCTGGATCGGGCCGACCAGCTCTTCCAGGACGTTCTCGAGAGTCACCATGCCGACCACGCTGCCATACTCGTCCAGCAGCATCGCCAGGTGGACCCGGTTGCGCTGAAATTCCAGCAAGAGCTGGTCGAGCCGCAGCATCACCGGGAGAAACGGGACCTTGCGCGCCAACTGGCGGAGGTCGACCCGGCCGTTCTGGTAGGCGCCGGCCCGGAAGATATCCTTGACGTGGATCATGCCGATGACCGTGGTCAGATCGTCCTCGCAGAGCGGGAAGCGGGTGTGGCCGGCCTGGCGGGCCAGCCGCAGGTTCTCCTCGATCGGCCGGGCCAGGCTCAGATACACGATGTCCGGGCGGGGGATCATCACCCGGCGGGCCGATTTCTCCTCCAGGTTCAGGACGTTCTCGATCATCATCCGCTCGTTGCGCGAGAGATGGCCGCCGGCGACGCTCTCGGCGACGATCAGCCGCAGCTCTTCCTCGGAATGCGCCAGCTCGGACGTGCTGGTCTGGCCCAGCCCCAGGACCCAGAGCGTCAGGTTGCTCGCCTTGTTCAACAGCCAGATCACCGGCGCGAAGACATACGAGAGGATCACCAGCGGAGGAGCGGTCACCAGCGCCAGGACGCGCGGGGCGCGGATCGCCAGACTCTTGGGGGCCTGCTCGCCCAGCGCCATGTGCAAGAAGGTGACCAGCGACAGTGCGGCGACCGGCACGATCGAGACCGCGACGCCGAAGAGCACGATCGGGTGCGTGGGGACGGAAATCGCTTGCAGGGCGGCCTTGACCAGCGGCTCGACCCAACCTTCGATCGCCCGTCCCAGCGCCAGGCTGGCCACGGTGATCCCGATCTGCGAGGCCGAGAGATAGAAGTCCAGCCGATCGAGCGCCTGGCTGGTCAGCTTGGCCGCCCAGTTCCCCTGCTCGGCAAGCTGATCGATCTGGGTGGTCCGCACCTTGACCAGGGCGAACTCAGCAGTGACGAAGAAGCCATTGATCACGATCAGGCCGACGATGAGCAGGAGCTCAAGGTATCCCATGTCGGACGAAATCCGCTCCCCGGGCGGGTCGCTGGGACCGACGGCATACCCCTCGTCGCGAAATCCGCGGCCGGTGCAGCCTCGTGACCTCATCGGTGCCGATGCCAGACCCGCATGGGTGGTCATTCTACCGCAACGGCGCCGTCAGCACACTCCCGAAATCCCCCCGCCCCCCAAACCGCTTCCCCGCTCCCCCCCGATCCCGCCAGCTCGACCGCGCCGCTGTTGACAGGTTGGAGCGCGAACTTTACGATGTAAAGCGAAGGGACCGGGACCTGGCCGGCGGGTCTGGGTTCGGGCCGGGTTGCGACGTCCGGGGTGTGGAACCGGGGGTGAACAGCGATGGAGCTCCGCGAGGCCCTGACGCAAATCACGGAGATCCGGCTGCAACTGGCGCGGAGTGAGGTCTTCCGGGGCTATCGGGCGATGCCGGTGGCCTTCTCGGGGATGGTGGCCCTGCTGGCGGCGCTGGTCCAGGCCGCCACCATTGCCGATCCGGTGGTGCAGATCGGGCCTTACTTGGCGTTATGGATCGGGGCGGCGGTCGTCAGCGCGGTGTCGGCGGGCCTGGAGATGATCGTGCGGGCGCGGCACGCGGCCTCGCCGCTGACGCGCGAGCTGACCTGGCTGGCAGTCGAGCAATTCTCCCCGTGCCTGGTGGCCGGCGCGCTGGTCACGGCCGTGATGGTCCGGGCCGCACCGGGTAGCCTCTGGCTGCTGCCGGGTCTCTGGCAGATCGTGTACAGCCTGGGAATCTTTGCCTCGTGCCGGCTCCTGCCCCGGCCGACGTTCTGGGTGGCGGTCTTCTATCTGGGCACGGGCCTGGTGAACCTGGCGTGGGGGCCCGGCGAAGCGGCGCTGAATCCCTGGACCATGGGACTGCCGTTTGGAGTCGGCCAGATCCTGGCCGCTGCCGTCCTGTATTGCACTCTGGAGCGCGATCATGAGGCCGAATAAAGCCAAACCGCCGGTCGAGCCCACCGGCCGGTTCGCCTACGAGGGGCTGGAACGCGTCTTCCACGAGAAGGCCCGGCTCGGCATCATGACGTCCCTGGTCGCCAATCCCCGCGGGCTGGTCTTCGCCGACTTGAAGGAACTCTGCCACCTCACCGACGGCAATCTCAGCCGACACCTCCAGGTCTTGCACGAGGCCGGCTTCGTCGAGATCTGGAAAGGCTTCCACAAGAACCGGCCGCAGACCCTCTGCCGGATCACCCACGAGGGCCGGCGACGGTTCCTCGAGTACATCAACGTGCTCGAGACCGTCGTCCAGGACGCGCTCCACGCCGCACGCACCGAACCCGCCGGCGCCCCGGGCAGCCCCAACCTCGCCGAAGGGTGGTCGCCGGCCTGAGTCCTGCTTGCCTAAGATTTAACCACGAATCAGACAATTCATGAAGGAGAAGAGATTTAACCACGAAAGACACGAATGACACGAAAACGAAAGAAAGTCAAAGATTTTTCTTTTTTCGTGTGTTTCGTGGATTTCGTGGTTAAATCCGGGGTCGATTACTTTGAAATACCGAGTAATTGCCACCGTCAAGTCACCGACCCGTAGTGCTCCGGAGCGGAAGGAGGTCGGATGCAGGTGATTCGAGCCGACGTGATGGGCCTGTGCTTCGGGGTGCGCGACGCCCTGGAGGTGATCGACGGGATTGACGAGCCGGCGACCGTGACGATCCACGGTCAGCTCGTGCACAACGCGGTGGTTCAGGCCGGGCTGGCGGCCCGGGGCTTCGCCCTGCACGGCGAGGCGGAGCGGCGGACCGCCCTCCCCGAGACCCCGGCCGTCTTGATCACCGCGCATGGGATCAGCGATCGGGAGCGGAACCGGTTGGAGACTGCGGGGAAGCGGCTCCTCGATACGACCTGTCCCCTGGTCCGGCGCGTCCATCAAGCCGCGCAGGCCTTGCAGGCGGAGGGCTATCACGTCCTCGTGATCGGACGGCGGGGGCATGTCGAGGTCGAGGGTATCGTCGAGGACCTGGACCATCCGGACGTGATCGAGTCGGTTGACGAGGTGACCTCCTATGCCTCTGGCCGGCTGGGGATCGTCTGCCAGACCACGGCCACCGAGCGGCAGGTCGAGGCCATTCGAGCGGCGATCGCGGCGCGGAACCCGCACGCCGAGGTCCGGTTCGTCGACACGGTCTGCCTGCCGACCAAGGAGCATCAGCGCGCCCTGGAGCGGCTGCTCGATCGAGTTGAGGCGGTCGTGGTCGTGGGCGGCCGCAATTCCAACAATACGCGCGAGCTGGTCGCGCGCTGCCGCGAGCGGGGCAAGTCGGTCTGGCACGTCCAGTCGGCCGCCGAGCTGGATCCCCGTTGGTTCGACGGCTGCGCCACGGTCGGCCTGACCGCGGGAACCTCGACCTTGCCGGGCACGATCGAGGAGGTCCATCGGACCCTCGGGCGGATCGGGAGGGATCCGGATTCCGGATTCCCAATTCCAGATTCCAAATAGGAAAATCTTTAATAATCGATAATTTATGAAAAACAGGCAAGAAGGGGATTCCGGGGCTGCCGCTGGGCCGCCGTTTCAACCAGGCTGGCTGCTGGCCGGACTGATCGGGTTCGGGATCGGCTTCGGGTTTGTCGAGGCGGCCGTCGTGGTCGACCTGCGCGCAATCTTGAGTCCGACGGTCGCCCAGGCCAATCGCGGGTCGGTGGGCGAGGTCCTGCCGCTGATCGCGTTCAACCGGCCGGGGCGGTCGGATCCGGTCGCGATGCGCCTGATGCGGATCGAGGTCCTGCGCGAGGTGGCGACCCTGGTCATGCTTGCTGGCGTCGGCCTGGCGGCCGGCCGGACGTTCCTTCAGCGCTTCGCGGCCTTCCTCCTGGCGTTTGGCGTCTGGGACCTGTGCTACTACGTCTCCTTGAAGGCGCTGATCGGCTGGCCGGGATCGGTCTGGACCTGGGACGTGCTCTTCCTGGTGCCGGTGCCGTGGGCCGCGCCGGTGCTGGCGCCGGCGATGGTCGCCCTGGCGATGGTCGCGGCCAGCTCGGCGGTGCTCGTCTGGGAGGCGAACGGCAGTCCGCTCCGGGTCGCGCCAGGGGATTGGGCCGCGATCGTGGTCGGGGCTCTGATCCTGATCGGGGCCTTCTGCTGGAACTGGCGGGACATCGCGGCCGGCCGCAGGCCGAATCCGTTCCCCTGGAGGTTGTTCGGGACGGGGTTGGCCATCGGTCTGGGCGGCGTTGGAAGGGCCGCCGTTGTCTCCCGCCTCGACAAGGCCGCAGGACCCGGTCGCCACGAGTTACCGCTTCCGGATCGGACCCGCGCCGGGTAGGGGCCTGGCCGCCGGGTCCGTCGGCGGCTTGTCCAGGCAGAGGAACGCGAACAGATCCGCGATCTCCTGGGGCGCGAGCTGCTTCTCGACGTCCTCGGGCATGAGCGAGACCTCGGCCGTCTTCATCTGCTCGATCTGGTCGCGCGGGACCGTCTCGAGCTTCCCTCCCTGGAGCTTCAAGACGACGCGGTCCCGGCCCTGCTCCGCCAGGAGGCCGGTCAGGATGCGGCCGTCGGTCGTGGCGACGGTCGTGGCCTGGTAGCCCGGACCGATCACCAGGCTGGGATCGAAGACGTTCGAGAGCAGTTGATTGAAGTCGTTCCGGCCGTTGGAAGTCAGGTCGGGCCCGACCTCCTGGCCCTGGCCGTGGATCTTGTGGCACTGGGCGCAGAGCTTCTTGAAGACGGCCTGGCCGGCGATCGGGTCGCCGGTCATCCGGCGGATCGATCGGCGGACCTGGTCGACCACCAGCTCGCGACGGGGGTTGCGCTGCTGCCGGATTGTGCCCCAGATCGACTTGACCCGCCCGGCGATCGTCGGGTCCTTGCTCTGCTGGAGCGTCCGGAGCTGGGTGACGTTGAGCACCGTGGCGGGGATCCGCTGGTCGGCCACGGCATCCAGCAACGCTCGGGCCCAGGCGGGGCGCTCGGTCAGCAGCTCGATGGCCTTGGGCTTCAGTTGCGCCGGCAGACGCGCATACGCCTGGAGCACCATCGGCGCCAGCTCGGGATCGTCCCACTCGGCCATCGCGTCGAGGACCTTGCCGCGAAAGGCCACGGAGCTCGACGAGTCGTCCTCGGCGAGGATGCCCTTGACCAGCGGACCGACCGCTCCCGGCATCCTGCGATACAGGATCGCTTCCAGGGCCCGACCCCGGCGCTGCTCGAAATCCGGGACCGCAGAATCCGCGGTCTTCCGGGGTGTCCGGGCGATCGTCCACATCTCCTTGAGGCTGCTGTGATCGCCGCAGTACGTCAGGAGCACGCGGTAATCGAAAGCGCGGCGATCCTGGGTTCGCCAGTTCGCTCCCGACAGCTCCTTGCTGAACGCTCTCTTGAGCGCGTCCTCCCGGCCTGGCGGCAGGCTCCGCTCGCGGAACCGGGCCGCGACCAGGTCGACGGCTTGGCGACAGGACTCGGCATCGTCGCAGGACACCAGGGCGCCGGCAATGATCTGGGGATCGCCCTTGGGGGTCGCCAGCAGCCTGTCGATCATGCGGGGCAACAGGCGGTTGAAACCGAGGTTCCCCAGTCCGACTCGTCCGATCCACCGAGCAAGCTCGGCCTGCCGGTCCTCGAGCAGCGGATGGAGGTTCTGCCAGACAATTTGCGGGATCAAGGCGTCGTGAGAACTGTTCGCTTGCAGCGCGATGAGCACCGGGAGCGGATCGATATCCTGGAGTTTCCGCGCCGCGATGGCGACCTGGAGCCTGACATCGGGACTGGGGTCGCCCGCCCGCACCAGGACCTTCTCGAGGACCGCCGGCTCGACTCGTCCCATGTTCCCCGCCGCGCGGACGCCCCAGGCGCGAAAAGCCGGACCCGTGCGCGACACCAGGTTGGCATGGAAGCCGGGATCGAGCGGCCCGGCTCCGATCAAGGCCCACAAGCCGTGCATCCGGGCCGTGTCCGGGGCCTTCTCGCCGAGAACCATCGTCTGGAGCTTGCGCCGGATCGTGGGGGAGGACCGCTCGGTCAGCAGCCGCTGAGCCAGGTCGCGATCGTAGACGTTCGGGCCCGCCAGGAGTCTGATCAACTCGTCGTCGCTCGATCGGGCCAGGTCGAAGCCGAAGCGCCGCGGGGTGTCGTGGTACCGCACGCGGTAGAGCCGGCCCTTGAGCCGGTCGATGCCGGCGGGGTCGCGGTTGGCGTCCTGGTAGCAGTGATACTGATCGTACCAGTCCAGGATGTACAGGCAGCCGTCGGGGCCGGTCTTCTGCGCGACCGGCATGAACCAGGAGTCGTTGGCCTGGAGGAAATCGGCCGCGGGCTCGGCGCGGTAGGTCGAGCCGTTGCGGACGAGCGTATCGACGTTGATGCAGTTGCCGTGGATGTTGCCCATGTAGAGCCGGCCGCGATACTCCCGGGGATAGGCCGGGCTGTCGAAGTAGTGGATGCCGCAGTAGGCCGCCTTCTGATGGCTGTGGTCCACGATCGAGCCGATCGGCCATGTGAAGGGGGGATACGGTCCTCCCTGGCGGAGGTAGTACCCCGTCTCGACCAGGTGCCAGAGGTGGTCGATCACGCAGGCGCTGGCGAAGAACGAGCCCTGCGGGTCAATGGCGATGCCCCAGGGGTTGCTCGTCCCCTCGCACCAGACCTCGAAGACCCGGGTCCGGGGATGGATGCGGAAGATCGCGCAGGTAAACTCATACGTCCTGCCGTTCCTGGACGCGACCTTGCTGGGGTTGAACACGCCGTTCCAGCCGTAGAGCCAGCCGTCGGGGCCCCAGGTGAGGGAGTTGGGCAGCTCGTGGGTATCCGCGCGGCCAAAGCCGGTCACGACGACCTCGCGAGTCTCCGCCCGACCATCGCCATCCCGGTCCTGAAGGAAAAGGATCTCGGGCGCATTGGCGACCCAGACGCCCCCGTACCCGACGGCGATCCCCGAGGGGATGTTCAGCCCATCGGCAAAGACGGTGAACGTGTCGGCGCGGCCGTCGCCGTCGGTGTCCTCGAGGACCTTGACCCGATCCCGGCCCGGTCCGGGCTGGCGGCGGGGGTATTCCAGGCTCTCGGTAATCCAGATCCGGCCGCGCTCGTCGAAGGTCATGGCCACCGGGTTGACCAGGTCGGGCTCGGCGGCGACCAGCTCCACGGCGAAGCCGGGCGGCACCGTCATGGCCCGGATCGCCTCGGCCGGTGATCGGGGCGCATTCGGCGCTCGATCCTGACCATGCGGGATCAGCTCCGGGGGCTCGGACCGGACTTGCGCCCGGGCGACCCGGCTGTGGATCTGATCCAGACCGCCGCCCAGGACTGCCGGGCCGATCACCAGCACGATCGCTGCCAGTCTCGGGAGCCGCATCCGGCTCACTCCTCTGGGTGGGGCAGCCGCCCCCGGCTGCCTCTTCCTGGTGGAGCAGCCGCCCTCGGCTGCCCTCCGCCAGCCGGGGGCGGCTGGCCCACGACCTCAGGACGATGGCTCCGCCTCGGCCGGATCCCCCGACGCGCGCGCGTCGCTCTCCAGTCCCTCGATGAGTCGCTCCAGCGCGCTGGGTTCCACCGGCTTGACCAGGTGGAGGTCGAACCCCGCCTCATGGGAGCGACGCCGATCCTCATCCTGGCCCCAGCCCGTCAGCGCGACCACCGTCGTCTTCTCCAGGCCCGACTGCCGGCGGAGCCGCCGGCAGACCTCGTAACCGTCCATCATCGGCATGCCGATGTCCAGCAGGATCAACTCCGGCCGGAAATCGATCGCCTGGCGGAGCGCGGTGGGCCCGTCATAGGCCACGCGGACGTCCTGGCCGACCAGCTTCAACAACATGCCCAGGCTCACGGCCGCGTCGACGTTGTCATCGACGACCAGCACACGATGCCGCGCGGCGGCGTCTTTCAACGGGTCGAACTCCTTCGCTGGGGACCATCGCGCCTCAGGAAGCTCCTGTGTGGCCGCTCAGCACCTCCCGCCGAGGGGAGAAGTTCGGGGCGCTTCGCTCTCAGAACGAGGACTCCTCGCGCTTCCTGGCCGCGCCGTCACGCTCGGGAGTTCGCGACGCATCGACAGGGGGGGACTTCTCGCCGGAGTCGGCTCGTGGCGTGGCGATCTGGTCGAGCAGCGCCTGGATTCCCGCACGGGCGACCTGGGCGTCCTGCTCGCCGGAGCCGCCGCCGACCCCCACGCCGCCGATGACCTGGCCGTCGACCACGACCGGCACGCCGCCGTAGAGCGTGGTGAGCTTTCCCCCGCTGGCCAGGGCGGCATTCTGGAGGCTGAGGTTCAGGAGTGGGTCCGGGCTGGTGGTTCCCGCCGGGACCGGCCCGCTCGGCTGGCGAAAGGTGGCGGCGGTGGTCGCCTTGGTGATCGCCGTGTAACCGCTGGCCGGCCGCGCCCCGTCCATCCGCTCGAAGGACAGCAGGTGGCCGCCGTCGTCGACCACCGCGATGTTCATCTTCCATCCCATCGCCCGGGCCTTGGCCTCGGCCCCGGCCAGGATGGCCCGCGCGCCGGCAAGCGTCAGCCGGACCTGGTTGCGGACGATCAGCCCCGAAGCCGCTCCGGGGCCGGCCGCTGCCGGCGGCACCGCTGCGGACCCGGACCCGCCGCGGGGCTCCACGACCGGGGACCGGTCCGCTCCCCGGCCCCGCAGGGCCGTCGCCAGGACCTCGCCAATCGCCGCGACCCCGCGCCTCAGCCCTTCATTGAAGTCCTGCCGGCGGAACCCCTCGAAAAAGGCCTGCTGGATGGCCTGGCGGCGGGCTTCGGTCAAGACCTCGCGGTACGCTGGCGATGCGAGCATCTCCCACTTGTGCTCCTTGCGGACGATCAGGATGAAGAACCCCTCGATCGCCGATCGACGGGCCAAGCGGACCGCCGCCATGGCCGCCGATTCGCCCGCGAGCGTGTCGATCGTCTCGATCAGGACCGCCGCGCCCGTCTGGCGCTGGAACTGCTCCAGCTCCTGGCGCGCCGCGGCGATCGCAGTGACGCTGAACAGGCCCGCCGTGTCGCGGATGTCCGACGAACTCGCCTGGCCCAACCGGAGGGCGCGCTCGGCCGTCGCCTGGGCCTGGACCTGGGTTGCTCCCAGGTCCAGGAGGATCGCCAGCAGCACCAGGGCCGCGCTCCGGATCGGGAATCTGCGAATCCGCTTCTCGGACTGTGGAAACGTCGTCATGGGTGTCGCTCCTGTCCCCTGGGTGGCCCACGCCGCGACTGTCACGCCATTCCAGATTCCAGATTCCAGATTCCAAATTCTTACATCCTGTCTTCATTTGGAATCTGGAATCCTGGCCGGTTTCCAGATTCTTGCATCCTGTCTTCATTTGGAATCTGGAATCCTGGCCGGTTTCCAGATTCTTGCATCC
>JAJPJC010000445.1 GCA_021324445.1 Isosphaeraceae bacterium
CGTCGATGCCGGGGTTGGACCCGCCGTTGGCGGCGTAGAGGTAATTCTGACCACCACTGCTGCCCAGGGCCAAGCCCGTGTACTGAGCCCCGGGTTCGGTGTGCACGGTGGCGGCTGTGCTCCCGCCGTTCCAGGCGGCGAGGGTGCCCTGGAGCGTGTCGAAGAGGAACACGGCAGCCTTGCCGGTACCCGGCACGACGAAGTCGGACGTCGAGCCGGTTGTGTTGGCGACCTGGCCGGTCGGGCCACCGCCAGGAATCGTCACAACCAGGGGCGCCTTGGAGACGGTGGCGTTCTGGACCGTGTAGATCGTGGCCACGCCCGATCCCGCGTCGGAAATCCAGAACGGACCGGCCGAGCTGAAAGCCATGCCCCAGGGATTCTTCAGGTTGGAGTCGGTGACCTGGGCACCCACGGCCCCGTCCGAGACCAGGTTGGTTTGCTGATAGCCCGGGACCGGCTTCTTGGCGCGCTTCGCATCCTCCAGTCCATGAGCGCCCAGGTGAGGGGCGGCCGACAAGAGGGCCCGCTCCTCCAATGATTCGACTGTCGGTCGGCGATGGCGCTGCCGCCGCTCGGGCCCACGCCGACGGAACGCATGGTGTAAGTCACGGATGGCACGACCCATCGAGAACCTCCCCGAAAGAAAAGTCGACCGGGCCTGTCAGGAGCCGACGGAATGAACAAGAGTTGGACTGAACACAACTCCGAATCAACGCTCCAAGACAACCGGTCCCGCGAAACGGATCGAAAGCGGCTCCCTCCGGCCAAACCTTCGAGGTACCGACCTCGCTCTCCAGGCCGGCAAGAGCGATGCGTCTTCCTCGATAAAATGGGGATTCTACGCCCTGTCTATGGGATAGGCAAGTGGGGCGCCTCCGCTCGTTCACAGAATCGCGGCGAGGAAGCTCAGCCCTTCCGGGCTGGGTTTCCCTGGGGCGGGGCTACGACCGTGCGAACTGGCAGAGCGAGCGGACGTGCTCCCGGCTGCCGTCATTGGCCCAGCCGTCGAGCTGGGCGGCATCCTTGAGCTGCTGCCCGCGGTGGCGGTCGACGACCAGGAACGCACAATTCAGGTCGGGGAGCGAGCTCAGGTCACCCCAGAGCTTCTCGAACTGGGCGACCGGATAGACATCCTCCTGGCCGTGGCCCCAGCGCCGCTTGACGTCCTTGATCGTCACATAAGTCGGCACGCGGGCCGCCATGGCGCGGACGGCCGCGGCGACTTTCTCCGGGTCCCGGCGGAGATCGGCCCGATTCAGGCCGAACGCGGCGAGCAAACCGTCGATCCGGACCCAGGTCGTGAGGGTGTTATAGTAGCGGAGCTTGAACTCGGTCTCCTCGCGGGGCTGGGCCAGTCCTTCGAGCAGGCGGATGCGGCCGCCCACCTTGGCCAGCCCGCCGCCCCGGTCCTCGAAGCGGCGCGGGATGACCTCGAAACCCAGGGTGGCTCCCGACTCGATCACCAAGCCCAGGACTCCCGGATCGAGGGTGACGCCCAGGGTGTCGATGTTGTGGACCAGGAGCCAGCTCAGGCGAGGACAGTCCTCCAGGAGCTGGGCTAACAACCCGTTGCGGAGCAGGTTGGGGACTTCGTAGAAGTGGCCGGGGGGATTGAAGCGCTGGATCGGCAGGTTGTCGGTGTAGTCGGAGCCCTCCCCCTGGCTTTTGGCCCACTCGAGGATGGCGCGGCGGGCGGCGTCGCGGACCTTCTGCTTGTTCTCATCGAGCGTCTCGTGACTGGCTTCTTCCCACAGGAAGGTGAGGTCCCGGGTCATGGGGACCAGGCGTTGCCCGATGGACTGGCCAGGGGAGAGAAGCACTGGTCCGTCGTGGCCGTAATTGCGGGTGGACCGCAGGTGATGCTCGATGGCGGCGTGGGTCAAGTAACTGGTCGTCACGATGTGGGGGATCGGGCTGCCGAGAGCGGCCTGGAGCTTGCGAGTCTTGGCGAGGTGAATCTCGAGGAAGCTGCGGTGGCAGCCCTCGAGGATGACGAACGGGTTGACCGCCTTGACCACGCCGGCGCCGGTGGTCCAGCGGCTGCCGACCCCCGCGGCGAGGGTGACCATGGCGACCTCGCCCCGCGCCAGGGCCGCTTCACCCCGCTCGCGGACCCGCGCCGGCATCGGCGCGCCGGCGGGGATCAGCTCCGAGTCCTCGACGTCGCGGACGTCCAGGTCGACCGGCAGGCGGTTCCGCGCCAGACCGATCCGTCCCCGCTGAAGGTCGTCACGCCACTGCTCATGCTGGACCGAATCGAAGCCGTGGTCACGACGGATCCGCTCGGCTGCTTCGTCCCACTCGACGGCCGAGGTGTCGGCGGCGGACCGCGTGACCGGGAAGAGGTGGTTGACCATCGTCCGGAACAGGGCGAGCAGGTCGCCGCTGTCGGGGCAAGTGTTGGCGAAATGATCGACGTCCGCCCGCCGCTGCTGCGGGATCGATCCGGCGGACGTGGCCAGCATCCGAGGGACCTGGAGCGCGTAGTAAGGCGGGGGCATCATCGCCGCCTGGCCGGCGTCGAGCGTGGCCACCGTGCCGTGCGGATTGATCTGGAAGTCGTAGACGACCGGGTCCATCGCAAACGGCAGTGCGTCTTCCAGCTCCGCCTTGGCGGCCTGCATGATGGCGGCGATCCGCTCCTGGAACTCGTCGTGGCGCTCGGGAGCCACGAAGAAAGCCATGCCGCCGCCGGCCATGCCCCCGAGCATCAGGAAGCCCCAGAAGTCCGCGCCCAGCGCCGCGCCGGCCTCGCGGATGATCGTCTCGGTGAACTCGTTGGTCACCCAGGGAATGATCCGCTTGAGCGGGCCATTCCAGTTCCGGGTCGTCCACTGCCCCAACCCGCGGATGTCGGAGGCGCCCACGCAGGCGATGATCCGCTCGAAGATCTTCAGGGCCTCCTGGCGCGCCAGCCATTCCTCGCGCCCGCGGAGCAGATACTTGGCGGTCACCATGTTGAGGATCGGCCCCACGTTCTGGGCCATGCCGCCGTGGACCAGGACCAGGCTCCTGGCCAGCGCGTCCGGGAACGCCGCGGACCGGTCCGGGTGCTCCCTGTCGGACTGCGGTGGTGCCGGGGTATTCATCAGGCGATGGTCGGGCAATAAGCGGCCGCGGCTGATGCCCCATTCCGGGTCGGCCTCGGATGCCGCGACGCCCTGGATCAGCTTGATGCCGGGGAAGATGCCCCCGGAGTCCTGCCAGCCGCCCCCGGAGCCGCCCAGCCATTCGCCCAGGATCGCCCGGGCCACCACCACCCGGGACTCGTCCAGCTCCAGCGGACCCGTCAGGTTGCGCGCCTGGCCGGTGGCCCGCATCAAGAGGGTGATCAGCGAGGCCAGCAAGTTGGTCGAGACGGCCAGCCGCGACCCCTTGGGGATGTCGTTGACCTTGCTGACGATCTCCAGGCCGTGTCCCGGCCGGACGATCCGCGCCAGGAGGTCCGCCAGCCGGATCGTCGTCCCTTCCAGGGACGGAGGGACCAGACCCGAGGCGACCACGCCGGCCTTGATCAGGCCCAGATAATCGTTGCCGAAGTTGAAGAGCTCTTGCAGGCTGTCGACATCCTTGCACGCCTTGAGATCGATGCTGGTCAGCCGGAGGATCGGTTCTTCGATCACCCGCATCCGCGTCTCGATCGGCGGCCGGGGCGCGGCGTCACGGTTGTGGACGCCCAGATCGACCGAGATGTTCAGCACCCGGGCACCTTCGGGGAAGTCCATGCCGAGGAAGAAGATGTCGGACCAGCCGCTGTGCGAGAGGTCCAGCCGCACGGGAGTCCGCTCGACCAGGATCGGGAACAGGGCGTCGTCCGAGGGGCGCCGGAGAAGCTGGGGATGCAGCCGCAGGGGATGCTCATCGGCACTGCCCACGCGAAACATCCACCGGTTGCCCGGACAGCTCCGGACGGACCGCCGCACCTGGTCGGCCAGGTCCTGAAAGGCGATCTGCTCATAAGCCTGGGCCAGCGCGCTACAGATCGCGCCGTTGGGGCCATCCTGCCCCAGGGTCTGCCGGAAAGCCGCGATCGCCGATTCGTATCGCCGTTCCATCAGGTCGCGGAACCCGGGGAAGGGAATCAGTCCCGAGGGGCGAATCTCGGGAGTGTCCTGGAGGTCGTAACGGTAGAGGGCATGGAGGAACAACGAGGCCCGCACACGTTCGTAGAGATTGCTCCGGGTCCGCCGGAATTCCTCGAGCCGGGCGCACGCCTGGAGCGTCTCCGCCACGCTGGCCGTCGCGACCAGCTCGTGGATCGAGCGGTCCCGGATGGCCGGATCGGCGTGGGTGATCGTCTCGATGAGGAGCTGACCGACTGGCGCCATGGTGAATCCGACTTCATCTCGGGTTGTGCTGCTCGATCCGGACGATGGATTCCAGGAGCATGGCCAGAATGCGTTCCCGGTCCACGCCGGAGAGGGCCAGGGCGATCTGGGCCTCGACCACGCCGAACTTGACGCCCAGATTGAACCGGGACCCGCGCGTCTCCAGGGCGAGGTAGCGCTGGCGGCCGGCCAGGGCATTCAAGGCGGTGGTGAGCTGGATCGACCCCAGCTCGCGCACGTCGCGGCGGACCAGGTCGTCGAGCAGCTCGAAGACGGCCGGGGTCAGGACATGCATGCCGAAGAAGCAGAGGTAGTGGCCGGCGCGGAGCCCGGGCGTCTGGAGCCGCAGCTCCGCGAGGGTCGGGTTGGGCTTCTCGATGATCTCGTCAATGAGGTAGATCTCGGGATGCTCGGGCAGCCGGCGGCCGGTGAGGGTGCCGTATTGATGGATCAGGTGTTCACGGGTGGCCTGCACCGCGGAGACGGCACAGTCCTCGGCGACGGCCAGCTCGATCAACTGCCGGGCGCACCGCCGGGTCTCCGCCGAGATGTAAAGATGATCGCCCAGCAGGAGGAGGATCGGCTCGTCCCCGGCGAACGCTCGCGCGCACCAGACGGCGTGTCCGTACCCTTCGGGCTCCGGCTGGACCGCGAAGCGGAGCCGCTGTTCCAGCTCGACGAAGCGCCGGGACTGCTCCGCGGCCCAGTCGACCCCCTTGGCCGATCGAAGGTAAGCGGCGTAGTTGTGGAAGTGGTTGCGGTAGACGTCCTCATCCCCCGGGGCACAGACGACGCAAATCTCCTCGATGCCGCTGGCCAGCGCCTCCTCGGCGATGATCTGGAGCACCGGCTTGGTCAAGCCGTCGCGGTCGACCAGGGGGAGCATCGCTTTCTGCACGGTGTCGGCTGCCGGATACTGCCGCGCCCCGCGACCCGCCGCCGTGATCACCGCCTTGGATATCTGCACCGCGCTGACTCCATACCGCCTGCGCCGCGGCGATCTCCTCCTCGAGTCGCCGCGCGGGCCAGGCTCCTCGCTTTCCCATTCCGAGACAAGGCGTCAGATTAACCGGCGAGTGTGCCGCCAGGCAACCCCGCGCTGGACACATCGCCCCGAGGACAGATTCTTCCTCGATGCTCCCGAGCCGGCGTTTCCTGGGGTGCAGGGTCATTCCGAGATTTCTTGGGCCAGGGATTTCGGCTCACTGGTTGGATCCCTGATCAGGGGAGTCGGAGGCAGTAGTGGGACTCGAGCGATCCCGGAACTCCCCGAGACCTCGGGCACCCTCATTGAGTCATCAGCGACAGCCGGGTGGGCAAGGTTGCCCGTGGAAGGTCGCGAGGCAGGGTCGATCTTGCGGGCGCGACGTCCGACTGTGTCCCCCTCATGGCATCGAGTGGAGACCACGGCGCCGGTGCGCCCGGGAGTGCGATTGGACCATGGCCGTGGGCTTTGCCGATCAAGTCGTGGCGTACCTGGCGAATCCAGCCAACCAGGGGCCGTTCCTGAGCACGGTGGGCCTGGCGGCGTTTGCCGGGACTTCCTTTACCCAACGGTACGGCCAGGGGGGCTTTCAGGTCGACGGTGTCACCCTGGGCACCGCGGCCGGTTTTCAATTGCAACGATTCTTGTTCGATACGCTGAAGGTGGCCGGTTACCGGGAGAAGCGGAGCGAGCAGCCGCAACGGCATTGGTACGAGCTCCGGGTGGGGCGGGAGGACTCCGGTTGGGTGGACGTCGCGTTCACGGTCCCCGCCCAGTTTGCGCTGCACGCATTCCCGGGGTCGATCCCGTTGGGACCAGGCGGCGATCTGGTGACGGCGGGGGTCTCCGATCCGGCACCGCTGCAACACCAGCTCGCGTTCCTGCTGCCGGTCGGAACGGACGCCTTCACGCTCAGCTATACGCTGGGGGTGTACGTCTTCGCGTCGAGCGACCCCTCGCCGGTTGCCGACCTGAGGCGCGTCCAGGGTCTGAGACGGCTGCTGGAGAACGACCCGCAGTTCCTGGCCGCGCTCGACGGGTCGGGGGACCAGCGGCCGTACGTATTCGTCCAGCTCTACGCGGCCGGGGCGCTCCAGGGCGGCCCGCTGAGTGAGGCGGCGGTGGTCCAGATGTTCGCGGCGGCCGATGTGCTCGCCGCGTTTCTCACCCTTCCCGCGATGTGACTGCGCGAGCAGGCCGCGTAGGGCAGGGAAGTGGGTCGGATCAGGGGTTCGGTTCGAAGCCGAAGCAGGAGCCAGAGTGATGGGAATCCAGTACGTGACCGTGAAGGTCGACACCAGCGGGCTGTACCAGCCGCTCTCGTCGGCGGTGGGGGTGGTTGGGATCGTCGGGCCGGCGCCCAGCGCGGGGGCCGGTTTCTCCAATCCCACCCTCTTCACCCGCTCCCTCGTCGGGGCCCCCAGCGAGCCCTACGCCCGGGTCGTGCCGGTGCTGCGCGTGGCCCCGCTGGCCAGTGACGTCCAGACGCTGTCGGTCTCCGGCACGCCGACGGGGGGCACGTTCACGCTCACCTTCGGCGGCCAGACGACGGCCACGATCCCCTACAACGCGACCGCGGCCCAGGTCCAGTCGGCGCTGGCGGCGCTCTCCAGCATCGGCGCGGGGAACGTCGCCTGCACGGGCGGGCCGCTCCCAGGCACAAACGTGGTCGTCACGTTCACGGGCACGCGCGCGTTCCAGCCCCAGAGCGTGATCGGTGTCGGCACCAACAGCCTGACCGGCGGCACCACGCCCGCGCCGGCCGTGGCCCATACGACGACGGGCGGGCTGGCCAATGACGTCCAGACGCTGTCGATCACCGGCACGCCGACGGGGGGCACGTTCACACTGGTCTTCGGCGGCCAGACGACCAACGCCATCCCCTTCAACGCCACGGCCGCCCAGGTCCAGTCGGCACTGGTGGCATTATCGAGCATCGGCGCGGGGAACGTGACCTGCACGGGCGGGCCGCTCCCGGGCGCGAACGCCGTCATCACGTTCACGGGTACGCTGGGCTTCGCGGCCCAGCCCGTGATCACCGCCGGCACCAGCGCACTCACCGGCGGCACCTCTCCCGCGGTGGCGGTGGCCCACACGACCATCGGCGGGGCCGCCTCCGTCGTCGTACCGGTGGATGCCGAGAACACCGTGATCCCCAAGCTGGGCTGGGACCCGGCCCGATTCACGCTCATCGACACCACCACGCAGACTCCACTCAGCGTCGACACGGCCACGCTCACGCTGCTGTACCCGACCGGTGCCGCCTTTCAGCACGGCACGGAGAATGCCGCCATCGTGCTCGACGGATTCTCCACGGTGAGCGCCACCGTCACAGGCACGCCCGCGTACTGGGGCGTCCCTCTGGACACCGACGGTCAGCCGATCCCCAACCTGCTGATGCGGCCCGACGTCGCCCCCGGCGGCGCCTTCACCGACTTCTCCGGCAGGGCCCTCACCGTGGATGGAACCCTCGGCGTCCCCAACGGCGGCACCGGCAAGCCCAAGGGGCTCGACGGGAGCATCTATTACAAGGTGACGTTCGACATCTGCTCGCTGGCCAAGTCGATCAACCTGGCGCTGACCAACGGGGCGCTCCAGGTCTGGGGTTATGCGACCGACCCGGGGCAGCCCTTCGACCCCTCCGCGGGCTTCGCCGACTTCGCCAACCGGCAGATCAACATCGTCTGTCTGTCGTCGGACTCGAACCCCGACGACATCACGGCGTTGAGGACTCATGTCGAGTCGAGCTCGCCCAACGATGCCGGCGGCGGCGGAACTCGTCCGCGGATCGGGGTGGCGATGCTGCCGATGGGGGGCATCACCGACGCCAACGGCAACCTCACCAACAAGTTCTCCGACTGGAAGACGGAGGAGGAAGCCGCGAACCATCTCCCCTCGCCGATGAACTGGGCGAGCAGCCGCATGGTCTTCGTCGCGGCCAACTCGCCCGACGACATCGCCGCCGCGGCGGCCGGGGTGATCGCCGGAGTTGATCCGTGGGTCAGCTTGATCCTCAAGCCGGTCACGGGCATCGGCATCAACGGCGACCTGAGCGACGGGGCGATCCAGATCTACCTCGCCCCCGACCAGAGCAACCTCACGCAGCCGCATGTCATCCCGATCGTCCACCCCGACTTCCTCGCCGGCTCGGGGCCGGTCATGGGCGAGGGGTTCACCGCCGACGGCACCGGTCAGCGGCTCTACATCGACATCGTGCGCACCATCGACGACATCGCGTTCCGTCTCAAGGCCACACTGACCAGCCCGCAGGTCATCGGCACCCTGCGGATCAATCGGCCGGGGCTCCGCGTCCTGTCGGCAATCGTCCGGGCCATGCTCAACGAGCGGGTGGCCGCGGGCGAGATCGACGACTACGCCGTCGACATCCCGATCCAGGCGCTGACCGAGCTCGATCCCTCGCAGCTCACCCCGGCCCAGCAGCAGGAGCTCCAGCAGGTGCAGAACAGCCGGCAGCTCGCGTTCAACATCTCGGTCACTTATTCCGGGTCGATCCATTACCTCGTCATCACACTCAAGTTCATCTGAGAGTCTGTCTCAGAAGCCCGGTCTGACAGTTGTAGGGTTGGTGCAACTCACCAACGGAAGACCTTGGCAGCCTTGACGATCGGTGGGTTTCACCCACCCTACGACAGCGATTTCCAACCCTTCCGGGACAGACTCTGAGAATTGAGGCCAGACCGAAGGAGCCAACGCCGTGGCAGCGCAACTGAACTGGAACACGAAGCTGGCGGTGATGGTCAACAACACCCTCGTCAGCCCGATCGAAAGCTTCAGCCCAACGCTCAACGTCGGGCACCGGGTGCAGCACTCGCTCGAGGCCGACAACGTGGGGATCGTCACCCAGGCCCAAACGTTTACATTCACCATGACCATTCGCGCCGTGGGCGCGGCGGTGGCCACGCTCACGCAACTGGCGCTGAGCGGGACCTCGTTCGCGATCGTGCTGACCGAACAGGTCGGCGGCGACTGGACGTTCAAGAGTATCGCGTTCAACAACTGCTATTTCACCTCGGTCGCCCCGAGCAACGTGACGCTGGACGACTCGCCGACGGCGACCTTCAGCGGCGTCTGCCTCGACGTGGAGCCGGCATCATGAGCGGCGAGGAACGGCCGGAGACGCCCCCACAGCGGGTGGAGCGCACGGGGATCGCCCTGGTGCATGAAGGGGAGTGGATCTTCCCCCAGGAGGACTCCACGGCGCGGCTGGCACCCGCAAGCCAGCGGGTCGTGAACTACTACTTCCCGGTCGAGATCGAGGTGATCGGCGGCGGGGCGGCGGCCATCGCGGAGCAAATCTACAGGGAGCTGCGCGAGAAGTTCGAGGATCTGGGTTGACCGACGAGGCGAATACGCGGCCAGCAAGGGGGTGGATGACCATGGGGCGGGAGTCGGGGGCTGGAGGGCTCACATTCCCGATCAAGCTGCGGTGCACTCACGCAGCCGACCTCCTGACCGAACCGGATCTGGAGCCGGCGCTGGCGCGCGCCCTGGGCCGGGCGTTCGCTCGTGCCCGCGGCTCGCTCCCTGCGGACGTCGTCTTCGGGGAAGGCGTCGTCCTTCATCCGCCCCATCTGGTCAAGGGGGTGCTCGCTCCGGAGCGCGAGGCCACACTGCTCCAGCGCGTTCGCCGCGCCATCGCGGCGGCGATCCGGACTCGGTCCTTGCCCGTGCTCGCGCCCGTCTCCCCGCGTCTCCCGAAGCCGCCGGACGTGCTGCCGGGGGATCTCGATAGTCCCCCCACCCCCGTCGCCGAGTACTTCGACCCCTCCCGGTTCGACCCCGATGCCAACACATACACGATCCGCTCCTACGACGGAGGCAAGGCTTCGGTACAACTCCAGGAACAGGAAAAACGATTCGCCCCGCTGGTCGAGATCATTAAGAAGTACATCGAAGCGCTCGGAGCGCTCCTGTCCGCCGCCGCGGCTTTACCTGTACGCAACCAGGACCGTGACAACCTGATCGTCGCCTTCGATGGCCTCCCTGCGAAGGAGGACGCCAGGCTCTACAAACTGATCCTGATCTCCGGGTTCTCGGAGAACGAACGCAAGCGCCTCACGGGTGAGTGGAAGGCGATCCACGACCAGTTCGTCGCGAAAGGACGGCCCTTTCCCGCTCCGGAACTGGTTCAGAAGATGGTCGACGAGTACAAGGCATCGCTGTTCGCGATCAACGTCATCCGAGCCCGCCTGACGGCGCTGGACGGCCGCGCCGCCAAGCTGACCGATGCCTCGGACCAGGTCCTGCGCGACACGCTGCTCAACCTGGGGACGGCTTATCTGCTCCTCCTCGGTTACAAGGGCGACGAGAGGTACACCCGCCTGGCGTTCCTGGAGTCGTTCTACCGCGACCCCAGCCGGATCGAGTCCTACGCGGCGGTCCGGCTGGCGCGGGTCCATCTGAGGGGGCCGCTGGGCTGGGAGAACTTCCCCTCGATCTGGCTCTACAAGAACCTGGAGAAGTTCAACGTGGGCCCCTGGAGTGGCCCGATCTTTCCCGGCCTGGAACGGCTCACGACGCAGGAAACGGACCCCCAAAAGCTCGTGAGTCAATACCACGACATCCTGACGAGCCGCAGGATCGCTGCACTGAACAGCGCGGTCAACAACATCGTGGCGATCCGGGAGGTTACGGACGCCGTCGGGGAATTCCCCGAATCCCAGGCGGAGGTGGGCACGGTCCCCTCCCTGGACCTGGCGCGCGACCTGGCCGCGCTCGTATTCCATGCCCAGATCCAGCTCGCCGTGCTCTCGCTCTGGGCTCCCCTCGACACGCTTGACGAAATCGTCACGAGGGAGATGTATCTCGGTCAGAATCTGACCGGCAATCTCCTCAGTCAAGAAGATCGGACGCGCTGGCAGGACGAGATCCGGAAGCTCCGCACGGCCTTCGAGCTCGAGGTCCGCCGCGCCGACCATCCCAAGAACATCAACGATCTCATCGAGGGTTGGGAGAAAAAAGTCCGGGAACTGGCCGTCGAGATCCCTGCCGCGAAGCACCGCCAGGACATTACTCGGTTCATCATCGAGCAGATCCCGGCACTGATCGTCGGCGGCGGGATCGCCTCCGGCGTCGGCGCGTGGGTCAAGCTGGCGACCAACGGTACGCGCTGGCTGATCGTGCTCGCCGAGGGGGCCTCGCTCACGCTGTTCAACACACTGATGGCGCTGCCGAGCGGTCAGAAGCTGACCGTCGGCTCCGTGGCGGAGCAGCTCGTCGTCAACGTGGCGCTGTCGTATGTCGGGCAACTGTTCCGGGCGATCAAGATTGGCGGCGATAAGGCCGAGGGTCTCGCCTCCAGCCGGCGCATCCTGCTGGCGCAGCTCGGCGTGGCCGCCGGCGCCTTCGCCACGACCACCGTGCTTCAGACTGTCATTCAGAAGATCGAAGGCGACGTGACCCGGCAGGGTGGGGAGAGCGACTTCACCGAACTCCTGACCATCAATGCCATCCTCGCCGCCCTTGGCATGCTGGTCGGCCTCGCCCACCCGGAGAAGGATCCGTCGGTCCGCACCGCGATCGCCAGGATGACGAAGGCCGAGCTTCTCGACTACATCAAGGCGACCTACAAGATTGACGACCTGGCCGCCGCCGCCTGGGAGAACCTCAAGGACCGCACTGTCGACTTCGTCAAGACCGCCGAGGAGCTCCAGAAAGCCGCGCGGGCCGGAACGCTCAAAGACGAGGACTTTAACAACTGGAAGCAGAAGGGCCTCGACCTGGCGAAGGATCTCGAGAAACAACTGCCGGGACTGTCCAAGATTCTGGGCAAGGACTTGACGCCAGACCAGATCCGCGGATTCGTGTCTCGCCTGACCGAGTGGCTCACCAACCTGACGTACAAGCCGGGGCGCGGCGCCGTACTGACACTGCCCGAGTACGTCCCAGGCGTGAAGCGTGCCGGCGACCGCGACATCGTGGTGTACGACCCCAAGAACGCCGCCATGACTCAGGCCCTCGAGGCCGCGATCAAGCGGACCTTCCCGGCGCCGGACAACACCATCACCCCGGTCCCCGGTGGCGGATGGCAGGTCACCGACAAGGACGGGGCGGTCGTCCTCCAGGCGCTCCCGGCCGCCCCCGAGGTCGCGCGGCTCCTGCCCTCGCTGACGTCGTATGCCTCCGGGGAGAAATCGCAGGCGGGGCTCGCGGCCGTCCGGATCCAGACGGCCGTCCCCGATCTCGAATCGCTCCTGGGCGAGGCGGCGGTCCACGCCACGCGGCCCAATACGATTCCCTTCCTGCTCCAGACGATCGGCGACGCGGACCTGGTCGGGGCGGCCAACGCATCCGCGCTGAAGGCCCTGGCCAACTACCTCCGGCTCGGGGGCGACCCCGACGTGCTGGCCTCGGCCTTGAGGTTCCAGAGCGGCGAAGTCAACGTCCTGAACCGCAAGGCCCTCGTCGAGACGCTCTTGCGACACATGCTCACCTGGGACGCCGAGGCCGTCCAGGGCTTCAAGGCTCTCTACACGAAGCTCCAGGACATGAGCGGCAACCGGCTGTCCAACCTGCTCATCAACCGCGAACCCTACGAGGTCAAGGCGGCGCTCGAGAACATCGCGGCCATCGAGGGTCGCTCCCAGCGCCTGAGCACCGTGCTCCGGATGCTCACCAGCAACGACCCCCTCCACATCCAGGGCGCTTATGGCGTCCTCCGGGCCGCGGCCAAGATCGCGAAGGTGCGGCCCGACGTGGCCCTGTCGTTCGAGGAAACGGTCCGGACCCCGAAGGGCGATGTCACCCGAATCGTCGACATCAGGGTCTACACCCAGGAGCCCGTGGTCATCAGCGGTCGGACGGTCATGGCCAAGGTCTTGCTGTTCGACGTGGAGGTCAAGGAGGTCACCCGGAAGACCCTCGCTCGCGGCGCCTACGAGCTCGCCAAGGACATCCTCAACGAGTGGAACAGGCGGACCGCGCACTCCAGCGGCCCCGAGGCGACCAGTCCCTTCGACTCGATCCGCTGGCTGATCCGCCGCACCGAGCTCCGGGAGCAGGCCGTCCAGAACCTCAAGGATCGGGGCATCACTTTGTCCGACAACCCCCTGATCCGGGAGGGGATGATCGACACCGAGATGCGCGCGATGATCAAGACGCAGCTCCAGGCCGCATTCTCCGACAAGGTCCTTGACCCCATGCGCGCGACTCCCGAGGGTGTCAAGGCGCTGGACGACTACCGGAAGACGTTCGACCTGAACCTGCCCTTCCTTGGTTTCTTCTAGCAACGGACGCAGCCGATGTCAGAGCTGATCACGCACCAGGTCTCCGTCTTGCTCGGCACCGTGCCGCTGTACGCGGTCAACCGGATCACGTTGAACGAGCAATATGCGCTGCCCCAGGTCGGCGACAAGGGGCTGAGCCAGGCCACCAGCAAGATCATTCGGTCCGTCCAGATCGAGGCCGTGCTCATCGGCGACGATCGGCAAATCGTCCGGCTCGGCCTGGAGCAGATGGCCGACCTATCCAAGACCTTGCCGCTGGTCTCCTCGATCGTCTCGGGGATCCCGATGGTCGCGGGGCTGACGACGCTGCTGGACATGCAGGTCGACAGCCTCAACTTCAGCCAGTCGGCGGAGGAGAAGGAGGTGATCACCGTGAGCATCTCGCTGAAGCACTGCCCGCGGCCGGGCCTGTCGGCCCTGCTCGGCTCGGTGGTCAACGCCGCCGCCGCGATCGTGGGCTCGGGGAGCCTCAAGAGCGCCACACCGAGGAGTCTCTGAATCATGAACGGCACGAGCCCATTACCATCGACCGCCGGGGCCCCGTCCCCCTGGCCCGACGACGCCTTGAACTACGCCCCCCTGCCGGCGACCGGCGCCGACGGCTTCCCGCAGATCTTCCTGCTCCAGGCCGCCGGCGTCGTCTACCGGATCACGATGACGGTGTACTTCTCGGACCCGGAGTTCGTCCTGAGTCCGAAGTATGCCAATACGTTCTTCGACCTCCCCGACCCGGTGCGGGGCCTGTATCTCAACCTCAAACTCGAGCTCGAGAACCTGCCCGACCCGACGCGGCTCCTGGGCGCGCGGCGCGTGGTGCTCGCCATGCCGATCGCGCTGGGGCCGTTGCGGTTCCGATTCACGCGGGCCCGGGTGGCACAGGCGAACCTCGCCGGCCCGGGCTCGTTCGGCTCAGAACTCCTGGCGGAGGTGGCGGTGGCCCATGGTTAGCCTGGGACTGAGCGATTTCGGGTTCCGCACCACGTACACGGCGACGTTCGAGAAGATCTTGCCGGCGCTGCCTGGCCCGCTGGCCGGACCGCCCCAGACCCTCCCCATTCCGACCATCGTCCCGGTCTCGTCGGCCTTCTTCGAGGCCAACATCACGATCGAGATGGACGCCACCGAGGCCAGCAACGGCTTTGAGATGGCGATCTATGGGCTGGGCAACGACATCTACGGTCTGCTCGTGCCACAGCAGACCATCGTGCATATCACGCTCGGCTACAGCGACACCAGCGCCAAGGAGGTGATGACCGGCCTGCTGACCGAGGCCCATCTGGAGGCCGACGAGACGGACAACCAATGGTACATCGCCACGCTCAAGGGGAAGGATTACATCTTCGACCGGCTCCAGCGGCCCCTCAAGACGATCTCCCAGTCCTACCAGGGAAAAACCCTTGGCTTCATTGCCAAGGACGTCTGCTCGAAGGCCGGTGTCAGCCCGAACATCCCCGACGAAGGCGACACGCTGCCGACCATCACGTTCCACGACGTGACCCCGTTCGCCGCGCTCAACACGCTGGCGAAGATCGCCGGGTTCTCTCTCCAGGCCAAGGACGGCAAGCTCTGGATGGGCACGCCCGATCAGCTCGGGGTGACTCAGACCAGCCCGATCGACGACGGCGCGACCCGGCGCCCGGTCTCGGCCCGGGGGGCGACCGCCGCCGCCAGCCCGATGGACGGCCAGGACTTCGACATCGCCGGGCTGCCATCACTGCGGCCCAGCGACCTGGTGCAACTGGGTACGAGCACGTACCGCGTCCAATCGATCACCCACAAGCTGACGCGCGACGGCGGCTACACCTGTTGCGGCCGCGCCCTCAGCCCAGGTGCCTCGGACGATGACGCCCAGAAGGCCGGCCGGGGGAGCGCCTCGCTGGTGGCCCGCCAACTGAAGCAGAACCTGTTTCAGCGCGACCGCAACCGCCCGGCGGTCGATGTGGGCGACGTCCAGTCCTACACCGGGGGCGCGCACACGACGACCTTGAACCTCGGCTACACCAGCACGCCCGACATGCCCAACCCGACCGTCCAGGCGACGCCGGGCGACACAACCGTTGCGCTCAACGACAAGCCGATCGTCTCGGCCTTCGCGTTC
>JAJPJC010000424.1 GCA_021324445.1 Isosphaeraceae bacterium
GACGTCGAGGTGGTCGTCATCGCCCTGCCGCTCTGGCTGCACGCCCCGGTGGCGATCGAGGCGATGAAGGCCGGCAAGCACGTCTTCACCGAGAAGCTGATGGCCCACTCGGTCGCCGAGTGCAAGGAGATGTGCCGCGTCGCGCGGCAGACCAACCGCCTGCTGGCCGTCGGCCACCAGCGGCATTACTCGGTCCTGTATGACAACGCCAACTACCTGGTCCAGAACGACGTGCTGGGCGAGATCCGCCACATCCGCGCGCTCTGGCACCGCAACAACGCACAGCCCCTGGCCGCCAAGGACAAGCACGGCAATCCGATCATCGACCCCAAGACCGGCCTGCCCGAGATCGCCCGCGACGAGAAAGGGCGGATCCTCTATCGCGATAGCTGGAAGCGAATCCACCCCGAGAAGGACAAGGACATCGATTACAAGAAGTACGGCTACGACAGCCTCGACCAGCTCATCAACTGGCGGCTCTACAACAAGACCGGGGCCGGCCTGATGGCCGAGCTGGGCAGCCATCAGCTCGACGCCTGCTCGATCTTCCTGGGCAAGAAGCACCCGATCGCCGTCACCGGCATCGGCGGCACGTTCTTCTACACTGATGGCCGCGAGGTGGATGACCACGTCTTCACGGTCTTCGAGTTCCCCGGCAAGACGGAGCACGACCGGGTCGTGGTGACCTATTCGTCGATCAACACCAACGCCTTCGACGGCTACGGCGAGATGGTGATGGGCTCGAAGGGGACGATGATCGTCAGCCAGGAGAAGGAGATCCTCCTGTACAAGGAAGCGGGCAACCCGCTCACCTCGCGGACGACCAGCGTGACGATGGAGACCCCGGGGAAGAAGCCGGTGCTCGAGACCAGCCCGAGCCTGGCCGGCCCGACCCAGGCCGCCGCGCTGGGGAGCCTGGCCACCATCGAGCCCTCCCGCGGCTACCGCGAGGAGCTCGAGCACTTCGCCTATTGCGTCCGTCACGGCAACGCGTCGAACTATTACGGCGAGAGCAATCCCGAGCTCCAGCCGCGCTGCCGCGGTGAAGTCGCGCTGGCCGACGCGGTCATCGCGTTGACCAGCAACCTCGCCATGCGGCAGAAGCGGCGGATCGACTTCGACTCCCGCTGGTTCGACTACCAGTCCGACGACGTGCCCGACGGCACGCCGGCCATCGCCCAGCGGAGCTGAACGGGAGAATTCCCCGCGCCCGGGCCGCGCCTCCGGGCCTCGAGACCGTGAGTCGCGGCCCTCATTCGATGCGGATCATCGATCCCGAAGCATCGGCGTGTCCCGGAGAGGATCCGGGCGGCACCAGGTCCACTCGCGGAGCGATCTGGCCGGCGGCCGCGTGGTGATTCAACTCGTCCCGAGGCGCCGCCGGCTTCCCGCTGCCAAACCACTGGATGACGTAATAGAAGACCGGCGTGAGGAAGATGCCGAAGAGGGTCACGCCCAGCATGCCGCTGAAGACCGCCGTGCCGAGGGACCGGCGCATCTCGGCACCGGCCCCCTCGGCGATGACCAGGGGCAGGACACCGAAGATGAAGGCGAACGAGGTCATCAGGATCGGCCGCAGCCGCAGCCGGCACGCCTCCAGGGTCGCTTCGCGACGGGGCACACCCGACTCCTGCGCCTGCTTGGCGAACTCGACGATCAGGATCGCGTTCTTGCTCGCCAGGCCGACCAGCACCACGAAGCCGATCTGGGTGAACAGGCTCACGTCCATGCCGGCGAGGTTCACGCCCACGAGCGAGCAGAGCAAGCACATCGGCACGACCAGGATCACCGCCAGAGGCAGCTTCCAGCTTTCATACTGCGCCGCCAGCACCAGGAAGACGAAGACCACCGCCAGCGCGAAGACCCCGGTCGCCGTGTTCCCCGCCTGGAGCTGCATGTAGGCCAGCTCGGTCCAGTCCGAGGCCATCGACCGGGACGCTTCCAGCTCCTCGTCGGCGATCTCCTGCATCAGTGCGATCGCTTGACCGGAGCTGGTCCCCGGCGCCGGGTTGCCGGTGATCGCGGTGGCGGCGTACATGTTGTACCGCATCACCGACACCGGCCCGCTGGTGTTGCTGATGTCCAGGAGCGTCGCCAGCCGGATCATCTGTCCCTTGTTGTTCCGCACCTGGAGCTGGCGGATGTCCTGCGCGTCGCCGCGGAAGCTCTGGTCGGCCTGGATGTTCACCTGCCAGGTCCGGCCGAATTCGTTGAAATTATTCACATAGTAGGAGCCCAGGTAGACCTGCAGCGTGTTGAACAGCTCGCTGACCGGCACGCCCAGGGCCATGCACTTGGTCCGGTCGATCGTCAGATACAACCAGGGCGTGTTGGCCCGCGAGCTGTTGAACAGGCCCTGGAGCCCCGGCGTCTTGTTGCCGCGCGCCACGATCTGATCGCTGATCCGCTGCAAGGTCCCCAGGCCCAGATTGCCGCGATCCTCGATGATCAGCTTGAAGCCGCCGGTCGTGCCCAGGCCGTCGATCGGCGGCGCCCCGAAGATCGTGACGATCGCCGCGCGCACCTCCCGCTGACAGCGCGCCTGGAGCTCCGCGGCGATCGAGTCGCTGTCCAGCAACGGCACCTTCTTGAGCCCGAAGGTGGCGCGGAGCCGCGCCTCGAGCTCGGGATTCTGGAGCCAGCGGAAGAAGTGCTCCGCCGGCGGTATCGACCGCTTGGAGAACTCGTCGAGCATCACGTAAAGCGAACCGAGGTTGGGCGCGTTGGCATTCAAGAGCAGCGACTGCCCCGAGACGCCGACCGTGTGCGCCACCCCTGGCGTTTCGCGCGCCAGGGTCTCGATGCGGGCCATGACGCGCTGGGTGCGCTCCGTCGATGCCGAATCGGGCAGTTGCACGTTCATCAGCAGGTATCCCTTGTCCTGCTGCGGGACGAAGCCCGTGGGCGTGCGCATGAATTCCCAGTAGGTCAGCCCCAGCAGTCCGCCGTAGAGGATCAGCACGATCGTGCTGATCCGGAGCACGCCGCCGACGACCCGGCCGTAGACCCCGGTCATCCGGTCGAACAGCCGGTTGAAGCCCCGGAACAGCCAGCCCAGCACGGCATTCACCGGGTGGATGATCACCAGGCCGACCACCAGACCGGCCACCAGGCCGGGGGCGAACGCGACGGCATCGTGGAGCCAGCGCATCCACCCCGAGGCCAGCTCCGACTCGGTGATGCTGGATTCCGTGAGCAGGCCGAGATGGACGGCCTGGTTGACGAAGAAGTCGTGGGCCAACCGGAGCGAGAGCCACCCGCCCACCAGCCCGAAGATCCACCAGGGCAACGCCTGCCGCTTCAGCTGGTGGCCGTGGCCGCCTTCCTCCGTCTGGAAGATCAGGACCGCTCGCGACGGGGTCATCGTCAACGCGTTGATCGCCGAGATGATCGTGGAGACGGCGATGGTCACCGCGAACTGCCGGAAGAACTGCCCCGTGATCCCCCCCAGGAAGCAGCAGGGGACGAACACCGAGCTGAGCACCAGCGTGATCGCCAGGACCGGGCCGGTGATCTCCTCCATCGCCTTGATCGTCGCCGTCCGCGAGTCCAGGCCGGTCGCGATCAGCCGCTCGATGTTCTCCAGCACCACGATGGCGTCATCCACCACGATGCCGATGGCCAGCACCAACCCGAAGAGCGTCAGGTTATTCAAGCTGAAGCCCATGGCGGCCATGATGGCGAACGTGCCGATCAGCGAGACCGGCACGTCGATCATGGGCAGGATCATCGCCTTCCAGTCCTGGAGGAAGATCAAGACGACGATGCCGACCAGGATCACCGCGTCGCGCAGCGTCTTGAAGACCTCGTTGACCGACTCCTGGATGAACGGCGTGGTGTCATAGACGATCTGGTAATCCAGCCCATCGGGGAACCGGGTCTTCAGCTCGCGCATCTTGGCGTAGACCCCCTGGGCGGTCTCCAGCGCGTTGGACCCGGGCAACTGGTAGATGGACACCGCCACGGACGGCTTGCCGTCCAGGGTGCAGGACTGGTCGTACTGCCGCGAGCCCAGCTCGACCCGGGCCACGTCGCGGAGCCGGACGATGCCCGTGGCCTGCGCCATGGTGCCGCCCTCGGTGTTGGCGCCCCCTTCATCGGTCGGACCGCCCTGGAAGCTCGAGCCGCCCTGGCCGGTGGTGCCGCCCTGGCCGGTCGAGCCGCCCTGGCCGGTGGTGCCGCCCTGGCCCGCCGAACCACTTTGATCCGGCTGGGCCATGAAGTTGTCCTGGCCGGCCTTGATGATGATCTCGCCGAACTGCTCCGGCTCGACCAGCCGGCCCAGGGTGTTGATCGTGAGCTGGAATTGCTGGCCCCGGGGCACGGGCTGCTGGCCGATCTGCCCGGCGGCGACCTGCAAGTTCTGCTGGCTGATGGCGTTGACCACGTCCATGGCGCTGAGGTTCAGCGCCGCCAGCTTGGCCGGGTCGAGCCAGGCCCGCAGGCTGTAGTCGCGCTGGCCCAGGTAGGTGAGGCCGGCGACGCCGGGGAGCCGGCCCAGCTCGTCCTTGATGTAGATCGTCGCGTAGTTGCTCAGGAAGGTGCTGTCGTACCGGCCGTCCGGCGAGATCAGGTTGACGATCATCATCGTGTTGGGCGACATCTTCTTGACGCTGATCCCCTCGTTCTGGACCATCTGGGGGATGACCGGCAGCGCCAGCGAGACCCGGTTCTGCACCAGCACCTGGGCCATGTCGGTGTCCATGCCCAGGCGGAAGGTCACGGTCAGGATGTAGGTGCCGTCGTTGGTGCACTGCGACGACATGTACATCATGTTCTCGACGCCGCTGACCTGCTCCTCGATCGGGGCCGCCACGGTGTTCCGCACCGTCAGGGCGTTGGCCCCCGGATAGATGGCCGTCACCAGCACCGTGGGGGGGGTCACCTCGGGATACTGGGCCACCGGCAGCGTGAAGACGGCCACCGCGCCGGCCAGCACGATGACCAGCGAGAGGACGATGGCGAAAACCGGGCGGTCGATGAAGAAGCGCGAGATCACGGGAGAGGGTCTCCGCTCGGTACCAGGTCCTGCTGTCGGGGTGAGGGACTGCGGCGCCTCGCCGCGGATCGGGGCCGGATTCGCCGATGGACCCCCAGCGCCGCCAGGGCCAGGAGCACGCCCGCGGGGCCGCCGGCCCCCAGGCCCCAGGGCAAGCCCTCGAGGTGGAGACGATCCAGCAGGAAGCCGATCGCCAGCCCGACCAGCCCACCCGCCAGACCCGAGCCGACCCATCGCGTGGCGCCCGACATGAACATCCGGGTCTCACTCAACCCCAGGATCACCGCGAAGAAGACCGGCGTGAGGAAGATGCCGAAGAGGGTCACGCCCACCATGCCGCTGAACACGGCGACCCCCAGCGATCGGCGCATCTCGGCACCGGCCCCCGAGGCCAGGGCCAGCGGGATCACCCCGATGATGAAGGCGAGCGAGGTCATCAAGATCGGCCGCAGCCGCAGCCGGCACGCCTCCACGGTCGCCGCGTGCCGCGACAAGCCCTCCAGGTGCTTATCCTTGGCGTACTCGACGATCAGGATGGCGTTCTTGCACGCCAGCCCGACCAGCACCACCAGCCCGATCTGCACGAAGATGTTGACGTCCCGGCCGGTGGAGAGCACCCCGGTCAGGGAGCAGAGCAGGCACATCGGCACCACCAGGATCACGGCCAGCGGCAGCGCCCAGCTCTCGTACAGCGCCGCCAACGCCAGGAAGACGCTCACGGCCGACAGCCCGAAGACGTACAGCGCCGTGTTGCCCGCCCGGATCTGCAGGAACATCACCTCGGTCCACTCCGCCCGCATGGACAGCGGCAAGGTTTCGGCGGTCAGGCGGTCGATCTCCTTGATCGTGTCCCCGGAGCTGACCCCGGGGTGCAGGCTGCCGGTGATCTGCGCGGCCGGGTAGAGGTTATAACGCGTGACGCTGATCGGGCCGCCGACCTCGCGGACGCGGATCAAGGTGCCCAGCGGCACCATCTGCCCCCATTTGTTCCGGACCTGGAGCAGGTTGAGGTCCTCGACCCGGTTGCGGTACTCGCCCTCCAACTGGATGTTGACCTGCCAGTGCCGGCCGAACTGGTTGTAGCTGTTGACGTAGAGCGAGCCCAGGTACATCGTCAGGGTCTGGTTCACGTCGTTAAAGGACAGGCCCAGCGATTCGGCCTTGGTCCGGTCGATGTCCAGGTAGAGCTGGGGCGTCTTGGAGCGGAACTGGGTGGACGCGGTGGACAGGCCGGGCTCGGTCTTCATCGTCCGGACCAGCTCATCCGTCGCCCACTGCAAGTTCTGGAGCCCGCGGCCGCCCCGGTCCTCGATGACCAGCTTGTAGCCGCCGGCCGTACCCAGGCCGGGGATTACCGAGGAGTTGCGGACGGCGACCTCGGCATCCTTGACCCGGCGCCGATACTCGCGCCGCAACCGGGCCATGATGCCGTCGGCGGTCAGCTCGGGGGACTGCCGCTTGTCGAACGGATCGAGCACGATGAACATCGAGCCGAAGTTGGAGGCGTTGGCCTGCAAGAGGAACGACATGCCGGCGAGGGCGACCGTGTGCGCGACCCCGGGCGTCTCCCGGGTGATCTGTTCAACCAGCGCCATGGCATCCTGGGTCCGCTGGAGCGACGCCGAGTCGGGCAACTGGACGCTCAGGATCAGCCGCCCCTGGTCCTGCTCGGGGATGAAGCCCAGGGGGGCACGCTGGAAGGTTTGATAGGTGAGCACCACCAGCCCGCCGTAGACCAGCAGGACGATCGCGCTGATCCGCAGCGACTTGCCGACCATCCAGCCGTAGACCCCGGTCATCCGGTCGAACAGCCGGTTGAAGCCCCGGAACAACCCGCCCAGCACGGCATTCACCGGCCGGATGATCAACCAGCCCACTCCCAGGCCGGCCACCAGGCCGGGTGCGAAGTACGCGGCGGTGTCGGCCCAGGACAGCTCGCCGGCGGCCCCCTCCGCGCTGCCCCCGAGCGCGGGCGCCGGCAGGCCGAACCAGCCGGCCAGGTGCTGCGGTCCGAACCGGACCGCCAGCAGTCCTCCCAGCACCCCGAAGATCCACCACGGCAACGCCTCCCGCTGGAAGTGGTGACCGTGGCTGCCCTGCTCGGTCTTGAAGATCAGCACCGCCCGCGACGGCGTCATGGTCAGCGCGTTCACCGCCGAGATGATCGTCGAGACCGCGATGGTCACCGCGAACTGCCGGAAGAACTGGCCGGTGATGCCCGTGATGAAGCAGCAGGGAATGAACACCGAGCTCAGCGCCAGCGTGATCGCCAGGATCGGCCCGGTGATCTCCTCCATCGCCTTGATCGTCGCCGTCCGCGCGTCCAGCCCCCTGGCGATCATCCGCTCGGTGTTCTCCAGCACCACGATGGCGTCATCCACCACGATGCCGATGGCCAGCACCAGCCCGAAGAGCGTCAGGTTATTGAGGGTGAAGCCCAGGGCGGCCATGACGGCGAAGGTGCCGATCAAGGAGACCGGCACGTCGATCATCGGCAAGATCATGGTCTTCCAGTCCTGGAGGAAGACCAGCACGACCAGGCCCACCAGGAGCACGGCATCGCGCAGGGTCTTGAACACCTCGCGGATCGACTCACGGATGTATGGGGTCGTGTCGTAGGCGATGTCGTATTCCACCCCGTCGGGGAACCGCTTCTTCAACTCCTCCATCTTGGCGCGCACCCGGTCGGCGACGTCCAGCGCATTGGTGCCGGGAAGCTGGTAGACCGACAGGCCCACCGACGGGCGGCCGTCGAAGCGGCAGGATTGGTTGTAGTTTTGCGCGCCCAGCTCGACCCGGGCCACGTCGCGGAGCCGGTCGATGCCGATCGCCGGCTCCCGCATTCCACCCCCCCGGGCCTTGACCACGATCTGTTCAAACTCCTCGGGCTTGGTCAGCCGGCCCAGGGTGTCCAGGGGCAACTGGAAAAACTGTCCCTTGGCCGGAAGCTGACCGAGCTGCCCCGCCGGTGCATCCACGTTCTCGCGGCGAATCGCGTTGGCCACATCCATGGCGGTCAAGTTCTTCGCCGCCAGCTTCTGCGGGTCGAGCCAGGCCCGGATGCTGTAGTCGCGCTGGCCCATGTAGTTGATGTCCGAGACTCCGTAGACGCGCAGCAGCTCGTCCTTGACGTAGATCGTGGCGAAATTGCTCAGGTAGATGTCGTCGTAGCGGCCGTCCGGCGAGAAGAAGTTGACGATCATCAACATGTCGGGGGTCTTCTTGCGGATCGTGATCCCCTGGTTCTGGACCTGGCTGGGCAACAGCGGCATGGCCAGCGCCACGCGGTTCTGCACCATGACCAGCGCCGTGTTCACGTCGGTGCCGATATCGAAGGTCACGGTCAGGGTGTACGTCCCGTCGTTGCCCATCTGCGAGGACATGTAGAGCATGCCGTCGATGCCGTTGACCTGCTGCTCGATCGGCGCCGCCACGGTGTCGGCCACCACCGGGGCGCTGGCCCCGGGGTAGTTGATGGTCACCGCGATTCCGGGGGGCGTGATCCGGGGATACTGCGCCATCGGCAGGTAATAGAGCGCGATCCCGCCGATCAGGGTAATGACCAGGGACAGCACGGTCGCGAAGATCGGCCGATCGATGAAGAACCGCGAGATCATGACCGGTGTCCCCCCTCAGGGCTGGGCCGTTGCCGGCGGCGACGATGCGGACGTGCGCGGTTGCTGCCTCGGCGAGGCGGACTTGGGGGATTCCGGCAGTGTTGCGGACGTGCGCGGTTGGGGCGGCGGCTCGACTTCGGGGGGTTGGGGGGCCAGCGACGGCATGGGGACCCGCTCCGACTTGGCTGGCAGGCGTGGGCGGACTTGCTGCAAGCCCCCCACGACCACCCACTCATCTCCCTGGAGGCCCTGCTCGATCACGCGCAGGCCGTCGTCCTGGAGCGCCCCCGTCGTGACGCGCCGGGACTGCACCTTGCCCTCGGCATCGAGCACGTAGACGAATTTCAGCCCCTGGTCCGATCCCACGGCCCGGTCGATGACCAGGGACGCCATGTGGGGTTCGCCGATCGGCAGGCGGATCCGCACGAACATGCCCGGCGAGAGCAGCCGTACCCCTTCCTTGGGCAGGGGGTTGGGAAACTTACCCCGCACCAGGATGCTCCCCGTGGTGGGGTTGACCTGGTTGTTCACGAAGTTGATCGTCCCCTGGTGTGGGAAGCCCTCTTCCCCCTGCAAGCCCATGAAGACCGGAATCCGGCCGCTGCTCGCGGTCCTCTTGACCTTCCCCTCGTTGACCGCCCGGCGGATGCGCAACAGGGTCGGCTCGTCCATCTCGAAATAGGCGTACATCGGATCCATCGACACGACCGTGGTCAGCAGCGTCGTATCCGCGTTGACCAGGTTGCCGAGCGTCAGGTAGTAGCGGCTGATCTGGCCGTCGATCGGTGAGATCACCCGGGTGAATTCATGGCTGAGTGAGTAGAGCTCCATACTCTTCTGGGTGGCCCGGACCCGGGCCTCGGCCTCCTCGACGGCGGCCTTCTCCTGGTCGAGCTGCTGCTGGCTGATGGCGTTGGGCACCTTGTCATTGATCGCCCGGTCGCGAGCCAGGGTGGTCCTGGCCACCCGGAGCGAGGCCTTGTAGAGGTCGACCTGGCCCTCGGCCTGGTCGAGCTGGGCCTTGTAGGGCCGGGGATCGACCACGAACAGCAGGTCCCCCTTCTTGACCTCCGCCCCTTCCTGGAACGGCATCTCGACCAGGTACCCGGTGACCCGGGGTCGGATGTCCACCGAATAGACCGCCTCGGTGCGGCCGGTGAACTCGACGTAATCCGTGACCTCCCGGCGCACCGGCTGGCTGACCGGGACCACCGGCAGCTCGGACGGAGCGACCCGGGGCCGCCGGCTCTGGCAACCGGCCACTCCGGCGAGGAACACGATGCAGGTCAAGAGCAAGACGAGAAAACGGCGGGTCATCGAAGCCTCGTGGGGGCGTGATTCCGGGTCTGGTTGGCAATCAGCCGCCTACCAGCCCTCACCAAACGGGGACGGCCTTCGAAATCTTCGTGATCCCTGCCCCTCAGTTGGTGTGGGCCGCTCAGGCTGGATCGGTCTCGGGCAGGATCAGGAAGGAACCTGCTGGCGTTCGATCAGGAGCGCGTCTCGGCCAAATCCTCGGCCACCTGTTGCCACCTGCGATAATCCGGACAAGGGTCCCATCCTTCCCATTTCTCTTGGTCTCGGGCCGCTCCCAGTTCCTCCCAGGACTTTAATCGTCTGACGCCAGCGTCACGCAGGGTGTCCTAGCAAGCTCTGGCCAAATCGTCGTTTTCGAGGACAATGCTTCTCAAGCCGATCTCGGCGTACCAGGCGACGATCCCTCCGAGAGGGTCGTGGTCCTCGGTGATGAGGAACAGGTTCTCGAGCGGCACGCCGAACCCGGCAATCGGTTCCAAGACGTCTTCGCGAGTCACCAGGCTGGTTTCCTTGGCAGGTTGCGCTGTTGGTGCGCTCGGCTCGGCCCACCCTGTGGGGAATCAGACGGATCCTTATCCAGCAATCCTAAGAAGGGATGGCGGTTACCTGCAAGTCATCGCTCGCAGGTCTCCGCGGGCTTCGCCTCAAGCTCCCCCGACCTCGAACCGCACGCCCTGAGCCAGGGGAAGATCCCGGCCAGAATTGATGGTGCGCGTCTGGCGGCGCATCGCAGGCTTTCCCGGCATCGGAGCCGGCCTCCCGGCCGCCTCCGGTGGACTTCTCGGCGCCGATCTCGGCGTCCCAGGTGCCGATGCCGCGGACTGCGGCGATCAGGGCAGGGCGTTCCCGGCCCAGGCGGCCACGGGGAGTGGAAGGCGGTGATCTGGAGGAGCCGGCTCCGGCCGGCGATCCTCAGCTCTCCAGGGGGATTGTGCAGGAGCCGGCTCCGGCCGGCGATCCTCAGCGCCATGCGCCGCGTTTACTTTTCTTTTCTCTGCAAGGCTCGGTAGACCGCCCCGACATCGACGACTTCCGGTTGAGCCGCCCCGAAATATCGCCGCTGGAAGTAGAAGGCGACGTTGACCAGGCCGATCAGCACCGGCACCTCGACCAGCGGGCCGATGACGGCCGCGAACGCCGCGCCGGAATCGATGCCGAACACCGCCACCCCCACGGCAATGGCCAGCTCGAAATTGTTGCTGGCCGCGGTGAAGGCCAGCGTCGCCGTCTTGGCGTAATCGGCCCCCAGCCGCCAGCCCATGAAGAACGAGACGAGGAACATCACCACGAAGTAGATCAGCAGCGGCACCGCGATCCGCAGCACGTCGAGCGGGATACGCAGGAGGACCTCGCCCTTGAGCGAGAACATCACGACGATGGTCAACAGCAGGGAAATCAGCGTGATCGGGCTGATACGCGGAATAAACCAATTCTCATACCAATCCTTCCCCTTGGCCTTGAGCAGTACGAACCGCGTCAGCAGGCCCGCGAAGAAGGGGATGCCGAGATAAATCAGCACGCTCTCGGCAATCGCCCCAATGGTGATCCGCGACAGGTCCACATCGCCGAACTGGACGCCCAGCAACGGCGGCAGCACTTTGATAAACAGCCACGCATAGACCGAATAAAACAACACCTGGAACACGGAGTTGAACGCCACCAGCCCTGCCGCGTATTCGGTATCGCCCCTGGCCAGCTCGTTCCAGACGATCACCATGGCGATGCAGCGGGCCAGGCCGATCATGATGAGGCCGATGGCGTATTCCGGCCGGTCAGAAAGGAACGCCAGGGCCAGGCCGAACATCAGCAGCGGCCCGATCACCCAATTCTGGACGAGCGACAAGGCCAGCACCCGCGTGTTGCGGAAGACCTCGCCCAGCTCCTCGTATCGCACCCTGGCCAGCGGCGGGTACATCATCAGGATCAGCCCGACGGCAATCGGAATCGACGTGGTGCCCACCGACAGCCGCGTGAGGCCACGGGCGACGGACGGGAGGGCGTAGCCCAGCCCGACGCCCCCGAGCATGGCCAGCACGATCCACAGCGTCAGATTGCGGTCCAGAAACGACAGGCGGCCTGCCGCCTTCGGGTGGCAGGTCGAAACGCCGCTCATCAGTCAGCCCTTTCCTTCGTCCGCACCATGTCGGCGATCAGCTCTTCCACCCGCCTGCGGATTTGGTCGCGGATTTCCCGCACCTTCTCGATGGGCTGGCCCGCCGGATCGTCCAGCCCCCAATCCTCGGAACGATGCATCCGGGCCGGGCAGGAGGTGGCCGCGACGCCGCAGCCCATCGTGATGATGCGGTCGGCGGCATCCGCCATCTCTTGCGTCAGTTGCGTCGGCTTCTGGCCTTCCAGCGAGATGCCGGCCTCGGCCATCGCCTGTGCGGCCAGCGGATTGACCCGCTCCCCGGCTTCCGTCCCGGCCGACAGCCCCCGGATCGGGTAATGATGCTCGGCCGCGAATGCGTTGACGAACGCTTGGGCCATTTGCGAGCGGCCCGCATTGTGGACGCAGACGAACAGCACGGTTTTCATGGCTCCCTGCCCCTTCATTTGGTGGCCGTGATGTTGACGCTGAGCAGATGCTCCGAGCCGGGAGGCGGGACGATCCCCGCCACCTCAGCCATCTTCCTGGCCGCTTCGGGATGCCGCTCGACCGCGACGCGGGCAAAGCCCGCCCGCCTGAGCCGCGACATGTAGTCATCCAGGACCAACGCTCCGCCAATGCAGCCGACCAACGCTTCCAGGTCCCGGCGGACCGCCGCCGCGGGCTCGGTTTCCCAGGCCATGTCCGACACCGCCAGCCGACCGCCGGGCTTGAGCACTCGATGAATCTCGCGGAAGGCCCGATCCTTGTCCGGCACCAGGTTCAGCACGCAGTTGCTAATCACCACGTCCACCGAGCCGTCATCCACCGGCAGGGCCTCAAGATCGCCCTTGCGGAATTCCACGTGGGAAAGGCCGGCTTTCGTCGCGTTGGCACGGGCCTTCTCCAGCATGGCGTCGGTCAGATCGACGCCGATCACCCGGCCGGTCGGCCCGACCTTGCGGGCGGCCAGGAAACAATCGAAGCCCGCCCCGCTGCCGAGATCGAGCACGGTTTCCCCCGGCTGCATCGCCGCCACCGCCTGCGGGTTGCCGCAGGACAGGCCGAGATTGGCCCCTTCCGGCAACGCCGCCAGCTCATCGGCCGAATAGCCGAATGTGATGGCCAGCCCTTCGGCGTTGTCGGTGCAGCCGCACAGCGATCCGCCGCCCGCTTCGCCCTTGGCAACCTTGCCGTATTGCTCCTGAACCGCCGCCTTGACCGTTTCGCCGTCGATGCGGCATTCCGGCTCGCCGCGGGCCGAGCCGTCGCCGGCCGGCGTCTTCAATGCGTTCGATTCCATGACAGGTCCCCCTTTTTCATCCGCCTAGGCGGATATATTGGGCCAAGAATTAGCCCGGTGACTCACTCGCCGCGGCAGGTGCGGCCTTCCAGCCGCTTGCGGTCCTGCGTCAGCACCTCGACTTCCTTGAAGCAGGATTCGAGGCAACCGATCAGATGTCGATGCAACCCGCTGGACGGCTTCGCCAGCCGGTAATGCACCCACACCCCTTCCTTGCGGCCGATCACCAGGCCCCGCCGCCTGAGATACGCCAGGTGGCGGGACACCGTGGATTGCGGCAGGTCCAACGCCTCATGCAGATGGCAGACGCAGACCTCGCCAGCCGCCAACAGATGCAGCAGCCGCAGGCGCACCGGATCGGCAACCGCCTTGAACAGCTCGACCGATTCATCCAGGGCGTCAGCCGCTTGCTTATTCATCCGCATAGCCAAATATAGTCTGGACGTTGACTCAGGTCAAGCCGTCCTCTCGCGGGAGCGGAGCGGCTTCGGGACTCGACGCTGAGGTCGAGGCGACCCGGATCGCCTCGGTGCGACGCGACCCCTCCCTGCGTGCAAGCTCGCATGCGGCGTTCCGGACCCGGTCCCCAGGCCGCAGAGAGGGCTCGCGTGCCGTAAGTCCAAGCGGCGCAAGGCTGTGACGTGATGTGACGTGATTTTTCCCCGGGTTTCGTGCCGTAAGTCCAAGCGGCGCAAGGCTGTGACGCGATGTGACGTGATTTCGGGGGTCGTCCCAAAGTTACTATAGGGATCCAGGGCGTGAGTCTGTGCCTGGCCGTCCTTCCGCAGGAGACCCTCGGACGGGCCAGCGCCACCTTCGATGTCGCAGCCGGAATCCTGCTCCCGCTCGGCGCCCTGATTTCCGGGCCGATCGCCACGGCGACGAGCGTCCGCGCCGCGCTCTGGATGAGCGTGCTCATCGGCCTGGCCGCGGCGAGGATCCTCCAGTTCTCCGCCATCCGGCGCGTCCGGTCCCTCTCCCCCGACGTCGCCCGATGACCCCGTCCGTCGTGAGGACGTCACCCGTTCCAAATCGCTGGAACAAGGCCGAGCCGCAACTGCAATCAAGACAAGTCCGCATAATCTGGAGGTCGGCATAATTCCCCTCCTTGGCAAGAGGGGGAAAGGGAACGGCCCCCATTCGCAAGGGGGAAGGGGTCATCGCCGTGGCCTCCCTGGGGCTGCTCGTGCTCGCTCGGAGGAATTCGCGGGGAGCCATTATTGCGAGATTCTGTTTGAAATGGCGTCCGGCGCGAGATAGCCTGGCTATCCCGCGGCGAATCTAGGCGGGTGGCCCTTCGGGATTGGCCGCCCATCCTGGATATTCGATGGGGCGGCGGCGAAACAGGCAACCCTCGGATCGGTCCGTTCCGGGCCGGCCCGATCGGCCCGAACACCTATCCGACACCGAGAGGGCTCCCATGGGCCAGACCAACGCGACCACGGCGCTCCAGTTCACCGAGGAGATGAAGGGATTTGTCACCTTCGGTGCGACGAACTTCCAGGACGGTTACGATCAGGGCCGGGCCGCCGGCACGGCCTTGATGTTCCACCTGACCATCCGCACCGAGGACCTCGATCGCTTCCTGAGCTCGACCGACCATGAGGCCGCGGCCATGGGCTACGTCGCGTGCGACCAGTTCGGCGGCCGGCGGCCGGTCGAGCGCGGGACGTTCAACCTGTTCGTCGACACGGCCGACCGCAACAGCAAGAAGATGCGCTATCGCCTCTTCTTCCGCGACGCCGAGGGCCGGCCTTTGACCCTCACCGGGTTCAAGCTCGCGCAGATGGTCGTCACGCCCGAGGTCTGGGCCAACACGACCACGCTGTACACCAACATCTTCTCCGGCCACGTCGAGGCCGATCAGGAGTCCTCGGCCCAGCTCGTGGCGGCCGGGATCATTCACATCGAGGTCCCCGACTTCCTCCGCGAGCTGACGACGCTCCGCGCCTTCGCGCCCACGGCCCAGGCGCGGGCCGAGGGGGTGGAGAAGTTCGGCCGCTTCTTCCTGGGCAGCCTGTGGGACGTCTACCGTCCTCGGCTGCTGCCGAAGCTGGGCGACTTCGAGCGCGAGATCCCCCTGTACACGACCGAGGGGGTGCGCGACGCCGAGATCACGATCCACCCGTTCCAGACCGGCGACCGCCTGGGCTTGACCCTGACGCGCTTCCTCCGCGAGCCCTGCGACGACGTGGTCGTGATCATCCATGGCCTGACCACCTCGACCGACATGTTCATCATGCCCGAGCACGAGAACCTGGTCAGCTACCTGCTGGACCGGGGCTATACCGATGTCTGGTCGCTCGACTTCCGCATGAGCAATCGGTTCGGCTACAACCTGCACCGCCATCGCTACACGATGGACGACATCGCGCTGTTCGACCATCCGGCGGCGCTGGCCGAAGTGCGCAAGCAGATCGGCCCGGACCGGCGGATCCACGTCATCTGCCACTGCCTGGGCTCGATGTCGTTCACCATGAGCCTCTTCGCCAAGGCCGTCGATGGGGTGCGGAGCGTCATTGCCAACAGCGTGGCGCTGACGCCGCGCGTGCCGGGCTGGTCGAAGCTGAAGCTGATGTTCGGCCCGTTCCTGGCGGAATCGGTCTGCGGGTTCGAGTACATCAATCCCTACTGGCGGCGCGAGCCGGGCTTCTCCCTGGGCAAGCTCTTCGCCCTGGCCGTCGATCTGTTCCACCACGAGTGCGACTCGTCCGAGTGCCACATGCTGAGCTTCCTCTGGGGCACCGGCTTCCCGGCCCTGTACAACCACGAGAACCTGCTGGACATCACCCACCGCCGCGGCGGCGACCTCTACGGCGGGACCAGCGTGAACTACCACCGGCACGTCCGGAAGATGGTCTTCAGCAACAACACGGCCGTCAAGTACGACCCGTCCGATCCGCGGCTGGCCGCCCTGCCGAACGACTACTTCCAGTACGCCCGCGAGATCGAGACGCCCATCCTGTTCGTCACCGGGGAGCGGAACAACGTCTTCCGCGACTCCAACCTGGTCTGCCACGATCGGTTGCAGAAGATCGTGCCGGGCCGGCACGAGCTGCGCGTCTTTCCGAATTACGGGCATCAGGACGTCTTCATGGGAAAGGACGTGAGCCGGGACATCTTCCCCCACTTCGTCGAGTACCTGGACCGGCAGCGGGGGTCGCGCGTCACGCGCGGGCCGCACGCCGTGATGGCGAGCGGGCCCGCGGCGGTGACGGAGGCCCGCTCATGACCCCGCTGCCCAAGTTCAACGACCCTCGGCTCTCGCTCTGGCAATCGTCGGTCTCCGCCGTGCTGCACCGCCACCTGGGAGCCAACGACACCGCCTCAGTGGCCCAGGTCGTCAGCAACGAGGTCATGCAGGCGGCCAGCCGCGCGGCCGAGCCCTACGTGGGCCTCCGGCCGGGTGACCCCGTGCGCCCAACCTCGGTCGCCGCCGCCTGGTACTCCAGGATCGTCGCGTTTTTCCAACGGCTCTGGCGCGCGATCCGAGGCCGACCGGCCGCTCCGACCGGGCAGCTCGAGGTTTGCGCGGACCTGTACCTGAGGTTGGCACTCACCAAGGATCCCGCCGCCAAGCAGCAGATCCAGCAGCAGATCGTCGAATTCGGCACCTGCGATCCGCGCTGGGCCGAGGTCACGGCGGAGTACGAGGAGCATGTCAAGCTCCTGGGCCAGCCGGTCCCGTATATCCCGCCGGCGAGCCCGAGCGATTCGGTGATCGACGCCCTCCCCGAACGCGCGACCATCGGGTTGCTGGCCGACTGGGGGACCGGGACCCCGGGGGCCGTGCAGCTCCTGCGACTGCTGGCGGCGCGGCGGAAGCCCGGCGTCCCGTTCCTGCTGATCCACCTGGGGGACGTGTATTACTCCGGGACGGCGATGGAATTCCAGCGGTTCGTCACCGATTGCCGCAGCGTGCTGGGCGCCGACGTGCCGGTCTTCACGCTGGCGGGCAACCACGACATGTACTCGGGCGGACAGCCTTACTACGACACGATCGCTTCTCTCAATGCCCATCCCTACACCCAGCGCACCAGCTACTTCAACCTGCGGAATGCCTTCTGGCAATTCCAGGCGATGGACACCGGGTTGAACGATCGCGACCCGTGGCAAGTCGACGCGGATACAACGTTCCTCGACCCGAAAGAGGTCCAGTGGCACCGGCAGCAGCTCGCGGCGGCGGGGACCCGCAAGGTGGTCCTGCTGTCCCACCATCAGCCGTTCTCGGCGTTCGCCCTGATCGGCGGCGCCGCCACGAATGACCGGCTCCTCTCGGTCTTCGACGATCCGGCCCCCGGCAGCAACGGCAAGCATTACCTGGGGCAAGTCGTGCTCTGGCTCTGGGGCCACGAGCACAACCTGGTCTTCTACGGGCCTTACGCCGGGGTCGCCAAGGGGCGTTGCATCGGCAGCGGCGCGATCCCCGTGACCGTCCAGGCCGATCCCTACAGGGTCCTGACTGGCTCGATTCCCTTCGACCAGGCGGCAATCAGCGACAACGATGGGACCGTGTACAGCCACGGCTACGCGGTCATGGAGATCGACGGACCCAGGGGACGGGTGGAATACTTCCAGTATCCCGACCCGAAAGGCCGCAACCCGCTCTGCGTCGACGTGTTCGACGCCTCGTGACTGGGAGAGGACGTGCGATGGCGCAGGATTACGATGCGATCATCATTGGCAGCGGGTTCGGCGGCGCCGTCACGGCGTGCCGGTTGTCGGAGAAGGGATACAAGGTCCTGATCCTGGAGCGCGGCCGCCGCTGGGGCCGGCCGGGACGGCCCCCCGACCCGCCAGGGAATCCGCGGACGAATTATCCCCGCGAGCCGGGCGACCCCTGGCTCTGGGACGACAACGCGCCTGAGTTCCTGAATGGCTGGTTCGACCTGCGATTCTACCCGACCATGGCGGTCGCCCAGGGCGCCGGGGTCGGCGGCGGCTCCTTGGTGTACGCCAACGTTTCGGTCGAGGCGCCCAGGAATGGCTTCGATCCCGTGCCGGGCTTGCCCTCCTGGCCCAGGGAGATCAATCACCCCGAGCTGGCTCCCTACTATGAGAAGGTCGTCCAGACCATGAATATCCAGACGCTTCCCGCCGGCCAGTTCACGGCGCGGACGCGGCTGATGCAACGGTCGGCCGCGGCCGTCGGTCAGCCCGAGCGGTTCAAGCTGGTCGGCCTCGCCGTCAATTTCGACCCGAAGTTGACCATCGACCCTGAGGCCCCTCTCGACCGGCGCCCCCAGCCGGGGACCGTCTTCCAGCCCAATGCCCAGGGAGTCGACCAGGGGACGTGCTACCTGTGCGGCCTCTGCGACATCGGCTGCCAGGTCGATGCCCGCAATACGCTCGACCTCAACTACATCCCCTGGGCCGAGAAGCATGGGGCCCAGGTCCGGCCGCTGCACCTGGTCACCAACATCGAGCCGATGGCCGGCGGCTATCGGGTCTCCTACGATGTCCTGAAAGGCGGCCGGCGGATCCCGGGGAGTCAGACGGCGCGGATCGTCATCGTCAGCGCAGGTTCGCTGGGCTCGACGACGTTGTTGCTCCGCTGCCGCGACGAGACCCGGTCGCTGCCTGGCCTGAGCCCGCACCTGGGCAAGAACTGGAGCAGCAACGGCGATTTCCTCACGCCCGCCTTCTATCCGGGACACATCTCACCCGGCTATGGATTGACGATCACCAGCATCATCGACTATCACGACGGCGCGCCGGGCTCGCCCTCGTACTGGATCCAGGATGGCGGCTTCCCGGACCTGATGGCCACCTACCTCGACAAAATGAAAGGCAAGCAGGCCAAGGCGTTGTACGCCTGGCTCCTCTTCGACGCGCTGCGGAAGATCCAGCACGATGATGTGGAGCAGCACGTGATGCCCTGGTTCGCCCAGGGGGTCGACGCCAGCGACGGCGTCATGACTCTGCGACGCCCCTGGTATTTCTTCGGCCGGCGCCGGCTGCACATCTCCTGGGACGTGACCCGGTCCCGGCCCGTCTTCGACGCGATCATCGACAAGCACAAGAGATTCTCGGAGGCGACTGGCGGCCGGGCGGAGATCCCCGCGAGCTGGACCTTCGGCAAGAACCTGATCACGCCCCACCCGCTGGGTGGCTGCGCCATGGCCGATACCGTCGCCAACGGCGTGGTGGACCATGCCGGCGAGGTCTTCGGCTACAAGAACCTCTATGTCGCCGATGGCGCTCTCTTCCCGCGTGCCATCGGCGTCAACCCGTCGCGCACCATCGCGGCGCTGGCCGAGCGGGTCGCCAAGATCTTGATCGACCGGGGGCGGTAGCCTCCTCGAAGGTGGGTATCATCAGGTCCGGCTCGGGAGGACTCCCGGCCCGGAGCCGATCCTGGGCCGGCGCCGCGGGGGCCTCGGGAGCCGGCAGGGGCGCCGCGGGCGTCCCGGCCGGGGCGGCGA
>JAJPJC010000483.1 GCA_021324445.1 Isosphaeraceae bacterium
CTGCCCTTCGAGTTCAACACCGGCAACAACAATATCATTTACTACAACAAGGATATGGTCCAGGCGAAGGGCGTCAAGGAGCCGACGGATAGCTGGACGACCCAGGACTTTACCGACTTCGTCACCAAGATGACCGATTCGAGCAAGGGCATCTGGGGCACCGACCTCTTCCCCGGCAACTATTACGATCTTGGCACCTACGTTCGTTCCTACGGAAGCGGCGTTCTGAGCTCGGATTTCAAGAAGTTTCAGCTGAACACCGATCCGAAGGCGATCGAGGCGACCCAGTGGATGGTCGACCTCCGCGCCAAGTACAAGGCCGCGCCGAACCGCGCCGAGTCGCAGAACATGAGCGTCATGTTCCCGTCCCAGAAACTGGCCTCCACCGCCAGCTGCATCTGCAGCTTCACCAGCCAGAAGCAGTCGGTGGGCACCAAGTTCAACTGGGGCGTCGTCCTGGGGCCGACCGGTCCGGAGGGTGGACGCGGCTTCGACAGCTTCGCCGCGATGTGGAACATGTACTCCAAGACCAAGGTTCCGGAGCAGTCGTACAGCCTGATGGTCGCGATCTCGTCGAAGGAAGCTGCGACCTGGGCGGTGAACAACGACGACCAGCCGCCGGCCCGCGTCTCAGTCTGGAAAGATCCGGATCTCAACAAGTCGAACAACATCTTCCAGCGAGTCGCCGACTGGGTGTCGAACGGCAAGGACCAGGGGCCCTTCCCGATTCCCGCCAACCTGCGGTACTCCGAGCTGAACGACAAGTGGACGAACGTCAGCCCAGCACTCTTCTACGGCGAGGTTGACTTCAAGAAGGGCATGCAGACGATCCAGGACGCCTGCGAGGCGATCATGGAGGAGCCAGCTCCGTAGTCGCGGCGATAGATAGCGGAGCCGGCCCGTGACTGCGATAGAGCAGTCGGCTTCCTGGCCACTCGCATGATCTGCTCATCGGACGGCGGCCGCCGTCCGATGAGCAGATCCCCCTCAATCCGTCGAGGCTCCAGATCGAGGAGCCTGGCCGACGGCCGTCATGAGACGGCGAAAGACCTCGTACGGTTGCGCCCCCACGATCGCGTACCCCTCGGCGACGAAGGTCGGCACGGCGGTGACTCCGATCTCGCGGGCCTCCTGGTACTGCGCCTGAACCCGCTCACGGTATCTCCGCTCGGCCAGGGCGACCCGCAGGTCGGTCGGGTCCAGCCCCAGGTCGGTCACGAGATCCGCCAGGACCTCGGGCGACCCGATGTTCCGATCGTGAACGAAGTAGGCCCGAAAGACCGCCCGGTGGAAGGCATCGTCCGTTCCGCGCTCGTGGACCCACTCGGTCGCCTCGTGGGCAAGGTCGGAGTTATACCAGTGCTTGCGCTCGCCGTACTCCAGCCCCGCTTCGTCCGCCATTCGCTCGAAGCTCGCGCGTCCCCGCGCGATGCGCTCGGGAGACCAGGGAATCTCCATGCCCTCGGCCGGGATGCCCGGGTGTAGCTCGAAGGCGCGCCATTCGATCTCGACGTCGTACTCTTTGCGCAGCAGATCGACCCTCGCCTGGCCGATGTAGCAGAAAGGTCAGATGTAGTCGGAGTAGATTCGCACGTTCACTCGCGCATCACCTCGGGCCTTGCCGGCCGATGGGTTCTCGACGAATCTGATCCTATCACACCACGCCGTCATTCCGGCGCCCCGGAGCAATCAGACGCGGGCGGGAGGGCCTGCCTCGTCCGATCCACGAAGGCATCACGGCCACCGGTGTAGGCCAAGCAAAGCACCAGCGCTCGCCCACCACCGGGTTCAGGAGCTCTGACCCGGCTTCGGCGCGAGCTCGTCCTTCGCGGCCAACATCCCCACCAGCGCGAGGATAAGGGCAGCGCCGTAGACCGATCCGAGCGGCGACAGACCGAGCCGCGCGACCACGCCGTGGAGGTTGGTGACGACGATCAGCGGCACCGCCAGCAACGCCGCTCCGGCGATAAGTGTCGGGGTCCAGCGCCGCTCAAACAACGACGGCACCAGCACCACCGCGTAACCCACCCAGGCCAGCGGGCCGGCCAGCAGCGTCGCGGCCAGGGCAACTCCGCTGATCTGCCCGATCGACGGATGGTTTCGCCACGCCCAGGCCGCGAGACCGAGCAGCATCAGCCCGGCCAGGAGATAGCCCAGCGACGGAACGCCGAGCCGCGCCGCGATGCCCAGCAAAGACCCGTTCACCGGACGCAGCAGCGGCGGATCCGAGATGGAGCTATTAGTCATCAGGCTGGACGCGCCGAGCCATTGCCGATAGATGACCGGGCCGTAGACGAGTAATGGCCACAGGCAGAAGGTAAGCGTCGAGGCAAGCGAAGCCAGCGCTGGACGCCAGTGGCGGCCCGCGACAAGCAGCGCCGGCCAGACCAGGAAGTTGGGCTTGATCGCCACCAGCAGGCCGATGAGGCAGCCGGCCAGGACTTGCTGATCGCGTCGGAGCAAGAGCCAGGCGCCGGCGACGATCGCCAGGAGCACGACGTACACCTGGCCGGTGACGATCATGTCCCACGGGCCGGCCATCGCCACCGCCCAGAGGGCTGACAGACTCGAGGCGCGTCCGATCAGCATCCGGGACAGTAGCAGCACCAGCCCAACGTAGAGCAGCGCCGAGAGAAGCTGCCAGGCGCGCAGAGCAGAGGTCGGGTCGACGTCTCCGGCGAGCTCGAGAATCGGCACCGAGACCGGACCGTTGAGGTTCGGCGCGTCCGGCTTCCAGCGGTCGCCCAGCAAGCGCGGGTAGATCTGGTACGGATCCAGCCCGCGCCGCGCCGCCCGGCCGGCCATGATGAACGCGCCGAAGTCGGTCGAGTAGATGCCCTCGGTATAGGTCAGGAGCAGCAGGTTCAACGGGATCGCGAACAGCACCAGGACGACCACCGCGGTGAACCGCGCTCGTCGGCGCGCGTCGGTCTTCACTCGCCGGCCAGCAGCCTCGGAACTCGCGGCCAGGGAAAGTCGTGACCGGCCATCAATTCGAGCAGGACCGGGCCGTCGGCGGCGAGGGCGCGATCCCAGGCCGGGCCAAGCTCGGCGGGATCCTCGACCCGGATGCCGGTCGCGCCGCAGGCCTCGGCGTACCGGGCGAAGTGGACGTTGCCGATGTCCGTCGCGTAGGTCGGGCTGCCGTCGCGCTTTTGCATGTTGTTGATCATGCCGATCTGACCGTCGTGGTGGACGACCATCACCACCGGCAGCTTCCACTGGCAGAGGGTGACGAAGTCGCTGGACGCCATCAGGAACGACGTGTCCCCGGCCAGGCTGATGACCTTCCGGCCCGGTCGCGCGAAGGCGGCGCCCATCGCGGCCGGCAGGGCGTAGCCCATTTCACCCCAGGTGCCGGCCTGGACGTGCGAGTCCGCTGAGAAGACCGGAAGCTGGAGCGGCATCCAGAGCTTGACGTTGCTGACGTCGCTGACGACGACGTGATCCGGCGTCAGCCGCTCGGCGAGCGCCTGGATCGCCAGACCGACGTGCCAGGGGCGCGCCGCGGCGAATCGCTTCATCTCGGCCGCCAGGGCTTTCTGGAGGGTCTCGTTGGACCGGGCGCAGGCGGCCACCGCCGCGTCGCTGGTCGGTCGGCGCCGTGCCCCCGCCGCCAGCGCGCGCAAAGTCGCGGCGAGCGACGCCATCGACGGAATCGCCGGACCATCGCCGGGCCCCGGCTCGTCGGATGCCATCAGGCAGACGAAATCGCCACCACACACGGCCGGGATGGCCCGCGCCGCTTCGGTACCGGGCCGCACCCCGACGCCCAGGACCAGATCCGACGCGCGCAGGTAGGCGAGCACTTCCGGATGGCTCCATTCGCCGCGGTACATGCCCAGGTGAAGCGGATGGCCCGTCGGCATCGCGGCGTGGCCATCCCAGGTATGAGCGACCGGGGCGCCCAGCGCCTCGGCCAACCCGGGAAGCTCGGCGCTCACCGATGGCCACCAGGCCCCCTTGCCGGCGACGATCGCGATCTGACGCGCGGCATCGATCCGGGCGATCAGCCGCTCGAGCCCGGCGGCCGGCCCAGACGCCGGCGCCGGGGCAACCGAGATCGGCGGCGCCACGATCGGATCGCCATCGAGGACGCTCCGTGCGAGCTCGACGTGGACCGGGCCCGGCCGACCGGACACCGCGAGCGCGAACGCCCGCGTCAACGCGGCCGCGACAGCGGCGGGATCGGTCACCCGAACCGACCACTTCGTGGCCGCCGCGAACGCCCGGTTCAGGATCTCTGGATCGTCCACTCCGTGGAAGCTTTCCAGGTCGGCATCGATCGGCACGCCACCAGAGATGTGAACCACCGGTGAGCCGGTCGC
>JAJPJC010000026.1 GCA_021324445.1 Isosphaeraceae bacterium
CTGTTGCGGCGCAGGCGGCTGGGCCTGTTCCTGCTGGCGGTCGTCGTCCTGCCCTGGCTGCCGATCCTGGGATCGGCGGACGACCCGACGCTGGCGAGACGGGTCCAGGGCATCGGGCAGGCTCCGATCCTGGGTTTTGAGTTCTCCCCCGATGGCGCGATGATCGCGACGATCCAGGCGGACGGCCGCGTGGCCCTGCGGGACGCGGCCGGCGGTGAGAGCGTCCCGTCCTTCGTCGGCTACCGCGGTCACGCCCGGGCCCTGGCGTTCTCGCCCGATGGCCGGTACCTGGCCGTGGGGGGTAGCGAACCTGAAACCGTCCTGTTTGAGCTCGATCCTGGCGGAGCGGGACATCCCCTGAGGATCCCGATCGGCGAGGCCCATACCCTGGTCTTTTCCCCCGACGGCCGGACGCTGGCCGCGGCGAGTCATCGGCACCATGAGATCCTCCTCTGGGACCTCGCCGCGGGGTGCGAGCGGGCGCGGTTGCGGGGCCACGCCTCGCCGGTGCTCAGCCTGGCCATCGCCCCCGATGGCCGGTCGCTGGCCTCGGGGGGCTTGAGCGATCAGGCGATTCTCCTCTGGGATCTCGCCACCGGCCGGCCGCTGCTGCGGCTGGAGGCGCCGCCCGGCCGGGTCGACTCGCTGGCCTACTCGCCGGACGGAGCCCTGCTGGCCTCGGCGTGCAGCTCCGAGATCCCGGTCCGGGTGTGGAACCTGAAGGCGGCGCGCTGGGACCGGCCCATCGGCCGCTCTTCGTGGACGAGGAACTCGGTGGCCTTCTCACCCCATGGGCGGCTGCTGGCCACGACCGGCCGCGATGGGGTCGTGCGGCTGTGGAGCGTCGTGACCGGCGCGGAGCGGGGACACGTGGGGAGCTCGGACGATCGGCTCTCCGGCGTGGCGTTCTCACCCGACGGGAGGATGCTGGCCGCCACCGGGACCGACGCCGACATCCGGCTCTGGGACCTGGCCGAGGTCCTGAAGGCCAGGACCGAGCCGTGAGCCGGCGCCCGAGGGCTGGCTGACTCAGGTCAGGCTGCAAGCCTGCCCTCCAGCGGAGCCCCGGCCTGAGATCAGTCGAGGACCGAATCCAGGCCGAGGTCTTCCTCGACGCGGGCGACGGCCCGGGCCAGTTGCTTGCGGCGGCTGTCGGGGGTGCCGCCGAGCTGGGCGGCGACGCTGGCCCAGTCCGAGCCCCGCGCCCGCAGGTCGGCGATCTGCCGCTCCTCCTCGGATAAACGTTCGCGGAACTTCTGGAGCAGCTCGCGGCCCGAGGCCAGCCGGCTGGGGGACTCGGCCGCGACGGCGGCGAGGCCGCCGGCCTCCAGATCGACGTCGCCCACGCGGCGGACATCGCGGCGCTGGCGCTGGTGGTGCCGCGCTTGCTCGGCCACCTTCTTTCGCGCCATGCCGACCAGCAGGCGGATCAATTGGGGCGGCTCGTCCAGGTCGAAATCGCCGACCGCCGCCCGCGCGAAGAAGCTCGCGAGGACCGACTGGCAGATGTCCATCGAGTCGAAGACCCGCCGCAGAGCCGGGTTCCGCAGCCGCAGCCAGCCGCGGACCTCCAGCCGGATCTCCGCCTCGTAGCGTCGAACCAGCTCCTGGGCCGCCTGCTCGTCTCCTTGACGAATCCGGCGGATGAATTCCGAATACTCGTCCCGCGTCGACGACTCGCCCATGATGACCCCCAGGGACTCTTCATTATAGCTGGGCGCTGCTCCCGACAGAAGAGGGCGCCCCCCAAGCAGTCGCTTCTCCGCCCTCTCGATCGGACGGCCCCTGCTCGCAAAGTGAAAATGATTGTAAATAAAAGAGCCCATCCGGCTGATGTCCTCCACGACGTCCCGGGAAAATGAACGAATTCGGGGCCACGGCACGGTTTTTTCACGCCGATAAGACTAGGGGGAGTTCTTTGAGCGTGCTCCTCCGACGGCAGCCAGAGCGCAAAGGAGAAAAATCATGTTCACCACCTGGAGGAGAACCATCTTCGCCGCTTGCCTGGTCCTCACAGCCGCGCTGGGTTTCTTCGCTCACCCGGCGCGCGCCGATCGGGGCGCGAGGAACGACCGAGGGAGAGAGAACCACTCTCGAGTGAGCCATGCGCGGTCGCACCACGCGAGTGGGGATCGCGAGCCGGCTCGCGGGGTCCAGCGGCGCGGCCGGTTCGATCGCGGCGCCGAGGGCGGACACCACGGGAGCCAGCGCGCTTCAGGGCATCACCGCTGGGCGATGAGCGAGCACGGCCGCGGAGGTCGTCACCACTGGGCGATGGGCGAGCGCGGCCGGGGAGGCCATCACCGCTACGCCGCCCACAATCGGCCCAGCCACCACAGGCCCGGATGGGAGTCGGCCCATCGGAGCCGCGGCGGCTGGCGCCATCGGGGCGAAGGCACCGAATCCAGCCACAGGGGCTGGGACCGAGGGCGTGACCATCGCGGCCATCGCGATCGCGCGCGGAGCTCCTGAGGTTCCCGAGCCCGGATCGGATCGGGCCCGGGCGCCGGTCGAGAACCGGGTTCAATCCGGGCCCGAAACGGCCGGGGCGACAGATGACGGCCTTACGGCCTGGCCACATCGGCCCCGACGGCCGTGAAGGTGAACTCCCGGCCGTCCCAGCCGATCTCGACGGTCTGGCCCTCGGTGATCCGCTGCTCCAGCAACGCGGTGGCCAGGGGATTGGCCAGCCGCTGCTGGATCACGCGCTTCAGCGGCCGGGCGCCATAGGCCGGGTCGAAGCCTTCCTCGGCCAGTCGGGTCTGGGCCGGCTCGGTAATGCGCAGGGTCAGGTTGGCCTCGGCGAGCTGCGCCTGGAGCCGCCGGAGCTGGATCGCCACGATCTGGGCCAATTCCTTCCGGCCCAGGGGATGGAAGATGATCGTCTCGTCGACCCGGTTGAGGAACTCGGGGAGAAAGGCGACCTTCAAGACGTTCTGGATCTCGCGTCGAATCCGCGCCTCGTCGCCGGAGCCGGCCAGCTCGGCGATGACCTGGCTGCCCAGGTTCGAGGTCATGATGATGACCGTGTTGCGAAAGTCGACCGTCCGCCCCTGGCCGTCGGTCAACCGGCCGTCGTCGAGGACCTGGAGCAGCACGTTGAAGACGTCGCGGTGGGCCTTCTCGATCTCGTCGAGCAGGACGACCGAATAGGGGCGGCGGCGGACGGCCTCGGTCAGCCGGCCCCCTTCCTCGTAGCCCACATAGCCGGGCGGGGCGCCGATGAGCCGGGCGACGTTGTGCCGCTCGCCATACTCGCTCATGTCCAGGCGGACCATGGCGGTCTCGCTGTCGAAGAGGAATTCCGCCAGGGCCTTGGCCAGCTCGGTCTTGCCGACGCCGGTCGGACCCAGGAACAGGAACGAGCCGATCGGCCGGTTGGGGTCCTGCAAGCCGGCGCGGCTGCGGCGGACGGCGTCGGCCACGGCGTGGACGGCCGCCTCCTGGTCCACCAATCGGAGGTGGATCTGGTCCTCGAGCTTCAGCAGCTTCTCGCGCTCGGTCGTGAGCATCCGCGCCACGGGGATGCCGGTCCACTGGCTGACGACCTCGGCGATCTCCTCGGAGTCCACCTCCTTCTTCAGCAGCCGGTGCCCGCCCTTGGCCTGCCCATCGCCGAGAGCCTCGGCCTCGGCGATCCGCTTCTCCAGGGCCTTGCGCTCGGCATCCAGGGCCGCCAGGGCCTGGAACTGCTTCTCCTCGGGCCGCTCGGAGCGCTGCTGCATGTGCCGGATCTCGTCCCAGGCCCGGCCGTACTCCACCTTCACCGCCTCCAGCCGCTCGCGGACCTTCTGGATATCACCCAGCCCGGACTTCTCCATCTCCCACTGGCCGCGCAGGTCCTGGAGCTGCTTCTCGATCTGCTTGATCTCGAGCTCGACCTCGGATAGACGCTCGCGCGCGTGTTCCTCGTCCTCGTTGCGAAGCATCCGCTCGGCCAACTGGAGCTGGAGCAGCCGGCGCTGGAGGACGTCGATCTCGGTCGGGACCGACTGGAGCTCCATCGACAGCCGGCTGGACGCCTCGTCGACCAGGTCGATCGCCTTGTCGGGGAGGAACCGGTCGGTGATGTACCGGGCCGAGAGCTTGGCGGCGGTGACCAGGGCCGAGTCCTTGATCTTGACCTTGTGGTGGACTTCGTACCGTTCCTTCAGGCCGCGGAGGATGGCGATCGTATCGTCGACCGAGGGCTCGCCGACGAAGACCGGCTGGAACCGCCGTTCCAGGGCCGGGTCCTTCTCGATGTTCTCGCGATACTCATCCAGCGTGGTGGCGCCGATGCAGCGGAGCTCGCCCCGCGCCAGGGCCGGCTTGAGCAGGTTGGCGGCGTCCATCGAGCCTTCCGCCTTGCCGGCACCGACGACCAGGTGCAGCTCGTCAATGAACAGGATGATCCGGCCGGCCGACTCGGTCACTTCCTTGAGCACGGCCTTGAGCCGCTCCTCGAACTCGCCGCGGAACTTGGTGCCGGCGACCAGGGCGCCCATGTCCAGGGCAATCAGCCGGCGCTGCTGCAAGCTCTCGGGCACGTCGCCCGAGACGATCCGCTGGGCCAGACCCTCGACGATCGCCGTCTTGCCCACGCCGGGCTCGCCGATCAAAACCGGATTGTTCTTGGTCCGCCGGCTGAGCACCTGGACGACCCGGCGAATCTCGGAATCGCGGCCGATCACCGGGTCGATCTTGCCCTGGCGCGCCAGCTCGACCAGGTCGCGGCCATAGCGCTCCAGTGCCTGGTACTTGTCTTCCGGGTTCTGATCGGTCACCCGCTGGCCGCCGCGGACCTTCTGGAGCGCCTGGAGGACTTCCTTCTCAGTGATCCCCAGTGCCCCGAGCAGGGTCTGCACCCGGCTCTTGACCTTCACCAGGGCCAGGAGCAGGTGCTCGACCGAGACGTACTGATCCTTGAGCCGCTCGGCCTCGGTGGCCGAGGCGTCGAAGACCTGGTTCAGCTCCGGACTGAGGGTCATCTCGCCCCCGGTGACCTTGGGGAGCGCACCCAGACCTTCCTCGGCCGCCCGGCGGATCTGGGCCGGATTGACGCCGAGCTGGCTCAGCAGCGAGCCGACGACCTGCTGCTCGGGCTGCAACAGCGCCACGAGCAAGTGCATCGGCTCGAGGCGCTGGTGCCCGCGCTCGCGAGCCAGGGCCTGGGCGTGCTGCACGGCCTCCTGGCTCTTCAAGGTGAGTTGGTCGAATCGGAAAGCCATTGGTCCGTTGTCCTTTTATCCTTTGTCCGTGGTTCGTGGTTCGTGGTGGGAGCTTCCGCTCCGCTGCGCCGTCCTTGCCCGTCTTCGAGTACCTCAGCTTTCCCGAACCAGGCTCATCAGCCCGCGTCAGCGAACCACGGACCACGGACAAAAGGACAACCGCTCACTTTTTCTCCTCGAACTCGACGTCGATGACGTCCTCGGGCTTGCCGCCGGCGGCCCCATCGGGACCGTCGTGAGGGGGCGTGGCGCCGGCACCGGGTCCGGGTCCGGCGCCGGCGGCTCGGCCGGGTCCGGCGCCCGCGGAATAGAGGTGCTCGGCCATGGCCTGGCTGGCGCGCTGGAGCTCGTCGATCGCACGGTTGATGGCGGCGACATCCTCCCCTTTCTTCGCCTCATTGACCTTGGCGATGGCCGCCTGGAGGGCCGAGCGATCGGACTCGCTGAGCTTCTCCTTGTGTTCCTCGAGCAGCTTCTCGAGCTGATAGACCCGCTGCTCGGCGGTGTTGCGCGCCTCGGCCAGCTCGCGCCGTTGCTTGTCCTCGGCGGCGTGGGCCTCGGCGTCGCGCTTCATCCGCTCGATCTGCTCCTTGCTCAGCCCGCCGGAGGACTCGATCCGGATGGTCTGCTCCTTGCCGGTGCCCTTGTCGCGCGCCGTGACGTTGAGGATGCCGTTGGCGTCGATATTGAAAGCGACCTCGATCTGGGGCACTCCCATCCGGGCCGGGGGGATCCCCTCGAGGTTGAACTCGCCCAGGAGCCGGTTATCCGGCGCCATGGGCCGCTCGCCCTGGAAGACCTTGATCGTGACCGCGGTCTGGTTGTCCTCGGCGGTGGTGAAGGTCTCCTTCTTTTCGGTCGGGATCGTGGTGTTCTTGGGCACCAGGACGGTCATGACGCCCCCCTTGGTCTCCAGGCCCAGGGACAGCGGGGTCACGTCCAGGAGCAGGACTTCCTTGACGTCGCCGGTCAAGACGGCGCCCTGGATGGCGGCGCCGACGGCGACGACCTCATCGGGGTTGACCCCCTTGTGCGGCTCCTTGCCGAAGATCTCCTTGACGATCTGCTGGACGTGGGGCATTCGGGTCGAGCCGCCGACCAGCACGACCTCATCGATCTCGGAGGCCTTGAGCTTGGCGTCCTTCAGCGCGATCATCACCGGCTCGCGACACCGCTCGAAGAGGCGGTCGGTGAGCTTCTCGAACTGGGCGCGGGTGATGGTCGTGGTCAGGTGCTTGGGCCCGGAGGCATCGGCCGTGATGAACGGTAAGTTGATGTCGGCCTGAGCCTGGAACGACAGGTCCTTCTTGGCCTTCTCGGCGGCCTCCTTGAGCCGTTGCAAGGCCATCTGGTCCTTGCGGAGGTCGATCCCTTGCTCCTTGCGGAACTCATCGGCGATGTAGTTGATCAGGGCCTCGTCCCAGTCGTCGCCACCGAGGTGGGTGTCGCCGTTGGTCGAGAGCACCTCGAAGACCCCCTCGGCCACATCCAGGATCGAGATGTCGAACGTGCCGCCCCCGAGGTCGAAGACCGCGATCTTCTCGTTCTTCTTCTTCTCCAGGCCGTAGGCCAAGGCCGCGGCGGTCGGCTCGTTGATGATCCGCGCGACCTCCAACCCGGCGATCTGGCCGGCATCCTTGGTCGCCTGCCGCTGACTATCGTTGAAATAGGCGGGGACCGTGATCACCGCCTTGCGAACCTTGTGCCCCAGATAGCTCTCGGCCGCTTCCTTGAGCTTGCGCAACACCAGGGCCGAGATCTCCGAGGGGGTGTAATCCTTGTTATTGACATGGACCTTGACGAACTCGTTGGGCCCGCCGACGACGGCGTAGGGGACCATCTTCTCCTCGGTCTTGACCTCGTCATGGCGGCGCCCCATGAACCGCTTGATCGAGTAGATCGTCCCCTTGGGATTGGTGATCGCCTGCCGCTTCGCCGGCTCCCCCACCAGGATCTCTCCCTTGGGCGTGAAGGCCACCACCGACGGCGTCAGCCGGCTCCCCTCCTGGTTGGGGATCACCGTCACGTCGTTCCCCTCCATCACCGCGACCACGCTGTTGGTCGTCCCCAGGTCAATCCCAATGATCTTTTCGCCTTCAGACACGACGCGTCTCCTTTCCGACGGTGAGCGATGATGAGCCGAAGAACCAAGCCCCCACTCCCAGTCGCCGAACCCCAATCGAGATGGTACCTCAGCAGGCACGGTCTCCGCGATCCAAAAACACGGATTGCAGCCCCACTTGCCCACTCCGATTCGTCGTACCTCTCTCCCTTCTTCTTAGGAACCTTCACTGAGCAAGGCCCATGCCGGAATCGAAATTCGTCGAGTTCCATTCCACAATCATGGTAAAATCAATAAGTTAGGGAAAACGGCTCCTGAGCGGCACCGGTGGGGACGCCGAGCCTGCTGCCAAATCGGCAGTCGGCTGGGGGCGCGGTCGCGTCGACTGCAAAAATGGCAGGAATCGTGCGGCTGGCCCATGGCGGGTGCCGCACCGGCTTGGGAATCCTGCCGAGGGCTTTCCTCGGACTGCCAGGCTCACTCCGCCGGGACCCGGCAATCCGTTGCGGGAGGAGAACCCGCTTGACAACAGTGGGATTATTCTTTTAATTACTTATCGGAGAAAAGTTTGTGTCCGACGGTTCGGGAGCCGGCCCCGTTCTGGGGCCAGGTCGTCCCGTCCCCCGCGGCTGGTCCTCCGGCGGCGCCGGCCCGGGCATCGGACGGAAATCCAGGCCCCCCCACCAGGGCATTGATCGGGAGGCCGTGGCGTCGCGGCCGGATTCTGCCGATCGTTTCCCAACGAGTCGACCCATGAACCGGAAGTCTTCGCCCCCCAAACGACCGGCCTCGGGCAGGCAGGATCAGGCTAGCGCGGCGCCGGCGGAGGCCCACCGCCACGGCGCGTCCCTCACGAAAGATCCTCTCGCCGCCAAGGCGACGCCGGCCCGCCGCGCACCCACGCTAGCGAGCTTGCGGTCGGAGATCGATCGGCTGGACCGGGAGCTGGTCCTGCTGTTGAACCGCCGGGCGGCGATCGTGGCGCAGATCGGGCAGGTCAAGAACGATCAAGGTCTGGAAGTGTGGTCGGCGGCCCGTGAGGACGAGGTGATCAAGCAGGCCCTGGCAGCCAGCCAGGGACCTTTGCCGGCGGAGACCCTGCGGATCATCTTCCGCGAGCTGATGAGCGGCTCACGGGCCTTGCAACGGACCCTCCGGGTGGCCTGCCTGGGACCGAAGTACAGCTACAGCCACCTGGCGTCGGTCGCGCGGTTCGGCGAGGCGGTCGAACATGTGCCGGTCGGCTCGATCGCCGCGGTCTTCGAGGAGGTCAATCGCCGTCATGTCCAGTTCGGGCTGGTGCCCCTGGAGAACTCGACCGACGGGCGGGTCGCCGACACCCTCGACATGTTCATCAAGCTGCCCAACTTGAAAATCCGTGCGGAAGTGCGACTGCGCGTGCATCACTGCCTGCTGGGCCGGTGCGAGTGGGGCCAGGTGCGGCGGGTCTATTCCAAGGCGCAGGCGCTGTCGCAATGCCGGAACTGGCTGGGGAAGAACGTGCCGCAGGCGGTCCAGCGCGAAGTGGTCTCGACGAGTGCCGCCGCCGAGCTGGCGCAGAGCGAGGAGTTCGCCGCGGCCGTCGCCAGCCGGGCCGCCGCCACGGCCTACCGGCTCAACGTCCTGGCCGAGAACATCGAGGACCAGCCCCACAATGTCACCCGGTTCGCCGTCATCGCCGAACGCGCCGAGCAACGGACCGGCCGCGACAAGACCACGCTCATGCTCCGCCTGGCCAACGACGTGGGCTCGCTCAGCCGGGCCATCGCGCCCTTCGAGAAGTTCGGTGTCAACATGACCTGGATCGAGTCGTTCCCCGTCCCCGAGGGGGGATCCGATCGCGATCCCGCCTACCTGTTCTTCCTCGATGTCGATGGCCACGTCGAGGACGCGCCAGTCCAGAAGGCCCTGGAGCTCGTCCGCAAGAAATGCGACCGGCTCGATATCCTCGGTTCCTATCCCCGCAGCGATTGCATCGAGAGTTGATCCTGGCCGGCTACGCGCCCATCGGTCCGGTGCGGGGCGTGTGCCGCCGCCAGCCGCAACGGGAAAGGATCAGGACTGCTGTGCCGAGCAGCACCAGCGACGACGGCTCCGGCACGGTGACCTGCGGCGTGTAACCGGCGGCGGCGGTCAGGGCCAAAAGCTCATTCGGGCCCAAGGTCGGATTCGTACCGGGACTGCCGAAAGCGTCCTGGACCTGCGGCGCGAAGCCCGGGGGGATGGGATTGCTGAGCCAATCCCCGAAGTCGGCCCCGTTGGTCTGATTGAAGTACGAGAGGACCGTGTTGCCCCCATCGATGGAGAAGTAGGCCAAGGGACTCGTCGAATTCTGGTTGGTATAGCTGCGAACACCCGGCGCGGAGTAGCGGAAGAGATCCAGCACTCCGACGGGGCCGGTGAGGCTGCCGGTGCCGGTGAGGGTCGAGCCGGAGCCGCCGACGCCGAGGGCCTCGTCGATCTCGTGCATGGCCACGCTCCTGAGGCTGTAGGTGCTGCCATTGAGGGTGTTCGGCGGGCTCGTGATCGACGTATTCAACGAGATCGTGCTATCGAAGGGGTTGGAGGAGGGAGGCAGCGTGCCGGGGCCCGTGAAGCCGAGGGTCCGCAGGTCGGCCGTCGTGAGCAGCACCTGCGTATTGCCGTTGACCGGATTGGGCGAACTCGTGGAAGTCGGGGGCGATCCCAGGGAAGCCAGGGCGGTGAGCTGAGCGCTGGTCGTCGCATGGGCCGCCAGCGCATTGTAGTATTGATAGTAGCTGATCGTATTGATGTAGGTCGAGCTTTCGCCCAGCCCGCTGCTCATCTCCTGGAAGTAGATCGTGACCGTCACCGGTGTCTGGGTCGTGAGGTCGCTTTCGAAAACCCCGATCGCCGAGTTGATCGCGGCCTCGATGGCAGCCGCGTTGGGATCATTGGTGATCGAGCTGTCAAAAGTGGGAACGATCACCAGGTTGCCGGCGTGGGCCGGCGCGCCGATGCCGAGGAAGACGACGGCAAGACCCGCGACCAGCATCCCCCAGCGCCGTTGATGGAACTGATGCGTGCGCCCATCCATTCTGCGAGGCAACTTCATCGATGACTCCTCCACAAGCAGGGATGCGAGAACAATTCACATCACAATTGCATGAGCAGTCCGGTGCGATCGGTCCCGTCAGTCCGTGGCTCGGTGAAACGTTCCAAGACTCCGGCGAAATCGTGGCAACCGGCAACCGAGCCTCGTGATTCTCGGGTCAGATGGCACCAGCCGGTCGCCGTTCTTTGGACATCGATCCTTCGCTTGGATGCCTGCGGAACTGCATTGTCCTGCGCTGCGGCACGAGCCGAGGACCAGCCCGCGTGAGCCGCGCCCCGACTCCGATCCCTAGGGAACACGATGATTCTAGGATAAGCAAGCTAAAAGTGTGTGTTCCGTCCGAATCCCTCGGTGAGCGTTGTTTTTCGGCAACGTTGGCTGCCTGGGGAGATCGTTTGTCCCGATTGGCTCGAGACGTCGCGCCGGGCTGCGATCCGAATTGCCTTGGAACCGTCGTCACTGGGCCGCACGGATGGCATCGATGGCGGCGAGGCTCTCGATGGTCGACAGGTCGCCGGGGTCCAGGCCGGTCGCCACCCGTTGAATCACCCGGCGGAGGATCTTGCCGCTGCGCGTCTTGGGCAGCTCGGCCACGAAGTGGATCCCCGCCGGGACGAACGACTTGCCCAGCGCCGCGGCGACCAGCGCGCGCAACTCGGAGCGGAGCCGATCGCTGGCCGGGTACCCGGCCCTGGGGACGACGAAACAGAGGATGGCCTCGCCCTTGACGCTGTCGGGAATGCCGACGGCCGCCGACTCGGCCACGGCGTCGTGCTGGGCGAGAATGGACTCGATCTCGGCGGGACCCAGCCGCTTGCCCGCCACCTTGATCGTGTCGTCGCTGCGGCCGTGGAGGAACCAGTCGCCATCCTCGTCGATCGAGGCCCAGTCACCGTGGACCCACGTGTCGGGCCATCGCGACCAGTAGGTGGCCAGGTAGCGCTCGGGGTCGCCCCAGATTCCCCGCGTCATCGCCGGCCAGGGCCGGGTGCAGACCAGCTCCCCGACCCCCTGGCGCAGGGGCCGGCCATCCGGATCGTAGACGTCCACCGCCATGCCCAGTGCGGGACCGACCAGGGAACAGGGCTTCAACGGCGTGATCGGCACGGCGGACAGCAGGCAGGCGCCGACCTCGGTTCCGCCCGTGAGGTTGATGATCGGCAGCCGCCCGGCGCCGACGTTCTCGAACAGCCATCGCCAGGACTCGGGGTCCCACGGCTCGCCGGTGGAGGCGAGGATGCGCAGCCCGGTCAGGTCGTGGGAGCGAATCGGATCGGAGCCGTACTTGATCAGGGCTCGGATCAAGGTCGGCGAAACCCCCAGGATCGTGACCCCCTGGCGTGCGACCAGGGCCCAGAGCCGATCCGGGGCGGGATAATCGGGGACACCTTCGGCCAGGACGATGGTCCCGCCCGCCGCCAGGCCCCCGACCAGCTCCCAGGGCCCCATGATCCAGCCCAGGTCGGTGACCCAGTGCAGGACGTCGTCCTGGCCCATGTCGACCTGGTGAGCCACTTCCTGGGCGATCTTGACCAGGAAGCCCCCGTGCACGTGGACCGCTCCCTTGGGGCGGCCCGTGGTGCCCGAGGTGTACATGATCATCAGCGGGGCTTCCGGGTCGAGCGGCCGGGCCGGACCGGTCGCGGGCTCACCCGCAACGAGCTCCTCCCAATCGAGGAAGCGGCGATCGCGCGGCGAATCAGCAGTCCCCGCCCCGCGCTGGGAGCGGGTGAAGATCACGTGGCGGACGCTCGGGCAGGCGTCAGCCGCCGCGCGCGCGACCGGCTCCAGGGGGAGGGCCTTGCCGCGACGGTACGAGACGTCCGTCGTGATCAGGGCCACGGCCTGGCCGTCGTGGAGGCGAGCGGCCACCGCCGCAGCGCCGAACCCCGAGAAGATCGGGATGGCGACAGCGCCGATCCAGGCGCACGCCAGGAAGGCGACAACCGCTTCCGGCACCATCGGCAGGAACAGCCCGACCCGATCCCCCTGCTGGATCCCCAGGCGCTCGAGCGCTCCAGCCAGGCGGCACGTCTGGGCGTGAAGCTCACCATAGGTGAGTCGGCGGACCGTCCCGTCCTCACCCTCCCAGACCACGGCGATCCGATCGCGCCGCGACGATCGGGCGTGGCGATCCAGGCAATGGTCCGCCAGGTTGATCGACCCGCCGACGAACCAACGGCACCAGGGGATCCCCCCACTGGCATCCAGGATCGCGTCGTAAGGACGGGCGAACGCGATGTCGAGATCCTCGATCACCGCGCCCCAGAACCATTCGAGGTCCCGGGTCGAGCGCGCGACCAGTTCCCGGTAATCCGCAATCCCATGCCGCCTCATGAGCCGAGTGACGTTGGCCCGTTCGACGACCTCCGTCGGGGGAGTCCACAGGTAGTGTCCCGGCATGACGCCTCCGAATTATCGCGCGAGTTTCCCTCCAGGGCGACCGCCGTGGATAGTCTAAATTGGTCCACACACTAAATCGACCCCCGCAAGGGGGAGAGCCGATTGATCCAGCGGTCGATCAGGCGGGATTGGCCCCGAGCCATCACCGCAGAGACCGCAGAGATCGCAGAGAAGGCCGGGAGGATCCCCATCGATCGTCCCTCTGGGTCTCGGTCTTCCGCTCCGCGGTCTCTGCGCTCTCCGCGGTGAACGATCAGGAAAACGACGCGGCCGCAGAATCGACATGCCCTGCCTGTCCGTCGGGAGCGATCGTCGTCCCGGCCGGAACAACCGGGATTGCCTGGTGGCTTCCGCCGCGTGCGCCGGTTAGAATGTTGATGGACCGTTGCGGATTTCCGAAATTCCCAGAAGAGGGAGCGGGAGTTTCCGGGTTTGCGTTTCCCCCCCGGCCCCCAGGCGCACGGGCGGGGCCATCGTGGGTGGCGAATCGTCGGGGAGGGCGAAAATGACATTGCGTCGCGGGTTCCGGCTGCGTCCCTGGCTCTGGGCGGCGTGCCTGCTGGCCGCGCCGGCGTTCCCCACCGAGGTCCGAGCGCAGCCGGGCTACGGGCCGGATCCGTTCTGGCCGTACAACTCCCAGTACACCCCTTACGTCACCCCCATGGGCCCGGCCTCGCCCGAGGCCGGGCAAGGGATGCCCGCTCTACCCCGGGCCGGCCTGGCCGGCGCCAATCGATTCCAGGACTATCTGGAGAACCTGGGTGGCGGAGCGGTGGGCGGCGGAGCTGTGGGTGGCGGAGCCATGCGGGGCGGGGGTCCCGATCGGACGGTGACCGGGGTGGGCATGCCCTACTACCGATCGACCATCGATCCGGACTACGAACCGATCTACAAGCGGGAATATCGGCCGAATTTCGAGGCGGATCACGCCTACGAACGGCGCCAGGAGGTGGTCAACGACCTGTACCTGGCGTATTTCGCAGAGCGGGATCCCCGGAAACGGGCGGCCTTGCTCAGGCAATATCGACAAGTGCGCCGCTCCTCCGCGAGTGCCCTGGGGACCCGTCGCGAATCGCCGACGCGGCTACGGGAAGCGGCCTCCCGGCTCCGCGGGGATCTGGAGCCCGCGACTCTGGAGGAGAGGGCCGGTTCCACATTGCGCCCCCGGCCGCGCGTCCCGGGCACGCCCGGGCGGACCGGGACCGCGGATGCGCTGCGCCCCGGCGCGATGGACCCGGCTCGAAGATCGGCGTCCGGCTCCGGTGGGGGTCTTCCGCCTCTTCCCCCGCCGCTCGGGACACCTCGGCTCGGCGATCGGCCACGACGCACTCCGACTGATGTCCTGAATCGCGCACGCGCCCTGGAGGATCCCAACAAGCTGCCGGGCGCGCTCCGGCCAGGCACCAGCCGCCGGCGACCCTTGCCGCCACCACCGCCGCCGGATAATCCCGAATGATCCTCGAACTCGCCTGCGATTCTCACCGGCCGTCTGGGCATCCGGCGGACAGCTCGACCACAAACCAGGAAATCGCTACTACGTTGACGGGGGTCGTTTTCTCCTTAAGATAGGTGTCGTGGCGCCAGACCGCTGAGGCGGCTCACAAGGCCGGCACCACGGCGGACGGCCTCCCTGGGCCGGCGTTCCGAACCATTGCCGCTCGTGGGGTTGGACTTTTCTGCCTCCGGGGACCATGGCGCAGTCGTCCCGCAAGCTCCGCCTCGGTTGAAGCGGACCTGCCGCGCCCGCCACAGTTTCCATCGGACCACGCCCTCCAGGACGGCAGGGCAATCGCCGCCAGGATGGCCGTGCCACAAGGCTGGGGTGTGATTCCGGCACGAGTCCGGATTTTTTTGGGTCCGACTTTGTGAAACCATTCACAAACCGTGGCGGTCGGACCAGGGGATTGACCGATGAGCACGGAGTTCACGCCGGTCTTTCTATTGGTGCTGGTGGCGATTGGCGTCGCTGCGAGCATGCTGCTGGCCAGCGCGTGGCTGGGCCCGCGCAAGGCGACGCGGGTCAAGCGAATGCCCTACGAGTCGGGCATGGACCCGATCGGCGATGCGCGGCAGCGGTTCGACGTGCGGTACTACCTGGTTGCGATTGTGTTCCTGCTCTTTGACGTCGAGCTGCTGTTCCTCTATCCCTGGGCGGTGGCCCAGTGGAGCCTCAGGACCTTGGCCCCGGACCCACAGGCGACGGGACCTCCGGTCCCGATTGCCGGCATCCCCGCGGAATTCCGCGATTGGGTCTTCTGGGAGATCATGCTGTTCATCGCCATCCTGGCCGCAGCCTTCGCATACGCTTGGCGGAAAGGGGTCTTCGAATGGCGGTAGGCAAGGATCCGGCGGCGGTCCCGGTCCAGCGCGCGGCTGGACCCGGCTCCGCCCTGACCGTCCAGACGACCGACGCGATCGAGCTGCCCGAGAACACACTCGTCACCACCTTCGACTCGGTCGTCAACTGGTGTCGCAAGTATAGCCTCTGGCCGATGCCCTTTGCCACGGCCTGCTGCGGCATCGAGCTGATGGCCGTTGGCGCCAGCCGGTTCGACATCGCACGTTTTGGCGCCGAAGTCATGCGGTTCAGCCCCCGCCAGTGCGACTTGATGATTGTCGCCGGGCGGGTGGCGATGAAGATGATGCCGGTCTTGCAGCGGATCTGGATGCAGATGCCCGAGCCGAAGTGGTGCATCAGCATGGGGGCCTGCGCTTGCACCGGCGGGGTCTTCGACACCTATGCCGTGGTGCAAGGCGTCGACCGCTTCATTCCGGTGGACGTCTATATCCCGGGCTGCCCACCGCGCCCCGAACAAATCCTCCGCTCACTCATCGATATTCAAGCCAAGATCCAGCAAGGCGGCACACTCGCCGGTGAGAACGGCTTGCCCGAACTCCGGGAACGCGAGCAGTATCTGGCCGAGAAGCGCGCCGCCCCGCTGGGCTTCGCCACGGCGGCCGAGCGCGGCGACGAGGATCGCTTCGGCTACCGGCTGCCGGGAGGGCCCGCCCCGCTTGGAGCCGAGGAAATGCGTTGAGTGGCCGCGCGAGTGGCTAGTGGCTGGTGGCTAGTGGCTCGTGAGGACATTCTTATTTCGAGTCACCAGCCACCAGGCCCTCCCGAGAGCCACAAGCCAGTTCGAGAAAAGATGAGCTTCCTTGAAGAAGAACCATCCGCTGATCCACACGCCCGGACCTTGGCCACTTTGGCAAGGGTTCTGGGCGAGGGTGTCTTCACCATCTCGCGGTTTCGGGACAATCTGCGGCTCTTCGTGCCTCCGGCGCGCTTGACCGAGCTGCTGAGTGTGCTCCGGGACCGTTGCGGGTTCAACATGCTGGCCGAGCTGGGGGGGACCGATTACCTGGGCTATCCGGGCAGGACGCGGGCTCGGTTCGAGGTCCATTACGTGCTGCGGAACCTCGCCACGAGCGAGCGGCTGGTCGTCAAGGCCGGCGTGGATGATCCCGACCCGAGCCTCCCCTCGGCGGTTCCGCTCTGGCCGGGGGCCGACTGGATGGAACGCGAGGTGTTCGATCTGTTCGGCATCCGCTTCCTTGGCCATCCCGACCTGCGACGCATCCTCATGCCCGAGGAGTTCGCCGCTTATCCCTTGCGGAAGGATTACCCGCTCCGCGGACGCGGCGAACGCCACAACTTCCCGCGGCTCTCCCGCGGGGAATCCTGACCCGACCGTCGCCTCGTTCCCGTTCCCCGCCCCGAGACGAGACAGGATGACGCGATGTCGACCGAGATCCTCGACGAGCCGGAGCTGGAGACCCAGGCTAGACAGGCAACCTGGACGCTCAATTTCGGGCCCCAGCATCCCGCCACGCATACCACGTTGCGGCTGATCCTGGAGCTGGACGGCGAACGGGTCCTCAAAGCGACGCCGGACATCGGCTATCTCCACTCCGGGTTCGAGAAGCTGGGCGAACATCTCAGCTTCAACCAGTATGTGACGATCGCCGATCGCAAGAACTACATCAGCCCGCCGATGAACGAGGTGGCCTGGCATCACGCGGTCGAGAAGCTGCTGGGCATCGAGCTGACGCCGCGATGCCAGTATATCCGGGTCATCATCTCCGAGCTGGCGCGGATCAGCGACCATTTGCTCTGCACCGGCGCCGCGGCACTCGACCTCGGCGCGTTCACCGCCTTCTTGTACGCGTTCAACCTGAGGGAGCTGATTTACGACGTCTACGAAGAAATGTCGGGTTATCGCTTCCACCCGGGCTATACCCGGGTCGGGGGCCTGCTCTACGACTTCAATGACCGCGTGCTCAGCCGCATTCACTCGGTGCTGGCCAGCTTCCCCAGGGTGTACTCCGACATGGAGAAGCTGCTGTTCCGCAACCGAATCTTCCTCGACCGAGTGCGCGGGATCGGCGTGCTGAGCAAGGCGGACGCGATCGCGTGTTCGTGTTCCGGACCGATCGCGCGGGCCAGCGGGGTCACGTACGACCTGCGCAAGGATGAGCCGTACCTGGTTTATCCCGAGCTGGATTTCACCGTCCCCTATTCGGAGGAAGGAGACTGCTGGGCGCGGTTCATGGTCCGGATGGAGGAAATGCGGCAGAGCCACCGGATCATCCGGCAGGCTGTCGAGGCACTGCCGGATGGCCCTGTGAACGTGCCGATCGCCGAGAAATTCCCGCTCCCCGACAAGCTGACGACGTACAACAGCATGGAGGGGCTGATCCAGCACTTCGAGCTGATCATGCCCAATCGCGGGTTCGAGACGCCGCGCGACGAGCTGTACGCGGCCGTCGAAGCCCCCAACGGCGAACTCGGCTATTACCTGGTCGCCGACGGCAGTCAGACCGCCTGGCGCGTCCGGACGCGCCCGCCGTCGTTCATCCACTTTGCGGTCTTCCCGCGGATGATCCAGGGGCATCTGCTGGCGGACGTCGTGGCCGTGCTGGGGAGCCTGAACATCATCGCGGCCGAACTGGATCGTTGATGGGTCACGAGTCCTCCGAGGATGCAGAGAAATCGGTGGAACGCAGTGGAACCGAGGGAGGGGCCGGAGCCGAAACGCAGGCCGCTGCAAACCTGGTCGAAAACACCCCGCTCAATCTAAGAGTCTGTTCCTAAGGGTATCTGAGCCCCCGAATGGGGGCGGTGGTCAATAGCCAGGGGCGGTAGCCCCTGGGAGAGCGTTCCGGCGCCTCCCCTTGGAAGA
>JAJPJC010000235.1 GCA_021324445.1 Isosphaeraceae bacterium
CGAATGCCATCGACCGAATTGTCAAAGACGCCATCTGCCGTCTGGAGAGTCTACGTCGGAACCTGATGAAGGGTTCGGACCGAGCCGTCTCGAAGCGGCATGCCCCCGGGAAGTCCACTGACATCATCGGCCGGTGCGAGGCTGCTTGCAAACAGCCCACCCCGGCCGTCGTCCGAAGACTGTCCTTCGTGAGGCAAAAGAGATAATACCAGGTCCGTGGCCGAGGTCAAACCCCCCTTCAGTTTTTTTCTGGAGCGACCGCGAACGGAGATCAGGAGAAGAACGTCGCGGCCTCGTCGTAATAGGACAGGTCGAGGGTCTTGGCCGCGGCGACGCTCTCGCTCAGGGGCATTTCGATGATGCGTCCGTCGATGAGCGTAACCAGCGTGCCGAAGCGATGCTGGAGGACCAGGCGGCTGGCGGCCAGTCCCAATCGCGTGGCGAGGATGCGGTCGTAGGCACTGGGCGGGCCGCCGCGCTGGAGGTGGCCCAGGACGACGCAACGGGTCTCTCGCCCGGTCTGTCGTTCAATCGCCTCGGTGATCACCCAACCGATGCCGCCGAGCCGGGGATTGCCGAAGGGGTCGGGGGGGTCGTCCAGTGTCAGGGGTCCCTGATCCGGGAACCGCGCGCCCTCGGCCACGATGACGATGCCGTATTTCTTGCCGGCGGCGCGGTGCCGCGACAGGACGGCGATCAAATGCGGCAGATCAATCGGCACCTCGGGGACCAGGATGTAATCAGCGCCGACGGCGATACCTGAGAAACAGGCGAGCCACCCCGAGTGACGGCCCATCGTCTCGACGACCACAATCCGGCGATGGCTCTCGGCGGTGGTCCGGAGGCGATCCACGGCTTCCACCACGATATTGACGGCCGTATCGAAGCCGAAGGAGAAGTCGGTCACCATCAGGTCGTTGTCGATCGTCTTGGGGATTCCCACCACGGGCAGGCCGAAGTCCTTGGACACGCGCAGCGCCACGCCCAGGGTGTCATCGCCCCCGATGACGACCAGCCCGTCCAGCTCGAGGCGCTGAAAGTTCTCACGGAGCGAGGCCAGATCAGTCTCGGGATTCCGGTAGGGATTGGTGCGCGAGGAGCCGAGGATGCTCCCCCCCTGTCCGATGATGCCGTCGGTCTGGGCGATCGAGAGGGGGCAGGTCAGATTCTGGACCAGGCCACGCCAACCCTCCAGGAGCCCGACACAGGTCGCTCCTGCGTTGGTGAGCTGTTGGACGACGGCGCGGATCACCGCGTTCAGACCAGGGCAGTCCCCGCCGCCGGTGAGCAGACCCACTTTCATCCCGAGAATCCCCCGAGGCGGGCCCGGGCGCCAATCCCGACGCAGCCGGGGCGTTGGTTACCACGGCCATCCCGGCTGCCACAGCCGGGTCGTCAGGGGCGGTCTCATCTCGGCCGCGCCCGTTCGAACCTATCATGGCGCGATCGAGGCGGCCAGAGCGTCTGCCTCACCGCGCCGCCACGGGGCGCGGCGTCCAGACCCGCTCGACCCAGGTCGTGTCCACCCGGCCGGCGAGGAAATCGGGGTTGCGCATGATCTTGCGATGGAGCGGGATGGTGGTTCGGATCCCCTCGATGACCAGCTCGTCCAGGGCGCGCCGCATGGTGGCGATGGCCTCCAGCCGTGTCGGCGCATGGACGATGAGTTTGCCCAGCAAGGAATCGTAGAAGGGGGGCACGGAGTAGCCGACCTGGATGTGAGAGTCCCAGCGCACGCCGGGTCCACCGGGGATCCGCAAGCCGGTGATCCGGCCCGGTGAGGGGCGGAAGTCGTTCTCGGGGTCCTCGGAATTGATCCGACATTGGATCGAATGCCCCCGGATCGCGATGTCCTCCTGCCGGAACGGGAGCGGCTCTCCGGCGGCGATGCGGATCTGCTGCTTGACCAGGTCGATCCCGGTCACCATCTCGGTGACGGGATGCTCGACCTGGATCCGCGCGTTGACTTCGATGAAGTAGAAATTCTGGTCGGCATCCACCAGGAACTCGCAGGTCCCGGCATTGACATAGCCGGCGGCGCGCGCCAGGCGGACCGCCGCTGCGCCCATCCGTGCACGGACCTCCTCGGTCAAGGTCGACGCCGGCGCCTCCTCCACCAGCTTCTGGTGGCGACGTTGCAGCGTGCAGTCGCGATCCCAGCAGTGCACGATCTGATCCCGGGTATCGGCCAGGATCTGGACTTCGACGTGGCGGGGCCGCTCGAGGAATTTCTCCAGGTAGACGCTTGGGTTCTTGAAGGCCGCCTCGGCTTCGCCGCGAGCGGTCCGGAGGGCGGAGGCCAGGCTCCGCTCGTCGCTGCAGAGGCGCATTCCCTTGCCGCCGCCACCGGCGGCGGCCTTGATCAAGACGGGGAAGCCGATCTGGCGGGCCAGCCCCAGGGCCTGGGCATCATTGGCGATGACGCCATCGGAGCCCGGCACGCAGGCGACCTGGGCCGCGGCCGCGATCTGCTTGGCCTCGGTCTTCAACCCCATCTTGCGGATGGCCTCATGCGGCGGCCCGATGAACTCGAAGCCGCTGGAGCGGCAGACCTCGGCGAAATCGGGGTTCTCGCTCAGGAAGCCATATCCGGGATGGATCGCCTGGACATCGGCGACCTCCGCGGCGGCGATGATCCGGGGTCGATTCAAGTAGCTGTCGACGCTCGGGCCCCGCCCGATGCAGATCGCGCGATCGGCTTGCTCCAGGTAGGGTGCGGCCCGGTCGGCCTCGGAGAACACCGCCACGACCTCGATATCCAGCTCCTTGCAGGCACGGATCACCCGCAGCGCGATCTCCCCACGGTTGGCAACCAGGATTCGTTGAAACATCGTCTTTGGTGATTGGTTATTAGTTATTGGTGGAAGACCAGGACCAAACCCCCGTCCTGTCGGCCCGTGACGAATGACGAATAACCAAGAGCAAATAACCAATAACAAATAACCAAGTCAAGACGGGAGCACGCGAAAGAGCGGTTGGCCGAACTCGACCGGCTGACCGTTCTTGGCCAGCACCTCGACAATGGTCCCTGAGACGCCCGCCGGGATCTCGGTAAAGACCTTCATCGCCTCGATGATCCCGACAATCGTCTCGGGATGAACGACCGAGCCCGTCGCCACGAATGGGGGCGCATCGGGTGCGCTGGAGGTATAAAAGGTGCCGACCATGGGGCTTTCGATCACCGCGGTTTTCGCCGCGGCGGGAGGCACCGACTCGGCCGGCGGGGGAGGAGTCGGGCTCGTCGGCGCCGGCCCGACGGCCGGCACGACCGCCGGATGAACCGGTCCGACAGGCGGTGCCGCCGGCTCGGGACCACGGCGTCTCAAGCGGATCCGCACCTGGCCGTTCTGCAAGCCCAGCTCGGTCAGGTCATACCGCTTCATGAGCCGGACGAGGTAATGGATCCTTTGAATATCAAACGGGTCGGTCGGGCTTCGGGAGTTTTCCTCCATTCGTGTACTCCGCAAGGGCCATCGCTTGGCCTCGAGTCTCCGCTCCGGCTCGCCCGCCCTGATCGCGACCGGTTCCCGGACCTGGCCCGGCCTGGGGTGGGATTGGGCGACTTAGTCCATTTGAACCGAATCCAGGGACTTGGGGATGTGCGAGAGAACCTCGCGCCCATCGGGGGTCACCAGCACGTCGTCCTCGATCCGGATGCCGCCCCAATCGGGCAGATAGATGCCCGGCTCGATCGTGACCACCATGCCCGCCTCGAGGAGGTCCGGCGATTCCTTGCGGAGCCGGGGGGCCTCATGGATCTCCATGCCCACCCCGTGGCCCAGGCCGTGGTCGAAGAAGTCGCCGTAACCGGCAGCCTCGATGACGGTGCGGGCGAGGGCATCAACCTGTTGCGCCGGCACACCCGGCCGGATCGCCGCGATCGCCTGTTCTTGAGCCGTCAGGACGGTTCGATAAATCGTCGCGAATTTCGGACTGACCTTACCCGTGACGAGGACTCGCGTCAAGTCACTCTTATAAGGTTGTCCGGAAGCCCCCCAGTCGATCAGGACGAAGTCGGCGTCGCCGATCCGGGCGGTGGTCGTGGGGCGTGCATGCGGCAGCGCGGCGTTGACCCCGACGGCCACGATCGGCGGGAAGCTCGCCGCCGTGGCCCCGCATCGTCGCAGACCGCCCTCCAGGGCGTCGGCGACGTCCTTTTCCGTGTCCCCTTCGCGGAGCCCTGCGCGAACCATGGTGAAGGCGCGCTCGGCGCACCGCACGGCCGCTCGAATCGCGGCGATCTCCTCCTCATCCTTGACCCGCCGCAACGCCTCGACCCAACCCCGGACACCGATCAAGGCCACACCGGGTACGGCCTCGCGGATCGATTCATAGTCGGCCACGGTCCAGCTCGCCGCTTCGAACGCCAACCGAGTCAGGCCCAGGCCCGTGACGGCTCGGGCAATCTCCTGGTTCAGCTCGCGGCCGCTGGGACGGATCGCGGTCTCCAGTCCGGGACATTCTTGCGCAATCTGAGTGGTGAACCGACCGTCGGAGATCAGCAAGTCCCGGTCCGGCGCCAGCAGGAGGACCGAGGATTCGCCTGTGAACCCGGTCAAGTAGCGGACATTGGTTGTGGAACTCACCAGGACGGCTTGGGCATCGCTGGCCGCGAGGGTCCGTCGTAACGCCTCCCGCCGCTGGCCGTGTCGATCCATGAGGCTAGTCCCTCCTGATCCCGAGACCTGGAACGGAAAACGGCCCTGCGGTGATCGCGGCCCGATCCCGCGATGCCCGGAGCGGAGCGGTCGCCGCCACGGGTCGGGATCCGGGACCCAGACTCGTGACGGCGAGTCGATTGCCTGCGCCCCCAACCGCGGCGGGGTCCGGGGCCGATCGCTTTACCAATCGCCGCCGCCGTCGCCGCCACCACCGCCCCAGTCGCCGCCACCACCGCCCCAATCGCCACCGCCGCCGCCCCAGTCGCCACCGCCACCGGGATCACCGCCGCCCCAATCCCCACCGCCGGTGTCGGTGCCGCCGCCATCGTCCCAGGACTCCCCGCGGCCGCCATGGTCCTCCGAGCCGATAATCGCGTCATCACCCTGATCGGGCAAGCCCGCGGTGGGTTCATCGGTCGGGTACGCGGTTCCCGAGGACATCTGTCCATGACGACCGGACATCTGGTCGTACAGCCAATTGCCGGCCATGGCCCCACCGAGTCCTCCGAGCAAGCCGGAGAAGAAACCACCACCCCGGCCACCCCCGTACCCCGGCCCGCCGTAGGAGCCGGGTCCCCCGCCCGGTCCAGGACCCATACCGGGACGGCCCAGGCCACCCATCTGGTTCGGGTAGCCCGCTCCAGCCGAGCGGCCAAAGAGTCCGCCAAGGATCCGCAGCAGCACCAGGACTGCGAGGATGCCCAGGCCGATCAGCAGAATCGTTCCCAACATGGATGATCCTCCTCCGGCGCGACCGCCGCGACCCAAGGGAGCCGGAACCCCCGCGGGGCCTTGGGCCCTCCGGTTCGAGACCCTGACACCTTCCAAACACTCTTCGATCGTTTGCACCGCTCGGTTCAAGCCGCCATCGAAGTCCTGGTGGCGAAACTCCTCGACGAACGCCTTGCGGATGGCATCCCGCTTCGCCTCGGGGAGGATCCGCTCCAGTCGAGCGCGGATGTGCGTGTTGGAGATCACCCGGTCCCGCTTCGAGATCAGGATGTAGATCCCTTCATCGCGGATCGCCCGGTCGCGGCGATCGGCCTCCTCATTGACGGCGCGCTCCTTGGACTCCTTCGAAGCCTGTTTCTCCACTCCCGGTAACGCCTCGATCGTCTCGATCACGACCGGGATCCCGCTTGCCCGCTCCAGGCGGTCGAGCCGGGCCTTGGCTTTTTCCACGGCCTCGGGACGGAACATCCCCGCCCCGTCCCGAATCGACGCTGCCCGGGCCGGCGCCGCCGCCGTCACCCAGGCCGTCAGCGCAATCGATATTGCAAGCAACCAACGAGGAATTGTCATCGGTCGTCTGTCCTTCTTCTGGGTCGAAATCTCGGGGATTCTGGGAGATTCGTCCGACGGTCCGTCACGTTCGGTTTCGCACCCGGCCAGTGAGAGCCTCGAGGAATCCCCTCTGGGCTCGACTCTCTAGGGGTGTTCGCTGTCGGTTGAGTTTTCTCGCGGTCCAAGCTGGGGGTGCCAGCCGCCGGGGGCGCGACGATGAGGGAGCGTGGCTACGACTCCGAGATATCGGCGTAGCGGGCGATGGCCACCACGTCATCCTGCTGGATCAAGACCCGGGCGCGGTTGCGCCGAATCCCAAATCGAGCTGAGTCATACACATACACCTCGCGAGTGGCAATGCTGTCGCGAAAATCATGCAGGTCTGCATCTCTCAGCTCGAGGAAGTGACCATCGCACGAGACGAGCGTACCGAGACAGACATAGCTCGATTTGAGGTCCACGACGACGGTCTCGCCGATCATCGCCTCCAGCAGGGGTGAAGGCTCCCGTGATGTCATGATGGATCGGGCCTCCAGGTCCGGGCGTCGTCACGGGTTTGACCAGGCGAAGGTCACGGCGCGAACTCAGCTTGACGAATTCTAGGGAGTGCTCTAGCGTACCGCCACCATCTCGACCGGAATTCGTCCTCACTTTCCATTTCCGTTCCCAATGTCCGCCGGGTCCTTACCGTTCCTGGCGGCGGCTCCGGGGTTTCAGGGTACATGGCGACCAGCACAAGGGTATTCGTGTCGGCCGGGCTCTCCCTCGTGGCGGCCTTGGGCCTGTCGGTCGGCGTCGGGGCGGGACCGGACGCGCCGGCGGCACCGGAGCCTCCACCCGCGAACCGCGCGCCGGAGAGCACGGAAGAGTTCCTGCTCTTGACCGATGGCCGGCTGATCCAGGGCGTCGTGGCCCGCGAGGACTCGACTTACGTGGTCACCATGAAACTGGGGGTGATTCGATTCCCGGAGCGCCGGGTCGAGAGGTCGTTCCATTCCATCCGGGAAGCCTATGAATACAAGCGCGAACAGATCCCCGAGAGCGATCCCGGCGAGCAGATGAAGCTGGCGCAGTGGTGTCTGACTTACCACTTGACGTCCGAAGCCAAGGAACAGCTCGCGAAGGTCCTGCAGATCAGCCTCAGCACGGTCCGGCCAAGGCGATGCTGGCGAAGATCGGCCAGTCCGAGGCCCTGGCGGCGCGGAGGAAACTCGACCCGGAGATCCGCCAGACCGGGGCGGATGCGGTCCACGACGAGCAGCCGGGGTCCCTCGACTCGGCCGTACTGCGAGGAGCCCAGCGCGGGATGGGGCTCTCGGGTCTGCCGGTGATCTTCGACCTTCCCCGGCCGCTGGCGATCAAGCGTACCGAGGAATTCGTCCGGTACGTTCAACCCGTCTTGCAGGCTTACTGTGCCAAGTGCCACGATGGTGACTATCCCGGGGCCTTTCAGCTCGTTTCGATCCGGAGTCGTCGCGACCAGACTCCCGACGCGTTGCGGGCCAACCTGGATACGGTCCTGAACGTGATCAATCGGGACAATCCGCCCGATAGCAAGCTTCTGACCAGCTTGCTGCGACCGCACGGGGAGGGGCGGAACAAGCGGCCGATTTTTCCCGGGTCGAACAACCGGGCCTATCAGATCCTTGCGACCTGGGTCAACAGCGTCTGCCCGGCCAAGGACGGCGACCCGGCTGCGCGTACCGCCGGGGACGGGCCGGCTGCGGGTTCCGGGGAGGTCTTCGCCGCCGATCGGTTGCCTGCCGGCGGGCAGGTCCAGGGACGCGGTTCCTCACGAGCCGGCACGGCCAACCCGCAGGTCATGGCCACGCCGGTGCTCCCCAACGATGGCCGGTCCGGTCCCGCCTATCGATACATCCCGGGCCAGGGCATGGTGCCCGAGCAATGGCCCCTCGCCGACCCGCGGGAATTCCCGCTGCCGTACATGATGGGCGGTCCTCGCCCGGCGATCCCGCGCGGGACGGATCCGCGCACCGCCGGGAATCCGGCCGCGCGACTCCGGCAACAGGGCGCCACGGCCGAGGCACTCCCACCCCTACCGGGCGACCCGGCGACCACCCCACTGAGCCCGGCGCGGGGTACCCGACCCGAGGGAAATCCCAAGGGCGCCCCACCCGAGCCCGCGGCTGCCGAGACACGCAAGGCCAGCACACCGCGGAAGCCCTTGAACCTCGATCCGACGCTCCTGCAACGGGTGCTGAACCCGACCGGCAGCCGTTGAGCCGCGCGGTCGGCCAGCCAGGCTCCAGCCGCTGACACTCCCGCCGACTCCCGCGCGGAAGGAAACCGGGTGCAATCGCGTTCCTGTAGGTGCGGATCCAGGGCCAAGGTGACCAGTCCCTCGGCGCTGGAGTGCGGCCGCGGCCCAGACCCACAACGCCCGGCCCGACCGTCTCCGCTCACAGGTGCCCCTCGCAGGGCAACAGGGCCCTCCGCTCCCCCCTCCTTCCCGAGCTGCTCTGTTACTTCCACGTGACGGTTCCTCGGCTGGTTCTGGCTCTCGACCGCCACGCTGCGGACCGGCAGGCCCAAGCGGCGCTCATCTGGGCAGTCCATCCCGGGACGGGTAGTTCTCCACAGACCCCAACGCATCGGCCGGGACCCTCTGCCGGTCGTCCTCGGAGCCATACCGCGGCGGCCGCCGGCGCGCGCCGCCCGCGAGCCTGCTCAGAGTCTGTTCCTAAGGGTATCTGAGCCCCCGAATGGGGGCGGTGGTCAATAGCCAGGGGCGGTAGCCCCTGGGAGAGCGTTCCGGCGCCTCCCCTTGGAAGA
>JAJPJC010000236.1 GCA_021324445.1 Isosphaeraceae bacterium
AAGGCGATCGTCACGCACCGCACCCCGGCCTCGACGAGGCGGCGGGCAATCAGGAACTGGTCGTTGCACCGCGGCGCGGCATCGTCCACGGGTTCCGGCGAGCCGATGCCGTAGCGGTCGCGCAGCCGGGGATCCTCGCGGGAGAGGTCCAGCGCCCGGGCGACCTTGTCCGAGGAGAGCACCTCGAAGGCGCGGCGGTAGACTCCGTCCATGCCGCCGAGGTCGGCGTTGTCGACCCAGCGGCGGAACTGGTCGAACTGCCCGAGCAGGGCCCGGCGGCGATCGAACCGCGGCGGCGGTACCTCGGCCGGGGGCCTCAGCAGCGCCAGGTCTTCCGCCTCCATCCGCGCCGGCTTGTACGCGTTGCCGAGGAAGCCCGGCCCGGGGATGTTGTACGGCATGTGCTGCATGCGCGGGGACAGGTCGAAGCAGGGCGGCACGACCGGGTCGACCACCCCCTGCAACCGAGCGATTACCGACCCGAAATTGGGCCGCCCCTCGCGCTGGCTCTGGGCTCGCGGGTATCCGGTGAGACTCTGGGAGCTGGAGTGCTCGTCGCGCAGGCCGACGACCGAGCGGATCACGGCGACCTTGTCCATCAGCCCGGCGATCCGGGGCAGGTGCTCGCAGACCTGGACTCCGGGGAGCCGGGTGGCGATGGGCCGGAACTCGCCGCGGATGCCCTCGGGCGCGTCGGGCTTGAGGTCGAAGGTATCCTGGTGCGCCGGACCCCCCGTCAGGTAGATCATGATCACCGATTTGTGCGACGAGCCCGCGACCTCAGCCCCGGTGGGGCTCGTGCCGCGGGCCTGCGCCTCGGCCTGGAGCAGCCCGGGCAGGCCCAGGCCGCCCATCGCCAGACCGCCGAGCTGGAGGAACGACCGCCGCGACCGGCCGTCGCAATACCGATAGCTCCCGCCCGGCCCCCACAATGTCAGCATGATCAGCCCTCTCACGCTCAGTTCGGCTTGGTTCGGATCGGCTCCGGTCGCCGAATCTCCGGGTCGTATCCCTAGATCCGACGAGTGTTAAACAAGAATGTAACCCGCCGGGACGGGTGGGGCAAGGGGAGGCATGGTGACTCCGCCCGAGCTGCTATCATAGCCGTCTTGGGGCGAGGAAGCGGATACCACGAGTTGCTGGCCACCCGTCCCGCGGTGCTTGTACGAAGGAACGACCATGCTCGTTGTGATGCAGAGCCACTCCACGCCCGAGCAGATCGACCGGGTGCTCGCGGCGATCCGTCAGATGGGCCTGACACCGCACCCCATGCCCGGGGCCACGCGCACGGCGATCGGGATCACCGGCAACACGGCCGCGATCGATCCTCGGACGCTCGAGGTCCTCCCCGGGGTGCTGGAGCTGATCCGGGTCACCAAGCCGTACAAGCTCGCCAGCCGCGAGATGCACGCCGACGACACGGTCATCCGGCTGCCGCAGGGCACCTTCGGCCAGCGCCACTTCACGATCATCGCCGGTCCCTGCTCGGTCGAGGATGAATCCATGATCGTCCGCACGGCCGAGTGGCTGATGGCGCGCGGCGTGCGATTCCTCCGCGCCGGCGCCTTCAAGCCCCGCACCAGCCCCTACGCCTTCCAGGGGCTGGGGCTGGACGGCCTGGAGATCCTCCGCCGCGCCCGGGAGCGGACCGGCATCGGCATCGTCACCGAGCTGATGGACACCGAGAGCGCCTCGGCGGTCGAGGAGGTGGCCGACGTGATCCAGATCGGGGCGCGGAACATGCAGAACTTCAGCCTGCTCCGCCGCGCCGCGCGCGCCCCGCGGCCGATCCTGCTCAAGCGCGGGATGGCGGCCACGCTGGAGGAATGGCTGATGTCGGCGGAGTACCTGCTCTCCGGCGGCAACCGCGACGTGATCCTCTGCGAGCGCGGCGTGCGGACCTTCTCCGACCACAGCCGCAACACGCTCGACCTCTCGGTCATCCCGCCGGCCAAGGCGCTGTCGCACCTGCCGATCCTGGTCGATCCCAGCCACGGGACCGGCCGGCGCGACTACGTCGGGCCCATGGCCCTGGCCGCCCTGGCCGCCGGCGCCGACGGCCTTCTGATCGAAGTGCATCCGGATCCCGACCACGCGCTGTCCGACGGCGCGCAATCGCTCGACTTCGACCGCTTCGAGCGGCTCCTCGCCCAGCTCGAGAGCCTGGCCGGACCACTCCGGCGCGTTGTGCCCTCGCCAGCCGGGAACCTTCCCTCCCTGACCAGCCCCGAGTCCGGCCGGTGCACCGACCGCCACTGAAAAAAGTTGAGAAAAAACGTTGACAGCCCCACCCCGGCGGTCGTAGACTGCCCGGTATCAATCAAGTATCCTTTTTGTAAGATTTCTGAATCGTTTACGCGTTCCTATCCGCGATTTCACGCCGTCCGACCCCAAGGTTCTCGTGCGATCGCGCGACCCGGATCGAGCATCGGCAGGTGCTCGGCAATCGGCGAATCGTTCCGCCCATGAGGCCTCGATCCCGGGGTGGGTTGCGGGTTGTCTGGGGTAGCATGGGCATCTTTGCAAAAGGAGCATCATTCATGACCGTTCGTCGTCGATGGGCGGCGATTCTCGTCCTGGCCGGTCTCGTGTCGGGGTGTGGGGAACCTCCGGGAAAAGTGATCACGCCACCGAACCTGGGGCCGCCCACGGAGGCCCAGATCAAGAAGATGCAGGAGATGATGGGGGGCACGATGTCGATCGGCAAGGAGGCCGGGAGCTTGAAAAAGGGGGGGCCAGGCCGGCACCCTGGGACTCCGCCCAAGTAGCCCCAGGGAGTTGATCTGGATGCCGGCAGGCGGCGCCGGTCGGCCGGCCGCGGCCCGAGCAGGAGAAGGCCCCCGGATGAGCGCTCCCGTACAGCGGCGGCCGCCGCCAGGCCCGATGACGGGGAGCTTGCTGGGAGAGGATGATGCAACGGCGCCGCTGGTGGTGGAGCGCGGGGGCTGTCGGTCTGCTGGCCCTGGGAGGAGCCTCACTCTGCGGGCTGGCCGCGGTGCAGTATCGCCGGGGCCTCCGCGCGCCGGCCTCGGGGGCCAGCGCCGCCTCGGCGGTGGTGGCGCGGGGCTTGCACGAGATGAGCCAGGGCCGGTTCGCAGCCGCCGAGCAGACGTTCGAGCACGGGCTGCGTGAGGCCGCCAATCCCGCCGACGCTGTCGAGATCCGCCGGAACCTCGCTCGCTTGATGCGGTTCCAGGGGCGGCTCGACGCGGTGCGCCGCCTGTTCCGTCAGAATGGGCGCGACGCGGCGGATCCGGCCGCGGCCCTCAAGGAGCTGTGCCTGCTGGATATCGAGGCCGTGCCGGTCGACGGGGTTCGCACGGTCTTGCTCCAGGCACAGAAGCTGGCCCCGACCGATGACCGGGTCTGGCTGGGGTTGGCCAACATGGCGACCCGCGCCGGACGATTCGACGAGGCCCGGCGATGGCTGGACGCCTGCCAGGGCCGACGGCCGGATGACCCGGCGGTCTGGCGCGCGCGGCTGGACTGGGCCCTGGCGGTCGGCGACGCCGGCCAGGCGTGGCGGGCACTCGAGCACCTGCCGGCTCCATCGGTCCCCGAGGTCGAGGTCCTCGCTCTGAGGGTCTGGTTCGCTGAGCGTTCCGGAGCGACCGACCGGGAACGGGTTGCGCTGACCGCGCTGGCGGAACACGACCCCGGGAACACGGCGGCCCTGGGGCGGCTGGCGGAGCTGGCGATCCAGGCCGGCCAGCTCGATCGCGCAGCCGCGCTGCGGCGGGAGATCGCCCGGCTCGAGCCGATCAAGGACCGTTATCGCGAGCGCATCCTGGACCTCGACCTCGCGTCGCTGGGGCCGGACCAGCGGCGTTCCCGCGCCGCGGAGCTGGCCGAGCTGGCCCGGGCGCTGGGCCGGGGATTGGAAGCCCGCGCCTGGGGGGCCCTGGCGGTCGGAGGGCGCCTGGATTCCGCGGAGCCACCCATCCCGTCCCCTCCCCAACCGGCGCGGCCCGGCCCGTCGCTGGCCGAACGAGTCGGCGACCCGGGCCTGCGCCCCGGCTGGGACTTCCACCCCGAATCGGCCGGCCAATCGACCGCGGTGGAACCCCGGTTCGTCGATGACGCCGAGACCGCCGGCCTCCGCTTCTTCTTCGAGAACGGCGAGACCGCGCTCCGCCAGCTCCCCGAGACGGCCAGCGGCGGCGTCGGCCTGCTCGACTACGACGGCGATGGCTGGCTCGATGTCTACGTCGTCCAGGGCGGCAAGTTTCCGCCACCTCCGGGTCCGCACCCCCAGAGGGATCGACTGTTCCATAACCGGGGCGACGGCACCTTCGAGGACGCGACCGCCCGCGCCGGGATCGCCGGCTTGCCGGGCGGCTACGGTCATGGCGTCGCCGTGGGTGACTACGACAACGACGGCGACCCCGACCTCTTCCTCACGAGGTGGCGCTCTTATGCCCTGTACCGCAACCGGGGCGATGGCAGCTTCGAGGACGCGACCGAGGCGGCCGGGCTGGGCGGCGACCGCGACTGGCCGACCTCGGCGGCCTTCGCCGACCTGGACAACGATGGCGACCTGGATCTGTATGTCTGTCACTACCTCGTCTGGGATGCCGCCAATCCCCGGGTCTGCAACAGCGTGACTCCGGGCGGCCGGACCGTGGTCCGGGCCTGCCGGCCGCGGCTCTTCCCGGCGCGGAAGGACCGGCTCTTCCGCAATGACGGCGGCCGGTTCGTGGAAGCGACCGACCAGGCCGGGATCGCGGACGTGGACGGCCGGGGGCTGGGCGTCGTCGCGGCCGATCTCGACGACGACGGCCGGATCGATCTGTTCGTGGCCAACGACACCACGGCGAACTTCTTCTTCCGCAACCTGGGGGGTCTGCACTTCCGGGAGGACGGTCCTGCCGCCGGCCTGGCCGCCGGTGCCGACGGCAATTACAAGGCCGGCATGGGCATCGCCTGTGGCGACCTCGATGGCGATGGCCGGCTCGACCTGGTCGTCACCAACTTCTACGGCGAGTCCACCACGTTGTATCACAACCTGGGCGGCGGCCTGTTCGCCGACCGGAGCAGCGCCTCGGGGCTGGAGACCGCCAGCCGAACCTTGCTCGGCTTCGGGGCCGTCTGTCTGGACTGCGATAACGATGGCCGGCTCGACCTGGCGACGGCCAATGGGAACATCGATGACTTCCAGCCCGTCTTCCCCTACGCCATGCCCGCCCAACTGCTGGTTGGTGCGGAAGGGGGCCGGCTCATCGACGTCTCGGGGCGCGCCGGCGCCCCGTGGAGCGTCCCGCGCCATGGCCGCGGCCTGGCCGCCGGCGATCTCGACAACGATGGCCGCATCGACCTCGTGTTGATCGGCCAGAACGAGCTGCTGGCCTACTTCCACAACCGGACGGACGCCGGCCATTTCCTCACGGTTCACCTCGTCGGGGCGGGCTCGAACCGCGACGCCGTCGGGGCCAGGCTCACGGTCGTGGACCACGAGGGAAGGACTCACGTCGCTTATCGCCATGGCGGCGGCAGCTACCAGTCGGCCGGCGACCCGCGGCTGCATATCGGGCTGGGCCAGACCCGCGGCGTGCGGTCGATGGAGGTGGTCTGGCCTTCCGGACGCGTGGAACGCTTCGGCGCTCCGCTCGGTGAGTCCGCCTACCGCATCCAGGAAGGCCGGGGCGTGCCGGACCCGCTGCCCGGCTTCCCACGCGGCCGGCCGGCCGCGCCGACCACGGACCGGCGCGCCCAGGCCGCCGCAAGACCTTGAGCCGGTGCCGGACCGGCCGGTGGCCGGCCAGCGAGCCGGTGCTCCCGCTGCCGCGAACCCTGCGGGCTTCGAACTGAAAAAAATTGAGCAAGAGCATTGCAAACCCGGTGGCTTTCCCATAGATTGGAGGCCGTGCTCGGTTGGTCGTGCCCTCACGACTCGATGATCCTTGCGCGGCCGGACTGGTGCGGCAGTCCGGCGGGGCGCGGTTGTGCGCGGGAATCGGAACCTCGGGGATCGGGCATGGGGAATCGGCGTGAGGGGCCGGGCCAGTCCTGGGTGGTCATTTCGTCATGTGTTCTCATGAGAGGAGTTCATCCATGAGGCGGTCGATTCGCGGCTTCACCTTGATCGAGCTGCTGGTGGTGATCGCCATCATCGCGGTCCTGATCGCTCTGCTGCTCCCCGCTGTCCAGTCGGCGCGCGAGGCCGCGCGCCGCAGCCAGTGCGTCAACAATCTCAAGCAGTTGGGACTGGCCGTGCACAACTACATCTCCCAGAACAATTGCTTCCCCATGCAGTGCAATTACCCGACCGGCGCGCAATACAGTTGGTCCGTGGCCAGCTCGTGGTGCGACGCCATCCTCGGGAACGTCGAGCAACAGGTCCTGTTCAATGCCTATAACGTCGCCTTCGGTCCGATCGGCTACTCTTTTGGTTGGCCGAACACGACGGTGACGGCCACGCAGCCGCTCGTCTTCATCTGTCCCTCGGATGAGTATTCGATCCAGGCCGTCAGGGAGGGAGGAGCCTTCGGGTATCCCATGGGAGTGTCCAACTACATGGGCAACTACGGCGGCCCGGGTCCCCTGGCGAGCAGTTTTCCCAACGTCGATAATGAGGCGAGCGGCATCATCGTGCCGCCAGTTCCCTATGCGGGTCTGCCGGCGATGAACGCCCGTGTGTTCGGGATCGAGTCGGTCAAGGATGGGACCTCGAACACGGGAATGTTCAGCGAACGTCTCATCGGCGTCAACGGCGGCGGTCAACTGCCGGCGGTGTATTCCAACTCGCCCGATGGGATCCGGGGCATCTACCAATGCCCCATCAGTCTGCCGCGGACCGGATCCTCACCGCAACAAGTCCTGCAATTCATGCAGGCCTGCAACTCGCTGCCGGGCGGGACACAGAGTCTCACGGCCTGGAACACGGGTTTTTGCTGGAGCTTCGGTTTCCCCTTGTATGCGGGGCTGCTCAACTACACCCATTTCGGCACTCCGAACACCTACTCGTGCGATAATCCCCCGCCGGGGATCCCCTGGCTCAACGGCCAGGGCGACCCGACCATGACCGCGCCGCCGACCAGCAATCATCCTGGCGGCGTCAACGTCTGCTTCGCGGACGGCTCGGTCCACTTCGTCAAGAATAGCGTCTCGCCCCAGACCTGGTGGGCCCTGGGCACGCGGAGGGGAGGTGAGGTTATCAGCTCCGATTCATATTGATCCCTGGTGAACCTCGCTGGCTGCGCTGGCCGTGGCGAATGGGGAGTGGTGGGTGGCGTGGCGAGTGAAAGCCGAACGGAGGGAGAGGTCTGTTCCCGCCACCCGCCCACCCCCTCGGAGAGCAGTTCATGGTACGGATCCTGATCGTCGCGACGGTTCTCGGCCTGGTGGGGACTTCCGTGGCCCGTCCGGCCGCCGTCACCGTCGCCGCGGCCAACTCGGCGCCGGCCGTCAAAGCCAGGGCGGACCTCATCTGCGACGGCAAGGATGATCAGGTCGAGCTGCTGGCTTCGATCACGCGCGCGGCCAAGTTCGAGGTCGAGGTCGACGTCTCTCCGTCGATGCAGAAGACCGTCTCCTGCTACGGACGGCACTCGGTGGAGTGGCTGCCCGGCGACTATGACCTGGGCGATACGCTCATCGTCCCCGACGCGGCGGACCTGGTCATCCGCGCCGAGGGCACGTATTTCCACTATCGGCGCCCCGCGGGTGATGCCGTGGTCGTCACGGGTATGAACCGCTGCCGATATCAGTTTGGCACGATCGAGACCGGGTCGACGGGCGCGGCCATCCGCGTCCAGCCGACCCCGGCCATGCCCGCCCTGATGAGCTTCGTCGGTTTCACCGGCCTGGTGGGTCGAGGGCGCAAAGGGATCGGCCTGGCCCTGGATGCCACTCGGGAGAACGTGTGTGTCAACCGGTTCGAGGGGACGGACATCGCCGGCTTCGACGTGGGGGTCTTCGTCGGTGACGCCGACCAGGGGCCGAATTTGCCATCGTATCGAGGCAAGTGCGACACGAACTGGTTCTGGCTCAGTTATGTGCGGCTGTGCAAGACGTGCATCTGGGAGAAGGGCAAGGGCGTCGATGACAGCGTCTGGGAGGTGAACGTCGACGCCAGCCTCCCCAACTCGACCGCCATCCGTACGGCGGCGGCGAACGGCCGTTGGTTCGTGATCATGGGCACCTTCGGCGGAACGGGCACCGAGGCCATCATCATCGACCCCGGGGCGCGCGAGAATCGCTTCGATGTGCGGCCGCCCATCAGCCGCTATTCCTGGCACGACCACAGCGGGAATTCGACCAACCAGTTCCTGGACGGCGACGGGCCGAGCCGTGGTCGGAATCGGGCACGCTCGACATCCCGGTGACCAGCGCGGTCATCGTATTACCCCGTAGGTCAGGCTTTAGCCTGACAATCCGATTCTGTCAGGCTAAAGCCTGACCTACGTGCGGGCCGGTGTCATACCGAGCCGGGTCGTGAGCCGGTGCCACGGGCGGAACTGGGGAGGTCCCATCATGGCCGCGATGTCTGGTTTCGACCTCTTGGCCGCAGCCCTGCCCCGCCGCCGGCTCTTGCAGCTCGGGTTCCTGGGCCCGATGGGTCTCTCCCGGCCGGTACTCGGTCGGGACCTGGGGCCGGCGGGCGGCCGTCGCACCGCCGCGACCTTCGGCCGTGCCAGGCGCTGCATCCTCGTCTTCCTCAACGGGGGTCCCTCGCAGCTCGACACCTGGGACATGAAACCCGATTCCCCCATCGCCGACGTGCGGGGCGAGCTGCGACCGATCCCCACCAAGGTCCCCGGGATTCATGTCAGCGAGCTGTTGCCGCGCCTGGCGGCGGTCGCCGATCGCTACAAGATCGTCCGCTCGGTCACCCATGACGCGTCGGTGCACACCACCGGCATGTACACCATGTTGACCGGTACGTACCATGCCACACCCAAGGTCGATCAGACGCACATCCGGCCGACTGACCATCCCCACCTGGGCGCCATCTACGCGCGGTGGCGCGGCTGGCGCGGTGGCATCCCGCCGTTTGTCGCGCTGCCCACCTTGTTTCGGGCACCGCCGGTCGACGGCATCTGGCCGGGGCAGACGGCTGGCTTCCTCGGTCGGAGGTTCGACCCCCTGGTCCTCGAAGGGGAGAAGCAGACGGCCCGGTTTCGGTCGCCGGAGTCCGACCTGCCCGACTCGATGACCGCGGCTAAACTGGTCCGGCGCGGGGAGTTGTTCCAGCGGCTCGGTGCCGCCCAGTGGCGGGAGACCGCGCCGGCGACGCGGGCCTGGGACGAGCTGTACCAGCAAGGTTGGCAGTTGATGGATTCCGCGGTCCTGCGCACAGCGGTCGATCTTCGTCGCGAGCCCCCGGCGGTTCAGGACCGTTATGGCCGGCATCTCTTCGGGCAGGGACTGCTCCTGGCGCGACGGTTGATCGAGGCGAATATCCCGATGGTAACGGTCTACTGGATCGATCCGACCCCACCCGGGCCCGGCGGCGGCGAATTCGACTCGCACGGGCGGATCTATCACCACATGCGCGAACGCCTCATGCCGCCGGCCGACCAGGCGCTCGCGGCACTGATCACCGACCTGGGGGAGCGCGGCCTTGACGACGACACCTTGCTGATGGTCTTCAGTGAATTCGGGCGCACGCCAACCATCAACAAGCAAGCCGGCCGGGACCATTGGCCCTACGCGCAGTCGATCCTGCTGGCCGGGGCCGGCATTACCGGCGGGGCCGTCCATGGTGCCACCGACAAGCACGGTGCCTACCCGGCGACCGATCCCGTCACCCCGCCGGACCTGGCCCAGACCCTCTTGCACCTGCTGGGTGTCCCCGCGGACCTGGAACTCCGGGATCCGCAAGGCCGGCCGATCCGTGCCTCGCACGGCGCCGTCGTGCCCGCTTTGATCGCGTAACGGCGGAGCGGTGGAATGCCCTTGACCTCACGTCGCGTCGTGATCGCAGGGGTGATGGCGGCCTTCGCCGGAGGTGCCCTGATCTTCCTCATCCGCTCGGCACCGCCAGCGCGGACCCCGCTGGATCCTGAGCAAACCCTGAACCGGGCGATCGAGCTCCTGAGGGGGCGTCGCCTCGATGAGGCGGAGCCCTTGCTGGATGCCTACCTGCACGCGTATCCCGACGGCGTCAACGGCCGTCTGCTGATGGCTCAGCTTGCGCTGGAACGCGCCGAGCGCACCAGGCCGCCCGACCCGGCCCAATCGCGGCGGGCGCTGGATCAGTTGGCACGGATTTCGACCGACTCCCCGGCGGCACCCGTCGCCTCGGGGCTGAGAGATCTTTCGGTCGAGGCGCGGGACCGCACCGTGGCGGCGCTGGTGAAACTCTATGAGGGGAAGGCTCGATCCCATCTGGCCCAGCCCGCCGCCGCCGAGTCCTGCTGGAGCGAGGCCTTGCGACTCGATCCGAGCGTCGCGGAAGCCGGGTGGCTGCTGGCCGATCTCTACATCCACCAGGGGCGCGAGGCCGAGGCGCGCCGCCTGGGTCTGCGCCTGGCCGAGGCGGAACCCGAGGTGGCCAGGCGGCTCGAATGGCTGATCAGCCTGGCCTGGCTCGACGTGGCCCAGGTCTCGCCGTATCGGGTGATCCAACGGTTCGGGCCGGCGGTCCGCCTCAGACCCGATGATCGCCATGCCGCGATCGCGCTAGGACTGGCCCTGATCCGCGATCGTCGCGATGAGGAGGGGCTCGCCCTCCTGCGGCAGGCTGTGGCCACGGCCCCGGACGCCCCGGACGCCCTTGCCGCGCTCTTGACCGGCCTGTGGGAGAGCCAGCAAACTCAGGGGCTCGTCGAGGCCGTGAAGCGGATCCCACCGGACTGGACGGCGCTGACCGCCTTCGCCGAACATCTGGGCCGGGCGGCACTGGTGCGGCGCGACTGGCCAGCAGCCGTCGCGGCCCTCCGCCGCGCCTGGGAGGCGGAGCCCCACCGGCTCGACCTGGCCTACTCCCTGGCCCGTGCGGTCCGTCTCGACGGCCAGGAAGGCGAAGCGGCCCGACTCACAGCCCGCGTCGCCGTGCTGCGCCGGCATCGCGACGAGCTGCTCGAGATGTACAGGAAACTCCTCGGCCATGCCGACCCCGACCTGCCTGACATCCGCAATGACCACCAGTTTGCAGGGGGTGCAACAGCGGCCGCACAGGCCCTGATCGCCCTTCACGACCCGGCTCCCTTGCGACGATTCGCCGAGCTGTGCGAGGACCTGGGGTTCCCCGACCAGGCGCGCGCCTGGCGGCGCGCCCTGAGGGAGCTCTACCCGGGGACTCCTGCCGAATCCTCCGGAGCCCCTTCCTGATGCCCAGAGGGGATCGTCCTCGGGCTGACGCCCAGGCTCGTGCCAGGCCGCCCACTCCATGGGCTTTCCGGAGCGTCCAACGACGCGCCGGCAAGCTCCGGCCCGCGACCCAATCCGTCCCCGCACGAGGGACAGGAGGGCCGGCTGTGCCGGCCGGGAGGGGCTGGGAAGCCGACGATCCCATTCTGCGATCGAAATCGCACGGGTGTTCGGCCGGCACAGCCGGCCCTCCTGTCCATGTTCCGGGCTTCCCTTGAGCCGGCCGGGTCGCGGAACCGGTGAAGACCTTTCGGCCGGAGTCGGACCGGCCCGTCGGTAGGGGTCTGGCGGCGAAAGGAGAAGGTCGCTAAACTTTTCTTGGCAGTGAGAATCCGGCTTCGAAGCCGCACGCGGACCCAGTGCGGCTTCAGTCGACCAACCGAGGATCGGCGTCTCTCTCACGCTGAGGCCCTCGGAGTGCTTCCCTCGCCGCGACCATGAGTGAATGGATTAGAGCCGACGACATTCCTGGTTCGCTCTGTGCGATGAGGCGGCGCGCTCCCCGCTCGCAGGCCATGTCCCCTGAATTGCGACAGTCCGAATCCGCAGGCCAGGCTCTGTTCCCCACGGGCTGAGGTCGTTGGGATCGGGGTCATCAACGGGTGGATAGGCTTTCCCAATCGACCGGGATTCACCGGCCAGGCGCAATCCTGGAATTGAATCAAGGTCCTCGATCGGATCTCCTTGCGCTTCGGTATCTTGCCTCCGGCGCGCCGAGATCCGTCGAGACCATGCACACGCGGAACCCCCCGTTTTGATCCGTCTGAGGGAGAAACGCCATGAACGCAATCCGAGCCCGTGAAGCCGCCGCCGCCGCGATCACGTCCTGGCCGATCAATGGCCGGCGGGCCCCGCGGTCGACGACCTCGATCCGGCAGCTCTTCGGAGTCAACGTGTTCTCCGATGAGGTCATGAGATCGCGACTGCCTGAGAACGTCTACAGGGCCCTGCGCAATACCATCAAGAAGGGCGCCCCGCTGGACCCGTCGATCGCCGATATCGTGGCGGCAACCATGCGGGAATGGGCCATGGAGCGCGGTGCGACCCACTTCACCCACTGGTTCCAGCCCATGACGGGGCTGACCGCGGAGAAGCACGACTCGTTCCTGGTCCCGACCGAGGCCGGCACGGCGCTGGCCGAATTCAGCGGCAAGGAGCTGGTCCGCGGCGAGCCCGACGCGTCGAGCTTCCCCTCCGGCGGCATCCGCACGACGTTTGAGGCCCGCGGTTACACCGCCTGGGATCCCACCAGCCCCGCCTTCATCCTGGAGAACCCCAACGGCACCACGCTGTGCATCCCCACGGCGTTCTGTTCCTGGACCGGGGAGGCCCTGGATAAGAAGACACCCCTGCTCCGCTCGATGGAAGCCCTCTCCAAGCAGGCCGTCCGCATCCTCCGGCTCTTCGGATCCGAGGCCGCACGCGTCCACAGCACCGCCGGACCGGAGCAGGAGTATTTCCTGATCGACAAAAACTTCTACTTCGCGCGCCCCGACCTGATCAACGCCGGACGGACCCTCTTCGGCGCCCGGCCCCCCAAGGGCCAGGAGATGGAAGACCACTATTTCGGCGCGATCCCCGAGCGCGTGCTGGCCTGCATGCTCGAGACCGAGACCGAGCTCTACAAGCTGGGCGTGCCGGTGAAGACCCGGCACAACGAGGTCTCCCCGGCGCAGTACGAGATCGCCGTGACCTTCGAGAATGCCAACGTCGCCACCGATCACAACATGCTGGTCATGGAGACCATGAAGCGCGTGGGCGACCGCTACGGCCTGCAGCTCCTCTTGCACGAGAAGCCGTTCGCCGGGGTCAACGGCTCGGGCAAGCACCTGAACTGGTCGATGGCCGACGACGCGGGGAACAACCTGCTCACCCCCGGCGAGACCCCCCACCAGAACGCCCAATTCCTGCTCTTCCTGGTGGCGGTCCTGCGCGCGGTCGCCCGCCACGGCGACATCCTGCGGGCCACGGTCGCCAATGCGCACAACGACCACCGGCTCGGGGCCAACGAGGCTCCTCCGGCGATCATCTCCGTCTTCTTGGGCGACATGCTTCAGGACATCGTCGAGCAGATCGAAAAAGGAGGAGCCAAGTCGGCCAAGACCGGTGGCGAGTTGAGGATCGGCGTCTCGGTCCTGCCCGACCTGCCCCGGGACCCCGGCGATCGCAACCGGACCAGTCCCTTCGCCTTCACCGGCAACAAGTTCGAGTTCCGCGCCGTCGGATCGAGCCAGTCGATCGCCGGCTCGATCGTCGCCTTGAACACGATCGTCGCCGAGAGCCTCGACGACTTCGCGACCCAGCTCGAGCAGGCCGTCGCCGACCGGAAGGACTTGAACGCCGAGATTCAGCTCTTGCTCCAGAATGCGGTCAAGGAGAGCAAGCAGGTGATCTTCAACGGCGACAACTACACCGAGTCCTGGCATCTCGAAGCCGAGCGCCGCGGACTGCCCAACCGTCGCACCGCCCTCGACAGCTTGCCCGACCTGATTTCCCCCAAGTCGGTCAAACTGTTCTCCAAGTACGGCGTCTTGAACGAGCGCGAGCTCCACTCGCGGTACGAGATCTTCCTGGAGAGCTACCGCAAGACGATCAACATCGAGTCGCAACTGACGATCCAGATCGCCACGCGGATGATCCTGCCGGCAGCGTTGCGCTACCAGGCCCAGATCGGCGAGGCCATGGCCAACCTCAAGGCCACCGGGGCTGTCGTCCCCCGGGTGCAGGCGACACTGCTCGGCGAGCTCGTCGCGGCCATCGAAGACCTCTGCGAAGCGACTGACCAGCTCGTCGCCGCGACCGATGAGCACCGCGAGGGCGATTCCCTGGCGCACGCCAGGCACGCGCGGGACGCGATCATCCCCGCCATGAACGCCGTTCGCGCCGCCGGCGATCAGCTCGAAGGGATGGTCCCTGACGACCTCTGGCCCCTGCCGACCTACCAGGACATGCTCTTCGTGAAGTAACGCCTCAGGAGAACGGATCATTTTCATCGAGGACGGCCGCGGAAGACTTGCTCCGGCGGCCGGACTCGTGTCACTTGAGCGGGCTGGAATCTCGGTTCCGCTTCATTGGGCCGCGGCGGATCGCCAGCTCTGGTGCAGCGGGCAGTCCTGCGGGTCGCGGAAGTAGCCGCAGCAATCACAGCGCACGACGTCGGGCCGATGTCGCAGGTTGGTTTTCACGATGAGTGACGCCGCCGGACGGCCAGGCTCGTCGCGGACGCGGTGGCACTGGCCAGGCGAGAGAACGACCACATGCGAGGCATTCGAAGTCTTCGTGACGACCAAGCCCTGCTCAAGCACTTCGAGGATGACCTCGCCCTGAAACGTGACGTAGACCTCGGTACTGCCGGGATGGTAGCCCGGAATCCCCGCCTTGATGCCGTCCTCCGGCATCACCGACAGCAGCGCGCCCAGTTCCTCGCTCCCCAGGCCGTGATTGTTGTCCAGTCTGGCGCCACAGAGATAGACGGCCGCCTCCTGACGCTCGCGCATCAGTCCCAGGAGCCGGTCGAGGCTTTGCGCGCGCAGCGCCTCGTCGAGGATCTCGGTCTGCACCTCGTAGTGGGTCCGGCCGTCCTGGGTCCGCACGGTGTTCCACCGGGGGAAGGTCCGCACGTCCCCGGCCGAAAGACCAGGGCTCGGCTGATCCATCGGGTTTGCTGAGTTCATCAGGCATTCTCCGAAGAGGATCGCACCAGTCCCATCCAGGAAACCCAATCGTGGACCTGCCCGGCCTCGTTCCCCGAGACGACCTTGACGTCACTGATCTCGTCGAGCAATCCGGATGTCGTCAGGACGAATTCCGGTGCCTCGCCGCGCACCATCAAGGCGTCGACCGCGCGATCGGCGCGGATCCGGTCGGCTTCGCTGGGGAATCTCCACAGCGGGACCCACATCGGCCATGTCGGCGTCAGGAAGGGAGCAAGCACCTCCTCCAAGCGATCCATCGAGTCGGCCGGGAGCGGGGCCATGCTGAAGATTCGCACCTCGCGATCTTCGTCGACCGAATCGAGCATCACGAAGCGATCGACCCGGTTGCAAGTTCCGCATCGGACCAGGCCCTCGGTCGGACCATCGTACCAGCCCAGGACGATCGCTCGATCGAAGGGAGATGCACCCTTCGAGGACCCCGTCAACTCACGACAACAGCGAGCTTGCTCAGTCATCTCCTCGCTCCCGGCCGAAAAGCTGGTGGAAGCGATCGGCCGTTTCCTGGGTTACCGGTTTGGGCATTTCGACGGTTCGGTGCCCCGGATCGGCGGGCGTAGGCGTATCGGGGACGGGAACGAAGCGCTCGACCTCGGAACGTTCGGCTGCCGACGCGGGCCCTGCGGCGTTTCCCGAGGTGACGGAGACCCCGTGGATGCCCAGAACCCGCTCGGCATCAGACGCCTTGCGACCGAGTCAAGAGGCTGATTGCCGAGACGTCCCGAGTCGCCGGAGCGTTTCGTGGTCGGCCAATCGACGCCCTCCCTTCTGACCGCCAGGACCGCAGCCGAAACGGGATTCCAGAGTCGCCGCCCATCCCCTTTGGAATCTGGAATTTGGAATCCGTTAACCTGACCGAGGCGTACACGGCACGAAGAAATCTCGGAGGAAGATCCGATCGCGCCACCCCGTCACGCCCCGGCTCCGGGCCGGCCGACGACCTCGCGGACATGGCCGCGCTCCCGGTGGGTGGCGATCGCGTTGACGGCGTTGAGATACGCCTGGGCCGAGGCCTCGATGATATCGGTCGAGGCGGCGCGGCCGCGGTACGACCGGTCGTCGCTCTCGACTTCCAGCTCCAGCGTCACCTCGCCCTGTGCATCCTTGCCCTGGGTCACGCTCCGGACGACGAACTGGTGCAGGTTGGCGCGCACGCCCGTGACCCGCTCGACGGCCTTGAAGATGGCGTCGACCGGTCCGTCGCCGATCGCCGCGTCCTGGACGATCTCGCCGTCGGGCCGGCGGATGGCGACCGTCGCCGTGGGGAGCACGCTCATCCCGGCCGTGGTGTGCAGGCTCACCAACTGCCAGAGCGGCGGAACGTCGTCCAGGTGCTTCTCGATCAGGACGACCAGGTCCTCGTCGTAAACCTCCTTCTTCTTGTCGGCCAGGGCCTTGAAGTCGTGGAACAGCGTCTCGAGCTGCTCGTCGCTGAGGGTGTACCCCATCTCGGTGACGCGCTCGCGCAGGGCATGGCGGCCGGAATGCTTGCCCAGGACCAGGTCGGTCCGGGGCACGCCGACATCCTCGGGCCGCATGATCTCGTAGGTCGATCGCTCCTTGAGCAGGCCGTCCTGGTGGATCCCCGCCTCGTGCGCGAACGCGTTCCGGCCCACGATCGCCTTGTTGCGCTGGACGGCCAGCCCGGTGATCGCCGACAGCATCCGGCTGGTGGGATAGAGCCGCTCGGTCCGGATCTTGGTCGTCAACCCGTAGTAGTCGAACCGGGTCTTCAAGGCCATGACGACCTCTTCCAGCGAGGCATTGCCGGCGCGCTCGCCGATGCCGTTGATCGTGCACTCGACCTGCCGCGCGCCGGCCTCGCAGCCGGCCAGGCTGTTGGCAACCGCCAGGCCGAGGTCATCGTGGCAGTGGGTGCTGATGATCGCGCGCTCGATGTTCGGCACCCGCTGCTTCAGCGCGGCGATGACCGAGGCGTACTGGATCGGCGTCGCGTAGCCGACCGTATCCGGGATGTTGACCGTCGTGGCCCCGGCTTCGATCGCGGCCTGCACGACCTCGCAGAGGAATTCCAGCTCGGTCCGGGCGGCATCCTCGGGACTGAACTCGACGTCCGGGCAACAGCTCTTGGCCCGCCGCACGCTGGCCACGGCCCGCTCGATGATCTGGGCCTTGGTCATCCGCAGCTTGTGCTCGCGGTGGATGGCCGAGGTGGCCAGAAAGACGTGAATCCGCGGGTGCTGGGCGAACTGGATCGCCTCCCAGGCCCGGTCGATGTCGCGGTCGTTGCACCGGGCCAGCCCGCAGACCGACGAGCCGGCGACCTCGGCGGCAATGGCCCGCACGGCCTCGAAGTCCCCCTGCGAGGCGATCGGGAATCCGGCCTCGATCACGTCGACCCCCAGCGCGGCCAGCGCGCGGGCCAGCTCGAGCTTCTCGGCCATGTTCATGCTCGCGCCCGGCGATTGCTCGCCGTCGCGCAGGGTCGTGTCGAAGATCCGCACCCGGTTCGCCTCGGGCGGAGTGGACGCGGCAGTCGAGTCCGGCGACGTGGACGTTCTCATGGATTGGCCCTTTTCCTCAATCTCGTGTGGAATCAAGCTCGGCAGACCATACACGGCTGTCTGCCTCACGGATCAGGTCATCCTGCCCACCCGGCCCGCCGTTGCAGTCCTCGAGGCCCGAAACACACGAAGCCCCGAGACCCACCGGTCGGGGCGGGTCTCGGGGCTTCGTTGGCTGCGTTCACCTGCGGACGCGACGAACCCTAAGACCACCTCCCCGCCCCAGCGATCAGGCCAAGGCCGAGGATCAGGTTCAGTCGAAGGATCGCCGCCAGGTCGCGCATCTGGGGACCCCCAGAACGAGTCAGGACACAGCCATCTACCAAAATCATAGCGCACGGATTGATCGGCGGTCAATGGGAATGTTCCCCGGAACCTTGATCGGCGCGGAGGTAGTGGAGTAAAGTTCACAAGAGCTGAGGACCGATGAGAACGCGATGCGACTCGCAGCGGCCGAGAGACGAATTCTACCCGGGCTTGGAAAGGCAGTCCTCCAATGGCAACCGCTTCCTCTCGATCCCAGCCGCCCAATCGCGGTGGCGAAATTCCCCCGCTGGAGCCCGGCGACCGGCTCAGCCGCGCCGAGTTCGAGCGGCGCTACGACGCGATGCCGCAGCTCAAGAAGGCCGAGTTGATCGAAGGAGTCGTTTACGTGCCCTCACCCGTCCGCTTACACCGACACGGTCGGCCCCACCTCCGCCTCATTACCTGGATCGGGATTTATGAAGGGGCCACGCCTGGCGTCATCGGTGGCGACAACACCAGTACCCGGTTGGACTTGACGAACGAGCCGCAGCCGGACGCCGTCCTGCTGATCGACCCGGCCCTCGGTGGCCAGGCGCGGATCTCCGCCGACGACTACATCGAGGACGCACCCGAGCTGGTCGCCGAAGTGGCCGCCAGCAGCGTCAGCTTCGACCTGAACGCCAAACTCACAATCTATCGCCGCAACGGGGTGCGTGAGTACCTGGTCTGGCGGGTGCTGGATCGCCAGATCGACTGGTTTGCGTTGAGGAGGCAGAAATACGTGCGGCTGCCACTGGACAAGACCGGGCTGTATCGCAGCAAGGTCTTCCCCGGTCTGTGGCTCGACCCGGCGGCCCTGGTGCGCGGCGACATCCCGGCCGTTCAGGCGGCCCTCCAGCGCGGCCTGGCCAGCCGCGAGCATGCCGCCTTCGTCGCGGGCTTGAATCGTCGGGTCCAGCCGTGACCCCCAGTCGCATCCCAGCCCACCCACGATTCGCATCGTGAATGCGACCGCGAGCTCCCAGCCGGTTCTGACCCCGATACCAAAGCCTATCCCGTTCGACTCTGGACGGTCGACCCTCCCCTTCGCTAGAACTGAGGCGTCCGCCGGGAGAGTCCGGGGCGGCTACGGGGGCCGGCTCTGGACTCATCCTGGCTGCCATCCGGTTCAAGGAGGGTGCTGGCATGAGTGGGATGAGATGCGGTTGGGCCGGACTCGGCCTGGCGTGGGTGGTCCTGGCCGCACCGGTCGCGCCGGCGGTTGAGGAACCACGGCAACACCAGGTCCCCGAGCTGAAGGTCGAGCGCTACGCGCTCCCGAACGGCCTGACGGTCCTGCTCCACGAGGATCACAAGACGCCGGTGGTCGCCGTCCAGGTCTACTACAAGGCCGGCTCGAAGGATGAGCAGCCGGGCCGGACCGGGTTCGCCCACCTGTTCGAGCACATGATGTTCCTCGGCTCGCAGCACCACGATGAGGATTTCTCCCGTCCCCTGGAGCGGCTGGGCGCCGAGCACAATGCCACGACCGACGAGGACCGGACCGAGTATTACGAGACGGTCCCCAGCAACGCGTTGGAGCGAACGCTCTGGCTCGAGGCCGACCGCATGGGGTTCCTGTTGCCGGCGATGACCGCGCGGAAGCTCGACACCGAGCGCGACGTGGTCAAGAACGAGCGGCGCGAGACCGTCGAGAACGCCCCGTATGGCCAGGCCGACGAGACGATCCGCGAGGCGCTCTATCCCGAGGGTCACCCGTACCGGCACAGCGTGATCGGCTCGATGGCCGATCTGTCGGCCGCCGGGCCGGGCGACATCGCGGCCTTCTTCCGGAAATACTACGCCCCGGATAACGCGATTCTCTGCGTCGCCGGCGACTTTGTGCCGGAGCAGGCCCGGCAGTGGATTGCGCGCTACTTCGGCCGGCTGCCGCGCGGCCCGGAGGTCGCCCGACCCAGGGCCGGCGTGCCCAAGGTGCCGGTCGCGACCCGGATCCAGTTGACCGACGATGTGAGCCTGCCCCGCGCCCAGTTGATCTGGCCGACCGTCCCGGCAGGCCACCCCGACGAGCCGGCGCTGGATGTCCTGGCGGCCATCCTGGGCGGACTGGCCAAGGAGAGCCGGTTGTTCCGCGCGCTGATGTACGACCGCCAGCTCGCGGCGAGCGTGACCGCCGAACATCCCACCCACCTGCTGGCCGGCACCTTCGAGGTCGAGCTGTACGCCCATCCCGATCGGAAGCTGCACGAGCTGGTCAAGCTCGCCGACGCCGAGCTCGAGCGACTGAAGCGCGACGGTCCCACCGCGCTGGAGGTCCGCAAGGCCCAGAATGAGCGGGAGAGCGGGCTGATCCTGGGTCTCCAATCGGTGACGCGCAAGGCCGCCGTCTTCACCGAATACCTGGCCATGCTCGGTGATCCCCTGGCCTATCGGACCGAGCTGACCAAGGTCTTCGCGGTCACGCCGGCCGATGTGCAGCGCGTGGCTCGGCAGTACCTTGGAGCCAACCGCATCGAGCTCGACATCTTCCCGGGCGATCCGGCGGCGCGGCTGCCGGAGGCGGGCCAGGACCGGGCCAAGCCGGCGCCGACGGCTGCTCCGGAGGCGGTTCCCCCGCCTGCGGCGGTCCAGGACGACTTCAACCGCTCGGCCATGCCCCCGCTCGGCCCGACTCCCCATTACCAGCCTCCCCGGTTCCAGCGGCGCCGGCTGTCCAACGGACTGGAGCTGCGGATCGTGGAGCGGCACGAGCTGCCGATCGTGACGGTCGACCTGGTGGTCAAGGCCGGCGAGACCTCCACCCCCAAGGGAAAGGAGGGCCTGGCTTCGCTCGCCGCCAGCCTGCTCGACGAAGGGACCAAGTCCCGCAGCGCGCTCCAACTGGCCGGCGAGCTGGCCGAGATCGGGGCCTCGCTCCAGGCCGGGGGTGACCTGGAATCGAGTACGGTCAACCTGACGACCCTGACGCGGCACCTGGACCACGCGCTGGACCTGTTCGCCGATGTGCTCACCAACCCCTCGTTCCCCGCCCAGGAGCTGGACCGGCTCAAGCTCCAGCGGCTGGCGCAGCTCAAGGCGCGTACCGATGACCCCGAGGAGACCGCCGCGGCGGTCTTCCCTCGGTTGATCTATGGGCCGGACCATCCCTACGGCCGTCCCGACCTCGGGACGGCCGAGTCGGTCCGGTCGATCACGCGGGACGACGTGCTGGCCTTCCACCGGCGGATCCTGGTGCCGGGCCTGGCCGTGCTGGTTGTGGTGGGCGATGTGCGGCCGGATGCGATCACCGCTGCCCTGGAGTCCCGCCTGGCCGCCTGGGCCGCCGGCCCGGTCCCGCCGGCTCCGTCGCTCGAGCCCCTGCCCGCGCCTCCCCAGGGCCGGCCGGTCTCTCTCATCGACAAGCCGGCCGCGGCGCAGTCGGTCCTCACCGTCGGCCGCATCGGCGCCGCGCGGAAATCCCCGGATTTCTCCGCCCTGACCGTCCTGAATGCGATCCTGGGCGGTCAGTTCGCCAGCCGGATCAACCGGAACCTCCGCGAAGAGAAGGGGTACAGCTACGGGGCCGACTCGAGCTTCTCCTTCGACCGCGGTCCGGGCCCCTTCGAGGCGCGGGCCACCGTCGAGACCTCGGTGACCAAGGAATCGCTGGTCGAGTTGTTCAAGGAGCTCACCGACATCGCCGGCAGCCGCCCGGTCACCGACGCCGAGCTGGCCTTCGCCAAGGAGCGGCTCATCCTGGGTTTCCCCAGCCGGTTCGAGACGACCTTCGGCGTCGCCGGCCATGTCGCCAACCTGGTCGCTTACGACTTGCCCGACGACGAGCTCGACCGCTACCAGGCCCGGATCGAGGCACTCACCCGGGCCGACATCGACCGCGTCGCCAAGCAGTATATCACGCCGGAGTCCATGACGATCCTGATCGTGGGCGACCGCGCCCAGGTCGAGGGACCGCTCAAGAGCCTCCCCTGGATCAAGGCCATCCGCCGGCTCGACGCCGAAGGCAATCCCTTGCCCCGCCCCATTGCGAGCGAGCCCTGAGCCGAACAGGAGCGAGGCGACCCGGAACCGGCCACCGGATGGGATTCCGCGATTGCACCAGTCCCGGGTCTCCCGGTGCCGCCGACCACCCAAACCCCGACAGGAACCACCGTGGTTTCGCGGAAAGGACGCTGTTAACCCCACCCTTGCCACAAGCAGTCCGCCTTGGCCTTCCCTTCCAGCACCTTGACGCAGCTTTCCCACGCGGTCGTCTCGACACGGTGGTATCGGATCTCGAACGGATGCTGCCTGGGGACCGCGTCGATGAGACTCCTGACCTTCCTGGGCTCCGAGCGCGACCTCGACCCAGAGGTCTTCGAGGACGTCGGGGACCTGTCCGAACCGGTCATAGATCTCCCGTAGCCGCGCGGAGAGCAGATGGTGGACCCGGTCCTCGATCGAGTCCTTGTACCTCATGTTGTCGATGTCGACCGCATCGGAGATCCGCTTGAAGCGAGGGATGCGCCCCTTGCGCTGCTCGAGGCGGGTCGGGTTCCAGGGGAGGTCGAGGTTGATCAGGGTGCCCGGCGTCTGGAGGTTCAGCCCCTCGGAGGCCGCGTCGGTGCCGGGGAGCAAGCGCGCGTCCCCCGAGCGGACCATCGGCTTGAGCTGCTGGCGCGTCATCCGCGCAGACTGGCCATCTCGAATCAGGCCGGATCGACACGCGCCGGCGTAGACCCCGATGGGGACCTTGGGCAAGTCGCCAATCACCAATCACGGCCAGAGGCCGTGGTAGGAGGAAGGCCCCCCCGAGGGGGCCGATTGCCTGAGCTAGCCCCCGCTGGGGGCGAAGAGATCAACCGGACCCGGCCCCTCCGCGATGCTCGGCAACGGCTTCTCCTCCGCTGACGTCCCGGGGGAAAACCTCCATCGACGAATTATTGTTTGTTTGTGGATTTCGTCGCAGCCCATTCCGTTTTTGCCTGCCGGGGGAATCCAGGCCAGGCCCGATCAGCACGGTGGGATCGTCAACCGCAACCCGAGCAAGGCCGGCCCGGCCAGCCGGGACCGGGTCCGACGATGGAAGGAAAGTCGGGCTTGGCCGCGCGGCCGGCTTACGAGCCGGTTGCGGCCGGTCCGAGATCGGCCTACACTCGATCGCGGTTCGAGCACGTGGTCACCACACCATCCAGGCGAGGCCGACCGATGGACCCGACACCCGCCCAGCTCGGATATCGGATGCCGGCGGAATGGGAGCCGCACGCGGCGACCTGGATCGCCTGGCCCCACAACCGCGACGACTGGCCTGGTAAGTTCGCGCCGATCCCCTGGGTCTACACCGAGATCGTCCGCCACTTGTGTCGGGTCGAGCTGGTGCACATCGTGGTCCAGAGCCGGGCCCTGAAGCGCCGGGCGGCCGATCGCCTCGACGCCGTCGGGGTCGATTGGAATCGGGTCCGGTTCTTCAAGGCGGCCACGGACCGGGTCTGGCTCCGCGACTCGGGTCCGACCTTCGTCGTCCGGGACGAGGCGGCGGCTGACGATCCGGCCCGCCTGGGTCTGATCGAGTGGAAGTTCAATGCCTGGGCCAAGTACGACAACTCTCGCCAGGACCGCCGCCTCCCGCGCCGGCTGGCAAAATGGCTGAATCTGCCGCGATGGGTGCCGCGAGTGGAGCAGGGGGGGCATCGCGTCCGCGTCGTGATGGAAGGCGGCGCGATTGACGTCAACGGCCGCGGCAGCCTGCTGACCACCGAGGAATGCCTGCTCGGCGAGGTCCAGGCCCGCAACCCGGGTCTCGATCGCGCGGCCCTGGAGCAGGTCTTCGCCGATTACTTGGGGATTCGCCACGTCGTCTGGCTCGGCAGGGGAATTACCGGCGACGACACCCACGGCCATGTCGACGATCTGGCGCGGTTCGTCGATCCCCGCACCGTCGTCACGGTCGTGGAGCCCCGCGCCGACGACGCCAACCACGAGCCGCTCCAGGAGAACCTCCGCCGTTTGCAGCAAGCCCACGACCAGGATGGGCAGCCGCTCCGCGTCGTAGAACTGCCCATGCCGCGGCCGGTGATCTTCGACGGCCAGCGGCTCCCGGCCAGCTATGCCAACTTCTACATCGCCAACGGCCTGGTACTCGTGCCGACCTTCAACGACCCGGCCGACCGGATCGCGCTGGAGACGATGGCGCAGCTCTTCCCCGATCGCGAGGTCGTGGGGATCCACAGTCTCGACCTGGTCCTGGGCCTGGGGACCTTGCACTGCCTCTCGCAGCAACAGCCGGCGGGATCGATCTCCATCTCCTGAACCGGCCACGGCCTGGACGACGACGCCCTTGCGCGGTGCGCCGTGCCGGGCAGGGGCTTGATCCACCCCGGGGCATCTGGGCGATAATGGCAGGAGCGCCGCCGGCACGTCACGACGGGACCGATTCCCGGGCTGGGTTCTCGCCCCAGGGCGCGCCCTGGCCTCGATCCGTGCTCGCAGCGCAGCCTCCTTGTTGAGTGTGGATCATGGCCAAGCACCGCCCCTCCCGCCCCAAGGGACATTCCTCGGACGGGCCTTCGTCTGGACACAAACGGCGCTCGGGGTCCGGTCCGGGCCCGCGCCGCCGATCCGCGGGCGCCGCCCGGGCGCGGAAGGACCTTGCACAACCCCAGACGGACTCGCAACGCAGGGGCCCCGAGCGCCCGCCCGCCGAGCCGTCCGCGTCGCGTGCCGAGCCGGGCAAGCCCGAGCGGCTCCAGAAGGTCCTGGCGCAGGCGGGACTGGGCTCGCGGCGCGGCTGCGAGGAGCTGGTCCTCCAGGGACGGGTCACCGTCGACGGCCAGGTCATCCGCCAGCTCGGCACGCGGGTCGACCCGGCGCGGGCGCGGATCGCCGTCGACGGTGAGCCGATCCGGCTGGAGCCGGTCGTGTATTTCGCCGTCAACAAGCCCAAGGGTTACGTCTCGACCAATTTCGATCCCGCCGGCCGCCCCCGGGTCGTCGATCTCCTCCCCGAGATCCCCGAGCGGGTCTACACCGTCGGGCGGCTGGACGAGGACAGCACCGGCTTGATGATCCTGACCAATGACGGCGAGCTGGCCAACCGGCTGGCGCATCCCCGGTTCGGCGTCGCCAAGACGTACCGGGCGCAGGTCGCCGGCCTGCCGGGCCCGGAAACGATCGCGAAGCTAACCGAGGGGATCTGGCTGGCTGAGGGGAAGGTCCGCGTCCAGCGTGCCCGGGTCATCGGCCACCACGGCCAGGCGACCTGGCTCGAATTGGTCCTGGCCGAGGGCAAGAAGCGCGAGATCCGCCGGATGCTGGCCAAGCTCGGGCACAAGGTCATGGCGCTGAACCGCGTCGCCATCGGCCCGATCACGCTCAAGGGGCTGGCGGTCGGCGAATGCCGCCGACTGGCGCGCCACGAAGTCGACCTGCTCCAGAAGGTCGCCGCCGGCATCGCGGTGTCCGCCCCGCGCTTCGCCGACGCCGAGCCCGCGCACGGGCCGCGGCGCGATGCCCAGGGTGCGCGGCCACGCCCAGGGCAGCCCGATCGACGGGCGCGGGCACAGAGCACCGGCCCGAATCGGCCGCCGCGCCGGCCGGACTCCTCCCGCCGGCCAACCCGCCACACCGGACCGCTCCCGGCTCGAGCGCAACAGGGCCGTACCCCGACTGCGCCGCCCCACGGCGCCCCGGCAGCTCGACCCCCCAGCGGCCGCACAGTCGAGGCCGGCACGCCCGCCGCAAAGCGGACCAGCCCGCCCGGTCGGACCAAGCGGCCGCCCGGTGGCCTGAAGCACCCGCGCCCGGCAGCGCCCGCGCCCGCGCCGCCGGAGGAGGCAGTGCCGCGTCGCCGCATCATCGGCCCGGGGCGCCTCCGGTCCACTCCGGACCCGGGCCGGACCCCGGCCGGCCCGCCCGGTCGGAAACGCCCCGCACCGAGGAAGCCTCGACCCCCGCGCGGAGCGCTGGGGCCCGGGCCGCGGCCGGCGCCCCGCACCGAGAACCCTGAGGACTCTCATTCATGACGAGGCTGGTGCCGATCGTGGAGAACCGCCCGATCGCGCGCGACACCTACCGGCTCCGACTGGAGGACGCGGCCATCGCCCGGACCATCCGGCCGGGCCAGTTCGTGATGATTCGCCCGGCGTCGGACGGGGCGAGCGACCCGCTCCTCGGTCGCCCGCTGGCCTTGTACGAGGTGATCGCCGACTCGACCGGTGCCGCCGCGGCCTTCGACATCGTGTATCTCGTGGTCGGGCGCGGCACGGCCGCCCTGAGCCGGCGCCGGCCGGGTGAGCGGCTGGCGGTCTGGGGACCGCTGGGCATCGGCTTTGGTCCGCCTCCGGCCGGCGCGGTCCTCCTGGTGGCAGGCGGCATCGGTCAGACGCCGTTCCTGGCCCTGGGCCGCTGGTGGCTCGGCCAGGCCCGTTACGGTGCGGAGCCGCTGGAACCGGCGCGGGTGCACGGGCCTCCCGCCCGGGTCGGTCCGACCCAGGGGGCGGACACCGGTGTCACCGCGATCACGCTCCTCTACGGGGTTCGGACCGCTGCGTTCCTGGCCGGCATCGAGGACTTCCGCGCCGCCGGCATGGGCGTCGAAGTGGCGACGGACGACGGCTCGGCCGGGCACCGCGGCTTCGTCACCGAGTTGTTGGCCCGCCGCCTCGAGCGGGGCGAGCGGCCGGCCAAGGTCATCGGCTGCGGGCCGCCCGCCATGCTGGCCGCACTCGCGAGCCTGGTCGCGCGCCACGGCGTCGCCTGCGACGTCGCCCTGGAGAATCACATGGCCTGCGGCTTCGGAGCCTGCTTCAGTTGCGTGGCGCCGCTCCGTCAAGCCGACGGCTCGACCGACCTCCGCCGCGTCTGCGTCGAGGGGCCGGTCGTCCCCGCCGAGCGCGTGGATTGGTCCTCGGTCCTTTAGTCCTTGGGGTGCGGCGCCGAGCGCCGCGTCGGGATCACAGGTCCCGAGACCTTGGCCGTGCCGGCCCGGCCAGCAAGATGGGCCGTGCCACGATCGACCAAGGACTAAGGACCACTCAGCGTCGCGCCTTGGCCTGGGCGCGGATCTGGTCGCGGAGCCGGGCGGCCTGCTCGTAGTCCTCACGGGCGACGGCCTCGTCGAGCTGTTCGCGCAAGGTCTTCTCAACCGAGAAGTTCTTGCGGATTTCTTCTTCGATGCCGCGGAGCGATTCGATCAGGGCCGGGTTGGGCGACTCGGACGGGTCGTGTTCTTCCCACCAGGTGCGCTGATGCGCGCCGAGCCGGTCGACCCCGTCGCGCAGGGCGTCGATCGCCTCCTCGGGGCGGCGGCGTTCCAGGGCCAGTGCCGTGGCGGCCTGGGTGCGGTGGAACAGGACTGGCCCGCGGAACTGCTCGTGCGAGGCGATATAGTCGTCCTCGCAGCCGTGCCGGCGGATGAAGTCCATCAAGGCCAGCGTGTGGTCGGCGTCCTGGATGGCCTTGTCATAGCGGCGCAGGGCCAGCCAGGCCACGCGGCGATGGTAGTACTGGATGAACTCGCGGTCGGCCTCGGAGCGCTGGTGCGCCGACATCATCCAGGGGGGGGCCTTGCCGCCGGTGGACTGGCCGCGTCCCGCCGCGCTGTGCCGCAAGTAATCGAGGTATGTCAAGAACCCGTGGGGGCGCAGGCCGTCGGGTCGTCCCCCGACTTCCAGTTGGAGCACCCCCAGCTCGATCCGGATCTGCAAGACCATGCGCCCGTCGCGCGCGCGGACTTCGCGGGCCAAGATCTCCCCAGGCTCGGGGTCATACGGCCAACCCTGGATCACGTCATCCAAGTCCCGTCGCATCATGGACCCCGTCCTCTCCCGTCCCCATCGGCCCCGGCCACTGCCCCCGCCCCCGGGCACGCCGCAGCGCCCCGACGCGGCGCGGCGGGACGAGGTATCAGGCCGGGAGCTGGCCGAGCCCAGTCGAGCCAACCTGTCTCCCTGTCTCCGCCGCACCGATGGGATTCGACGCGCCCGAGTCCGCCCGTCCCAACTCTCAATTCTATCACTCCACCCCCACCGAATCCTACTGGGCTGCGCGCGATGACGCTTCCGAGCCCCGCGTGTTCGACCGGGGCAACATCTTGACTTTGCCCTTTTGTCCGTGGTCCGTTGGCCGTGGTCCGTGGTTCGCTTCGCGGGCTGACCTGACCAGCGTGGCCCGAGCAGCCCGCGGCACTCGAAGAGGGCAGCCGAGGACGCACCGGAGCGGCAGCTCCCTCAACGGACAACGAACAAACGGACAAAAGGACAAACATGCGGATCTCCGTGGTGATCCCCACGCTGAACGAGGCCGCGACGATCGCGGGGATGCTGCGGCGACTGGCGGATCAGGGAGTCGACGAGGTGATCGTCGTCGACGCGGCGAGTTGGGACGGGACGGCCGAGCGGGCACGATCGGAGGGGGTCCTGGTGATCGACTCGCCGCGTGGCCGGGGGGTGCAGCAGAACCGCGGTGCGGCTGCGGCCTCGGGCGATGTCCTGGTGTTTCTGCACGCCGATTGCCGGCTCGACGACGGAGCGATCGCGGCGTTACGGCGATTCCTGGGGCGTCATCCCCGGGTGGCCGCCGGGTGTTTCCGGATGCGGGTGGAGGCGGGGCACCCACTGTATCGCTGCATCGAGCTGGCCGCGCATCTGCGCGCGGGGTTGGGGGGAGTCCCCTACGGCGACCAGGGCCTCTTTGTCTGTCGCCGCCTCTTCGACCAGACGGGCGGCTTCCCCGAGATCCCCTTGATGGAAGACGTCGGTCTGGCCATGCGATTGCGGCGGCACGGCCGGCTCGCGGTCGTGCCGGCGCGGATCTTCGTCTCGCCGCGGCGGTGGGTCCAGCACGGAATCCTCGGCCAGACCTTCCGCAACTGCACCCTGACGGCCGCGTCGGCGGTGGGTGTACCCGCCTCGACGCTGGCGCGCTTCTACCCCCACGTCCGCTGAACCGGTCCGACCTTCCTCCGGACCCCCGCCTGCTCTTCTGGACATGCGCACCATATCTTGCAAACCGGTCACCCCCGTGTCATGATTAGGATCTCCTTCCTCGCGTGCCGGCAGCACCGGCCCTCCTAGCTCAATTGGCAGAGCAGCTGACTCTTAATCAGCGGGTTGAAGGTTCGAGTCCTTCGGGGGGCATTTTAAGTCTAAAAGGGATAAGGGGTTAGGGCGACGAATTTCACGAAGGAATTAAAAGAAGCTGTCTAGACGGCACCAAAACTCGCCCGAAATCGCACTTAAGTCCTTGGCGCGTAAGGCCTATACGGCGGCACCAAAACTCGGCTTCTCCAAACTACCACGCGAAGCCGTAAGAGCATAAAGGACGTGGCCTATTGGCCTTGCGTCCCATTGCGCCGTGATCCCGCCGCCGTATTCAGACAGAGCACCTGAATCTGCGGCACCAAAACCCCGCGACAGCGATTTCCCCATTCGCCGCATCCCGCCCGCTCCGCCAGCTGCCGCTCCCTGTCTCTATTCAGGGCTTAGTCCAAAGGCTTCCCGTTCGGATAAACCTTGATTTGAATAACCGGGAAAGGATCGGGCTGTATGGCATCCAATATTTCGATGTATAAATATTTCAGATTATCTCGGAATTGCCAGCTTGGGAGTTCGTTAAACCGTTCCTTGAAATGATCGTGCTAAAAATCGAACAACTCATTGTTGTATTGCTGCTTCGATTTACACATATCCTAACACTCTCTGTCGACGTTTGCCGGGGTGGATTCCATCGCCTTGGCGATCAGAAGTTCATCTCTCCTCTTGATCGGCGTTTCCCCGCTCAGGCGGCGGTAGACCCAGTCCTTGCCGACACCTAACAGGTCGGCCAGGTGCTGGACGCCATGAATGTAGGTGTACCCCGCTAGCCGAGCCGCCACCTCGGTTTCAAAGAACGCGCGACCTTCAACGCCGATGTTCTCGCCGTCAGCGTTCGCCCAATATGCGCCCTCCTCGGTGCGCTCGTTGAGAGGGAGTTTCTTGATAACGATGGAGTTGGTCATGCCGCCCCCGCAAGAACCGACATCTGGAACTGCTGTGCATCCGCCCATGCAGCCGCATCGGCCTTCATCTTGCTTTCAATCTTCCCCTGAATGCGCTTGCCTTCTTCGATCATGGCGGCGGCCTCACTCTGATCTATCCGGGTCAGGCCGTTATGCGGCACGAAGCTGTAATAGGCCGTTCCCTTGGCAAGGACATAGGCATCCGGCGCGTAATCGCCCGGCGTCATGATCTTGGCGAGGACGGTCAGACCTTTCAGGAATCCCACGTTGACTTGCTGGCCGATTTCCCATTGTTGTTTGCTATTCTTAATCATAATCACCTCCGTTGTTGATAGAGGCATATTCGCATAATGCGAAAATGATTGCAAGCATTATTTTCGCAAAATGCGAAATAAAATATTGGCGCAACAAAAAACCCCGCCACAAGGGCGGGGTATCGGTCGGCGGAGGCCATCGGGGCGCTTAATAGCCAAGCAGGGTCCGGAGCTTATCGAGAGCGGCCAAGGCCCCTACGGCTGTCGGGATGCCCTTCACCACATTGTAGACCATAGTCCAGAGGCCGCTGGCAACCCCGGAATTCTTGGCGTCGCCTTTCTTCAGTTCGTTGGTCAGTTTGTCGAAGTTCTCGATGATCATCGGCTTCAGGGCGGCGTCAATGTCGGCCTTATCGATGCCCTCCCGAGCCTCGATGAGCGCCTGGCGGAGTGGAGCGCTGATGGTCGCGCCAGATTGATCCAGCTCCTGAGTATAGACAGTGATATCACGAGCTGTAGCCGTGGCACCACGACCGACGGCAGAGCCGATGATATCACGAGCTTTGATATCATCTCCCATGTGGATTCCTCCAACACAGTAGACACTCACCGCACCCGTTGTCATCGACGAGCGATCTGTTGCCGTTAGCTCCAAAAGTCCGATCTCACCAGACAGGCCGAGAATACGATTTGTGAGTGCGTGCAGTTTAGACAACGCGAGTCGAATGGTGTCTGCCTTCTGACCAGCCTTACGATTTAGTGCTTGAACATCATACAACCCTTCCAGCATCTTGCTGAGTTCACGCATCGTCCTCTTCACCGATTCAAGGATGTATCCTTCGCGATCCTCAACCAGCCAGAAGACTTCCCTCCACTCCTCTCGATCAGGTAGATTGGATACGATTGGTTCGATCTGTCGTCTGAATTGCTCTTTAAGCTGACCCAATCGGCTGCATATCTCCTCCATATCCCTGTAATAACTACGGGACATGACGAGATCGAGTTGCTTTTGATAATCCCGAATCCGATCTGGAGTCGCTTCATCTTGTGAAAGGTATTTCAGATCGATGAGAAGCGTATAAACATCTTGAAAAGCTTGATCGACAACCAGAGCCACCTTCGTTAGGAACCCTAGGACGGCACGGAGGTCTGCAGCCGGTAAAGTTGCCTGCTTTACCAAAGAGCCAACGCGATCTACGATCTCGTCGGTCAGTTGTTCTACATCAGCACCATGGTGCAACATCGTAAGATCATCCGCAAGGCAGTGGAGACCCGTCCAGACCTTCAGGCAAGACTAGTCAACCATGTAGCTTCCCACGCTGACATCGAGTAGTCAAGATAGTGAACAAATTAACAGAAGCCCCATTGGCGCGATTCTCGGCATTCTCAAACGACTGGGACGTGGAGCGGTGGAGGTGAAGGGCGAGGACATCCTCCGAGTTTCAGTGCCGGGCACTAAAACTATGGAAAACCATAGAAAATCATGGGAAATCCTGGAATTCCTGGAAAGCCGCAACCGGCCCTCTATCGCCACAACCTCTTACTTTCAAACTGTTTACACCCACACAGCACACCTGACTCTTAATCAGCGGGTTGTAGGTTCGAGTCCTACGGGGGGCATTTTAAGTCTAGGCGGCGAAAGGACTTAGGGCGGCGAGGCCCACGAAGGAATTAAAAGAAAGCGGCAAGGCTGCACTGAAACTCGCCCGGAAACGCACTTAAGTCTTGGTTGCGTAGACACTTCCGCCTGCACCAAGACTTAGCTTCTCCCGCATTGCCGCGCGGAGCCGCATGGGCATAAATGATTGATGTGCTTGATCTTGCGATCCATGGCGACAGCCAGGTTCAAACAGAGCAGCTGAATCCGCTGCACTGAAACTCCGCGTCTGACCGGAGCCGGCCTTTACCTATTCCCTGCATCCTGCCCACCCTGGCGCAGGCCGCTAGAGGCCCCTTCGGACGTTCCGCGTCCCTTCCATCCCGCCCCGCGCCTTGCTTGGGGAAGCTGAAGCCGCAGTCAGCCGGGATCAACCTGCAGACGGGTCCCTGCCCATCTTCGGTATGACCCGGCCGCCTCTGGCGGCTTCTGGTCGCTCCCCGCAAGGCCCTGAGGGCGGGCTGAAATAGAGAAAGGAATTATGACATGACGAACACGAACTGCCTGGAAGGCATCAAATGCCCGCAATGCGGGAACGGAGCCCATTTCCGTATAGAAGCCGTCATCGTCTGCCATGTAACGGACGATGGCAGCGAACCGACCGGCGATCATCATTGGGACAAGGACAGCTTCTGCCATTGCCCCGGCGCGGCATCAGCCAGACGGACGTTGCAACCATCGTTGACCTGCCAGCCTCCAACATATCCCACTTCGAGAGCGGGCGACGCCTGCCCAGCCTGCCGAACCTCGTGACGCTGGCGGATGCGCTTGGGGCGACGACGGATGAGTTGCTGGGTAGGTCGCAACTATGACTGAGAGAAGAGCGGTTGCCAACGGCAATCCACGTGTTAAAATAGATAAAATGGGTCGAGTTGGGCGTTGGTTCTCCAAAGCAACGCCATTGTCGAAATCCCAAGAAATTGGTGGCGATGGCCCTAGGGATTCCCGATATTGAGAGGGAAGCCTTCACCCGCGTGGCGGCCGTATCGAGGAAGCCTTATGGATGACCCAAAGGTCGAACCCGGCATCTACCGACACTTCAAGGGCAACTTATATCAAGTGATCGGTGTCGCGCGCAAAGTGGACACGAGCGAAATCTTAGTCATTTATCGACCTCTCTACGGTGAGATGGAGCTTGTTGCTCGCCCCTTCGAGGAATTCACAAGCATCGTACGGCATGGCATCGCCGACGAACCGCGTTTCCGCAAAGTCGGACCCGTAAACGGCTTCTGCTGTTGCCAGGCGGCAGATCAGGGCTCCAAGTCCTTCTGAAGAAAGTATTCCCCCGGCGGTTCGGCGAAGAACATATAATAGAAGCCGGGGATAAGGAGTAGGCTCGTCGCTGCCCAGATGGCGTAGTAGAGCCACGTGTAAGGCGGCTTTACCAGAAGCCCGAGCGACGTGCTGAAAAGAGCGAATGGCAGCCACTTGAAAAGAGCGTGGCGCCGCGTCGCCCAGGCCTTGCGATCCTTCTCCTCATCGGCAAATCGCTCCATCACCTCCCGGGCATTGGTCAGGTCGCCATGTGGCTGTCGATCAAGGAACTCCGTGAAGCGGTCCAGGATGCGCACGTCTCTCTTTCCGAGTGCGCGGACAAACTCCCTGTGGATATGATCGGCCAGGTTCACCTTACCACATGCTTCACGGAGCTTCTTCAACCGTGCATCCATCCAGACGCGAGAGGGTTCTCCTTCTTCGTTCATGTATTTACTTGACAATTCATCTGAGCCGTAAGGCTTGTCGCTCTGGGCGGTTGTCTTGAAGATCAGCAGTTGGCAGATGTCCACGTAGGGCGTCAGCACGATCGGCACCTTGCCGTGATTTACCAATTGCAACGGCATCCGACCTCGCCAGCCCGGGTTGATGAAATCCCCAGTGCAATGGATCGACAGTCCTAGTCGAGCAAACGTGCTCCGGCCCTCCAGCTTGCCGGCGTATCCGTTGGGTATGGTGAACATCTCGAACGTGCGACCAAGCATCATCTCGCCCGGTTTGAGCGTGACCCTCTCGCCGAAGCGAAACCAGCGTCGTTCGAACAGCCGCTGCATCTCCAACTCGCTCAGCGACGGACTCAAGAAGCTGATCCTCTTACGCCGCGAACGGCGCGGGAACCAAAAGCACCGGTCGAGCCTCAGATCGACGGAGGCGGGTTGGATTTGTTCGTCCGGCTTGAAGGGGTGGTGGTGGTCATCGGTCTGAAAGTTCAGCTCTGGCAGAATGCGGCGGATTTCGCCGTCGGAGAGGAGCATTGAGTCCGCCCTTACAATTGAACGCACGCCCGGCTCCACGATGAGCCGTCGGAGAGACTTGCATCATATCAGGTGACTCCCTCACCTCGATAGGCGAACAACGGGCGCTCGCGCTTCGATCTCCCATGAGCTTATGGTTTCGCGTAGTTTCAGTGCAGCTGCACCAAAACGCTGAGAAACCCTAGAAAAACACGGGAAATCCTGGAATCCCTGGAAAGCATCACCCAGCCGATTATCGCCGCAACCACTTAACTTCCATCTACTTACGTCTCTGCGGCGCTCCTGACTCTTAATCAGCGGGTTGAAGGTTCGAGTCCTTCGTGGGGCACTTTAAGTCTAAGCGGAGCAAAGACTTGGGGCGACGAATTCCACGAATGAATTAAAAGCGAGGTTGGAAGCGGCACCAACAACCGCACCTAAGTCCTTGCGGTGCAAGGTTTATCAGGCGGCACCAAAACTCGGCTGCTCCAAATTACCACGCGGAGCCGCAAGAGCATAAAGAGCGTGGCCGATTGGCCTTGCGACTCATCACCCTATGACGTGACCGCCCAATTCGGACCGAGCACCTGAATCCGCGGCACCAAGACTCCCCGCCTGCTGATCACCTGTTTACATCCAGCCGCCCCGAAAACAGAGAGCGTAGCACTTGCATCCTGCGATGGTTGTGCTACGCTCGCCTCACTTGTCAATGAGTGACATTATTATGTCTGAATTCGATTTGTATGCAAGGTTGTCTTCGTTGTCGTTCGATGAGCTGGTCATCTAGTCGCGGCTGTGGAAATCTCTAAAATAGCCGCAACCGCCAGGAGAGGAATCTCGCTGCCGACGCGCTACACGTAATCCATAAGTTATTGGCACGCATCATTACGCTTTCCTGCGCAGCTCCAGACCCAGCGCTTGCCCGAGCCGGTCGATGACGACCAACGAAAGGCCCCGCTCACCTCGCAGAAACCGCGTGATTATCTGGGGCGATACCCGAGCCCGCTTGGCGACCTGATAGGGCGTAATCCCGCTCTCAGCAATCGCCTTTCTGAGCGATTCGCTGATGGCCTCAGGCTCGTTTGGCTGGTCGCTCATTCGCTGGCCGTCACAACCCGATCGACAAGTCTTATCGCTCACTTGACACATGGGCCCCGCTTGGGTATCTTTCACCATATCGCCGCAACTCATGGGGCGACAGCCGATGGTCGAAATCTGGAGACAGCCCTCTTACAGGCGACCGCTCCTTGTGTATTTTTGTAAACGCCTCAAATGCGCGTCACGCGTAGACTCACGGAAAACGCAAATTGGGATGGACGCTGGGCTTGCGACGGTTATAATTGACATGCGTTCAGAAATCAACGTAGGTTGGTGAGGTCGTCCCTATGTCCCAAAAGAGCTTGTTCGCCCCCAAGGGCGGTTTCGATCTCTCGCCTTTCAGCGTGAACGGCGATCTCCGGCCGGTGTTCACGACGGAGCTTGGGGCGTTGTTTCGAGGGGATTGCGTCGAGCTGTTGCCTTACGTCCGCAATGAATGTGTGGATACCGTGTTTGCCGACCCACCATTCAATCTCGGCAAAGAATACGGCGGTAACGTCAACGATCAGCGCAAAGAAGATGAGTATCTAAACTGGTGCCACCAGTGGATTAATCAATGCGTGCGCATCTTGAAGCCTGGTGGTGCCTTCTTCCTCTATAATATCCCCCGCTGGAACGTGGAGCTTGGGCACCACCTCAACACGCTCGGCATGCATTTCAGGCATTGGATCACAGTCAGCATCAAGTTTGGCCTGCCGATCCCCGGTCGGCTCTACCCGGCGCATTACAGCCTGCTCTACTATTCGAAGGGCAAGCACAAGACCTTCCGCAAAATCCGCACGCCCATCGAGACGTGCAGGCATTGCGGCGGTGAGATCAGGGATTACGGCGGCCATCGTGGCGCGATGAACGACTTGGGCGTGAACCTGATGGATGTGTGGACGGACATCCCACCCGTTCGGCACTGGAAGTTCAAATCGCCGAAGCGCAAGGCCAACGCGCTATCGACCAAAATCCTTGACCGCGTGGTCGAGATGAGCACCGTCGAGGGCGAAGTCGTGCTCGACCCGTTCGGCGGCAGCGGCACCACTTTCGCTGTCTGCGAGAGCAAGAATCGCCGATGGCTCGGTATCGAGATCGATGCCACTGACGTGATCATCGAGCGGCTGACCAGTGCCGATCTGCATTACCATAAGAGCGAGGATTACGTCGAGGGCTGGGCTCTACGCAGGAACCGCTTGGCGTTACCCTCCCAGACCTGAGAAGGCACGCCCCCCACCGTCTCTACGTCCCCCGTGTTGGTCATCGTGTACGTGCGGGTTTTCCCAAGGTAAGGGGCCGTCCGGCCGAAGCGGTCGGGCGCGAACCCGAACTCCCAGATCGGCAGGACGATCGAGTCGCGGTATTGGAGCCGCTCCAATTCCTCGAAGCTGCCGTTGCGGGTGGTTGCGGGCCAGATGCGTGTCGCGGACGCCTTGTCGCGGGACGTGATGAAAACCCCGGCGTCGATCAGGCCGCGCCGGTACAAGAAGCCGAGCTTGTTCAGCGACCGGAATGAGCTGGCTATGTAGCCTGTCTCGAACTCCACCCCGACCCTGATCGGCCCCGTCGTCTGCGCCTGCCGAAAGTGGTGACGGTGCCGCTCTTCCAGGGCGCCGAGGTGAAAACAACCGCGCCGCCCGTACCTCTGGTAGAACAGCACGGCAGCGCGGTCCGGCTCCAGTTCGGGGTGGGCGGCTGTGAACTCGTCAAGGAAGGGGAAAAGCTCGACGCGATCCAGCGCGTAGCCTGGGGAGGCGGGCAGTTCGATAGAAGCGTCGATCCTCTGGTCCTCGGCCGCCGCCACACCCGCGACCGCGCGGTCCGTGATCACCTTCTCGCGCGTCCAGCCTCGCTGTTCTTCGAGGAACTTCGAGAAGCCCCGGGAGATGTAATCGGCCGTGTTTACGACCCTAGGCGTGACCCGATCACCGCTCCTTCCAAACCAGGGCGAGTCATTGACGACGAACTCGGTGCCGACGGTACAGATCGAATTCAGAGTCTGTTCCGAAAGGGGTTGACCGATCACCTTGGCTTGTTGCAAGGCGCTGTGTACCAATAACTTGCGGATAATGATCGCTTGTGTGGTGCCATGCAATAAGCGATTTTTCGGAACAGCCGCTTGAGGCGTTTCCACTGGGTTCGAGTCAAGTCGGATGGGTAGGGTTTGCGTTTCATGTGGAATTCTCGACTCTGGCGAAAAAGCTTAGTCGACGAGGATATATTTGAACAGCGGCTCAACGCATGAGGTCCCTCCAGCATAGAATGGGGTTGGCTTGCCCCCCATCCTACC
>JAJPJC010000238.1 GCA_021324445.1 Isosphaeraceae bacterium
CCGGAGCCGGACGCCAGCGTCGCGCCGTCGGGGCTGAAGGCCCGCGACCGGAGGTAGCTGGTGTAGCCCTGGAGCTGCGCCACCTCCTGGCCCCGCGCTCGGATCAGGAGCGGATGGCCCCGGGGGCCCTGAACCGAGGGCCGCATCAGGTGCTCCTGGACGCACAGCCTCGTTTCAACGCGGCCCGGGCGGCATAATACCCACACAGGCCATGCACGCCGCCGCCGGGAGGGGTGGACGACGAGCAGAGATAAAGCCCGCGCGCGGGGGTTGCGTAGGGGACCAGGCGTGCCACCGGCCGGGTGAACAACTGCCGGATGTCCTGCGAGCCGCCGTTGATGTCGCCGCCGATGTAGTTGGCGTTGTACGCCTCGAAGTCGGCGGGGGCCATGACGTGCCGCGCCTGGATGCGGTCGCGGAAGCCGGGGGCGAAGCGCTCGACCTGGGCCTCGATCCGAGCGGTCATGTCGCAGCTCGAGCCGTTGGGGACGTGGCAATAGGCCCAGGCGGTGTGGCCGCCCGCGGGCGCCCGGGAGGGGTCGAACAGGCTGGGCTGCGCCAGGAGCACGAACGGCCGATCCGGGTGCTCGCCGCGGCCGACGGCCGCCTCCGACGCGGCGATCTCCTCGAGCGTGCCGCCCAGGTGGACCGTCCCGGCCCGGGCGCAGTCGGGCGCCGTCCACGGGATCGGCCCGCTCAAGGCCCAGTCGAGCTTGAAGACCCCCATCCCATAGCGGTATCGGCCCAGGCGCCGGAGATAGCCCGCCGGCAGGCGATGTCCGGCCAGTCGCATCACCTGCCGGGGCGTGACATCCAGGAGCACCGCACCCGCCGCCGGCAGCTCGTCGACCGACTCGACCCGCCAGCCGGTGACCACCTCGCCCCCGAGCGAAACCAGATAGGATGCCAGGCTGTCGGAGAGCCGCTGCGATCCCCCGCGGACAATCGGCCAGCCGACGGCATGGCCGGCGATGCCCAGCACCAGGGCCACCGCCGCGGTCGCCCAGCTCTCCAGCGGCAGGATGGCATGGGCCGCCAGGCCCGCGAACAAGGCCCGCGCCGGCGCGTCGGAAAACCAACGCTCGGCCAGCCGCCGCGCCGGCTGGAGCGCCCGTAGGCCAAACCGCGCGGCCAGGATCGGGTGCCGCGGCAGCTTCAGCGGGCCCAGCAGGTCGGTGAACAAGAGGTCGGCCACAGCCGTCAACGAGCCCATCAAGCGGCCGTAGGCCCGTCCGTCCGGGCCCAGGGACCGACCCGTCTCCTCGATCGAGCGCTCCAGGACGGCCGTGGCGCCGCCGTCCAGTGGATGGGCCAGAGGCGCCGGCGGCTGGATCAGCTCCAGGCCGTGCTCGGCCAGGGGCAGGGTTCTGAGGAAGGGCGACGCCAGGGCGAAGGGATGCACCGCCGAGCAAACATCGTGACGGAAGCCAGGCAGGGTCAGTTCCGCCGTGCGGGCGCCGCCCCCGATCGTCGAGGCCGCTTCGACCACCAGCACCGAGAGGCCCGCGCGCGCCAGAGTAATCGCGGCGGCCAGGCCGTTGGGCCCCGAGCCGACCACCACGGCGTCATACCGCGCCCGAGAGCCTCGGGTTTCGCCCACGCTCGCCATGCGATCCCGCCTTTCGCCCGCTCCCGTGTGACTCTCCATCATCAACACGATGTCGAGGAGGTCAAGGGCACGGCCGCAACGGTCGGGACGCCGGACCGACAGACGGCCCGTAGGCCCCGCTCGGCCTTCCCGTAGCAGACGGACCAAGAACAACGCTCAGTCAAGAATTGGTCCCAGGTATGGCTGTTCTCGCGACATCCGGTGGGCAACCTTCAACGCCGTTGATAGAATGCTGAGACGGGAGCCTTCCTGAACCGCGTGCCGCCTCCCCGGGGCCACACCGATGGTCGGTTTTGCGTCGATGTCAGCACTCCGGACCGCCCTCGTGCTGGTCATCGCCTCCAACCTGGTGATGATCGGCATTCGGGTCCTCCTCGACCCCCAGCTCCTCGGGATGCCAGGCGGACTTCAATCGGCCCTCGAACCGGCCGCACTCCTGATCTTGGCCGCGTACGTCGTGAGGTGGGCGACGGGAGGTGATCGGCGGGTCGCTCAAGCTATCGTACGCGCGGGGACCGCCGTCGGTCTGGTCGGCGGGATGGTCGAGGTCGTGCACATCACCCTGGAGAATTACGGACGACTCGGCGCGCGAGCCGAATCGGTCACGACCGGGGGCTTCCTGGTGGGCCTGCTCCTGCTGTGGGGCATCGCCGGCTATCGCGCCACCCGGGAGACGGCGGCCGTCGGCGCGGGGCTGTTGGCGGGCTCGTGGAGTGCGCTGGTAGGCATGTTGATGGCGACGACCTACGGTTTCTCGCAGCTCTTCTGGGACCTGCCGCGGCTGGAACAGCGGAACGTCGGGTCGCCGGACTTCCTGCGCAGCGGCTGGACCGACCTGCACAGCTTCACCATCGCCGATGTCTTCGAGGCCGGCTTCAAGGTCCTTCTCCTCGGTCCCATCGCGGGCGCGGTCCTCGGTGGGCTCGGCGCCCTCCTCGCACGGGCGATCCTCGCGATTCGGAGGCCGTGGGCCGGCTTAAGCCGACGGTGCCCTTCTTGTCCGTGTGCTACGGGAAGGCCCGCTCGCGCCGGTCGCGAGCCATTCCCCGAGATCACCGGCTCCGTTCCTTCGCGAGACTCTCCTCGAGACGATCGAGCTTCTCCGTGAGGTCGAGCAGGCCGGCGTTGATCTGTCGCAGCGAGGCGCGCCGCGTGACGAAGAGCAGAATCATCGAGGAGAGGAACGCCAGGGACAGGGCCTCCACGCTGCTGGCCAGAGCCAGCAGGAACTGGTAGACCGGCTTCACGAAGGGATCGTTCCCCGCGCCTCCCACCTGTTCGACCCGAGCATACAGACCCACGACCTCGAACATGAAGTAATACAGCACGACGACCGATCCCAGCCAGAGGAACACGGTCAAGGCCGTCAGCAGTTTCACGAGGTGTCGGTCCCGGGCGAGGATCCTGCGGATCTGTTCCTTGGGACTCGGTGCCTCAGGTTCTTCGGTGGCGCCCAGCCGGAGCAGCGCCCTGGCAAGTTCCTTATCACTCATGATCGATCAACCTTTCGATCTCGTGTCGCAGCCATCGCTTGGCGTAATGAATCCTCGACTTGACCGTCCCCAGGCTGCATCCGGTGACCTGGGCGATCTCTTCGTAAGGCAGGTCCTCCAGAAATCGCAGCAGCAGGACCTCGCGGTGCTCGGCCGAGAGTCGGTCCAACGCCGAGTGGATCCGCTCGGCGTCTTCGGCCGTGAAGTCCTCTTCGGCTTCGTCCGCGGCCAGCGCCACGTCGACGCCATCAATCAGTGGGATCTGCGCTCGTGACTCTCGGATCGCACGCGCGGCCCGGTCCCGGGCGATCCGGTAGAGCCAGGCGCGGAACGATCCGGGTTGACGTAACCGTGCGATCCCGCGATGGACATCCAGCCAGACCTCCTGCGCGGCGTCCCCCGCGGCTTCCGCGTCACCCAGCAGCTTGTGGAGGTAGTACCGGATCCGTGGCCCATATCGCGCGACGAGCTCGCCCAATGCGTCCCCATCCCCCGCTTGACTGCGAAGGACGAGGACTTGCTCGCGGAGCCGCGCCGATACGTTCGTCATGAACAACCTGTCGTCGAATCGCGGATGACCGGGTGACACAAGCAAAGTTGCGCGCGGCGTCGCAAAGTTCAAACGGCCCCCCAAATCGCCCAGGAAGGGACCGACGATCCGATCGGCCCCCAATGGCCGCGATGCCCGACACTCCTGCCCAGGTGCCTGTGGCGCGATTACACGCAAGCATGGCTGCAAGAGCCCACGCCATCTTGCAAACTTGCACAGACGGGCGTATAAAGAGGAAAGGGGAAAGGTACGTCGAATGCAGGATGCTCGTCTTGATTGTTTCGGTGCCACTCAAGGGTTCGGGCCTCCGGGCCGATAAGGCGACGGCCGGGGCAGACGTCATCGTCCTGCGGCAGTTGGGGTTGTGGGAATTTTGACGAGAGGGAGGGGGGCTCCATGAGCTGGCAACTCGCCGGAGGAAACTGGCCGGGCCGGGGCAAGCGGCGGGGGAGGTGGGGTTCCGACGGCAGGCCGGCGCGGCGATGCCGGCCGGTGCTGGGAGTGGAAGCTCTGGATGGCCGCCAGTTGCTGTCGGTGGCGGTCGTCGAGGTCCCGGTGGCGAACCCGGCCGGCACCGTCGATGCCCTCACGGTGGGACTCAATGGTGAGATCTGGTACAGCGAGACGCTCGACACCGGCGCGAACGTCCTGGGGGAGATCAATCCCGCGACGGGCGCCGTCATCGCGCAGTACCAGGTGAACACCAGCGGCATCGGCATCACGGGCCTGGCCGCCGGCCCGGACAACGGCATCTGGTTTACCGAGACCAACGCGATCGGCCGGCTGGACGCGACCACCGGCCAGGTCACCAGCGTCACCTCCCTCGCGCCGGGCGACGTGCCGCAGGACATCACGCTGGGTCCGGATAACAACCTCTGGTTCACGATCAGCGGCACGGGCAAGATCGGCGAGATCAATACCTCGGGCACCCTCATCGGCGAGTTCTCCCTGCCCTCGTACTCGGCCGCGAACCTGACCGCGCCGGGGGTCATCACTTCTGACCCGACGAATGGGACCCTGTGGTTCAGCGAGAGCCTGAACGGACTGATGGGCCATTTCGGGCGGATCGGCGAGATTACCACAGCCGGTCAGGTCACCGAATTCCCCGGCCAGGTCGGGCCATCCAGCTCGACCGGCCTGGCCATGGATGACGGCAGCCTCTGGGTCACGGACGGCCGCGACAACCTGATCGACCAAATCAACCCCGCGACGGGCGCGATCACCGGCCAGTTCAGCCCCCCGACGGGCAACAGCCTCCCCTACGACATCACCGCCGGCCCGAATCAGAACCTGTATTTCACCGAGCAGGGTGGGAACCAGATCGGGATGTTCAATCCGTCGAACCCCAGCGCGATCACCGAGATCCCGGTGCCGACTCCCGGAGCCGCGCCCTACCAGATCGTGGCCGGCGATGACGGCAACGTGTGGTTCTCGGAGCTGAACCACCCCGCGATCGGTGTCGTCGAGGTCTCGGGCCATGGACCCACCGGCAGCGGTGGTGGACAAGGCGGTTCCAGCCCGACACCGACCGTCGCGCCGACCATCGTCGCCGCCGCGCCCCTGGATCTGACCGTCCCCGTCGGCAAGCCGCACAAGGGCAAGGTCAAGACGCGCACCCAGTTCGAGGGCTTTCAACTCACCTTCAACGAAGCACTCGACCCCAGCCGCGCTGAGAACGCCGCCAATTACACGGTCCTTTACACCAAGCGCGGCGGCCGCAAGCCGGTGACCAAGCCAGTCCCCTTCCGGGTCGCCTATACTCCCGGCGCCACGGTCGTGGACCTCATCCTGACCAGCAAGCAGACATTTGCGAAGGGGGGCAAGCTCACGGTCAACGCCACGCCCAGCGGAATTGCCGATGTCTCCGGCGATCTGCTCACCGGCACCAATACGTTCACCATCCTGCCCAAGGCGCGGAGGCTGACCTGAGCTTCAGGACGAGCCGCGGCTGGCGGCGTCCACATCCGGGACGGGGCGTCGTGGCACCAGCAGCTTGGCAGTCATCTTCTGGACAACCGTTCCATCCTGGTTGAGGGTCGTCGTGCCGATCACGACGACCCCCTGGGGGGCACCCGAGCGGGACGGCCGCGACTCGAGGACCTGGCTTTCCGCATGGAGCACGTCTCCGGGCCGGACCGGGGCGGGCCACTGGATCTCCTCGACACCCAGGCCGATCAGGCCGCCGGCGATCCGGAGCTCCGAGGTGACCAGGAGCTTCATGGTCATCGCGGCCGTGTGCCAGCCGCTGGCCACCAGCCCGCCGAAGCGGCTGCCGAGCGCGGCCGCCTCGTCGAGGTGGAACGGCTGGGGGTCGAACTCGGCGGCGAACGACTTCACCCGGTCCGGGTCCACCACCACCACCCCGGACCGGAAAGTCCTGCCGATCGTCAGGTCCTCGAACCACAATCCGTCATGCATCGCGGCGCTCCTCGGTCGGATCGACCCGGCCCATGCCCTGATGGACGCCGGGTCTCCAGTGGATTGCACACCGACGGTATCCGGGTTTCGATGACCCCGGCCAGAACGACGGTCCTGGTCTCACCCGCCGCGCCCGCGAGGGCCCCGGGGCATTCCCGGTGCGGGCGCGGCGGGAGAGTCTGGGGCCCGCGCACGCAAAGCCTTCGTCCGCCGCGCCCGAGGGAGGCCTTGCTGACCCGACGAGAAACGATTCAGTCCGATCTCAGTAAGCGCTCGAACTGATCGATTCGTTATTATGCGGAGTCGCGAGGGCATACCAGGTTGGATAGCTCACCGAGTTCTTGATGAAATGGACCGAGCCGTCCATGAACAGAGCGTTCACACCACCCGGGTGTTGTGAACTGGCCGCAGCCATGGTGATGGTGCCGCGAGCATCCACAATGACGTCGTGGTAGGCGCAATTGGTCCGGTTGGGCGTCTGGGTATGCGAGTAGATCATGGTGCCGCCGAAACCCCACCATTCACCCTTCCAGGTCCACTCACGGTTGGCCGGGGTGATCGGCACGGCATTGCAGACCTGCGCGGCCTGGAGGTCGGACGGGTAGGTGTTGGAATTCCCACCGAGGTTGTACACGACCGACAGACCGTCCTTGGCCAGGTAGTTTGGCACGCCCTGACCCTTGACCCACTCGCTGAAGATCACCGTATTGCTGGCCCCGTCGGTGAACGTGGCCGGGCTGGTGGTCTCATTCACGGTCTTATCCCAGTTGCTGGCCACATAATTGGGACCATTGAAGTTCCAGTAGTTGAGCCGCCGGTTCAGGCCGATATTGCACGGATAGTTGCAGGCACCCACAAGCCTGTTCCCGTTCCCCAGCAAGAAGGTGCCGGAGGAGCCGGGATAGATATCCGATGGGCAGAGGAAGACGGCGATCTGCATGGTCAGGACCGTCATCTGGGGAATACTGTTGCTGCCACCGACCGCGTTGTCGGGCGGGTTGGTGTCCACGTAGCCGGTGATGCCATCGTTCCCGCGGGCGCCGAACCACCAGTTGATCTCGTTGTAGATGACCTGCTGCTCCAGGTAGGGAAGCAACCGCGCCTGCTGCGACCAGTTCTGGTGCGCCTCCGGAATCGTCCGGCCGAGATTGTCCCGTTCCTGGTCAACACTGATCGGCGGCAGGACATTGCTTGCAATCACGTATTGCTGCATCGCCAGCCCGATCTGCTTGAGGTTGTTCAGGCATTGTGTCCGCCGAGCCGACTCCCGCGCGGATTGAACCGCCGGCAGCAGCAAGGCAATGAGCATGGCAATGATGGCGATCACCACCAGCAACTCGATCAAGGTAAAACCACGGTTTCTTCGAGTCATGGTCTCTGCCCTCGAGAAAACGAAAGCGGGCGCCCAACGCCCCCGACGTGGGCGGCTTCCCGATCTGAAGATGCACAAGGGCTTCCTGTCGCCTCGAGCCGAGATGCAAGCTAGCCAGGGGACGCATGCCCCCAACCCAACTGGTGGACCTTCCTCCCCTCCCGGAGCAACCGTCAACGACTACGGCTTCGCGCCTGGATAGCCTTTCCCTTGGTCTGGTACCGGTCCGATCCGCGTACCAGCCCCCCCCACGGCTCCCGGGGTAACCTCGTAAAACTCTTCCAGTGTCTTGGCGTGGGCACCGGTAGCACCGGGGATGGTTCCCTTCACTCGGGCCTTTTGCTCCCTGATGAACACCTCGTTGTCCTGGCTGCAACCGGCCAACACCAGGAAGCCACAGCTCAACAGAGCAAGGCTCAATGCACTGGTGAACAACCTCATGATGAGCAGGACTCTCCTCAAACAGGGCATGAGTCAGATGGAAATGCAGGAGGCGGGACCAGGCAGCGTCACTGGCGGGGGCGCGACTCGAGGCGAGCGTCGCCTGAGAGAGGGGCGGCAAGGCACAGCCACGCATGCCACCATGCGTGACAGGACCCTTGACCAGCAGCGCTCGAGCCACCCCATCATGCGGCGATCGCTTGAGGTGTTCCCGACGGGCGGGTGCGGTCCTCCCGAGACGATCATGCAGGCCATGATTCATTTTCATTCTACTCGAGCCGGGCCAGGGCGGCAAGGCTCAGGGGGTCATCGGGGGCGTCGCGCAGCACCAGGCGGTGCCAGGCTCGGGCCTCGTCGAACCGGCCCATCTGCTCGCGGAGGGCGGCCAGCCGATGGTACAGCTCGGGGCGCGGCTCCAGCCCGAGCGTCTTGATCGCGGCCGCCTCGAGATAGACCGGCCCCAGCTGCTTGAAGGCATCCTGGTAAGCTGTGAGCAACTCCTCGGCCCGGTGGAGCTCGGCGGTCTCGCCGGCGGCGCGCAGGGCCATCCGGAGCCGGTAGAGCACGACCCCGTTGAACGGCTCGAAGGCATAGGCGCGGCGGTAGGCTTGGACGGCGCGGGGCCAATCCTGGGCCGCTTGCGCCACGCTCCCCTCATGCTTGGCGAACCGAGGGTCGGCGGCCAGGCTCTGGGGCAGACGGGCGAACTCGCGCCGCAGCAGATCGGGCCGGAGGCCCCGATCCAGCCCGGTCAGCCAGCCATCCCAGGCCTCGGCCGAGTCGGGATGGCGCTGCACGGCGTCGCGGAGCACCGCGATCCCCTCGGCGGGCTGGCTGTTGCGCACCAGGGCATAACCCACGGCCAGTGCCAGGGGAAGGTACGCCGGATGCTGCCGCCAGACCGGCTCGAAGACCTGCACCACCGATCCGGGGGCGACCCGCTCGATGTCCAGGCGGGACATCTCCAGCAGGAGTCGGACCCGGTCGCGGGGATCCGGCTCGACCTTGAAGAGCCGCATGCCCAGCCGGTGGGCTTCCTGGGTTCGGCCCTCGAGGTCGAGGAGATCGACCAACGCCCAGCCCGCTTCGGGAACGGTCGGATCGAGCTCCAGCGCTTCCTTCCAGTAGGTCTCGGCCAGGTCATACCGCTTCTGCTGGTAGTGGGCTTTGCCCATCGAGAAGCGGACCACGGCCGCTTCCCGGGGTGTGCGGGTTCGCATCCGGCCCAGGTGATCCAGGGCGAGCTGCGGCTGAGCGTCGGGCCGGTCCATGGCGAACTGGGCCATGAGCAAGTGCGCGCGATTGTCCCCGGGAACGGCCCGGAGATATCGTGCCAGGAGCTGCTGGGCCCGATCGAACCGGCCCTGCCGCGCCAGCGCACAGATGACGGCGAGGTCGGGCGGAGCCTGGAACGCGCGCCCGGCGACCAGCGCGCCGGCGCCCAGGAGCAGGGCCAGTGCCGCCAGGAGAATCGCGATCGGCGCTCGGGATCGTGACGTCATCACGGGGAACGCCCAGGAGGGAACAGGGAAACGGCTGGTCGCACGGGGCTGGTCAACCGCTGACGAGATCGGTCCAGACGGCCCAGTAGATCGGGTCGGTGTCTTCCCCGAAATACTTGTTGAGGATTCCTCCCGAGAACGAGTCGATCAGGGAATCTTCCAGGGCCATGCGGTGCACCTGGCCGGCGCGGAACTCCTTGAGATTGCCGCCGACGTCGGGGACGCGTTGGTCGGCCACCTGGGAGCGGGGCTTGGCCGGATTGTAGTGGCCGACGTAGATGGTCTGGCCCTTGACTTTCCCACGGTGGACTTCCAGGACCTCGTACTTCAGGACGGTGGCGTAGTTGTACAGCGGTCGATCGAAGATCGCCCCCTCGGGGATCTCGACGAGTCGCGCCGTCACCTCGATGCTGCCCCGGTTGGCCAGCTCGGGATCCGCGCTCGGGGTGCCCAGGCTCTCGCGCCGCCGGGCACACCCGGCCGCCGTCAGACCCAGAGCCAGCAGGAAGCTGATCACAATGGTTCGGCTGGTGCGCACGCTCATGGGTTTTTCGCCTCCTGTGCCGATGGATGTCAATCCAGTCCTGTTGCGACGTGCTGGATCAAGGTGCCGGGGTGGTGGAGTGATCGCTCCCGGCAGAGATCCAGTGTGGCTCCCGGCCCCAGCTCGGCGCGAGAGCAGCGTGCATGGTCGTGAGAACAGGCGAGAGCCGCATCAGAGTCTGTTCCGAAAGGTCGCTTATTGCATGGCACCACACAAGCGATCATTATCCGCAAGTTATTGGTACACAGCGCCTTGCAACAAGCCAAGGTGATCGGCCAACCCCTTTTGGAACAGACTCTCAATTGCCGTTCCACCCTGGCGATCGCGCCACGGCCGGTAGGAGCCCTACCGCTCCGGGAGCTTGATTAAGTATAACCGATGCCTCCCGCGGTTTCAAATTCAACGACCCGGCTCGACGTCTGCCCTCCCGCCCGTAAGGGAGTGGGCTTCCGGCTCGAGTCGGTGGAACTGGTGGGTTTGAGGATTCACCATCCGAAGTTCTACCTGCATCAGGTCATGACGGATGCGTTTCGAGACGATCTGGCCTACATCCACGACGCCGGTTTCGGCGGGCTGGCGCGCGCCGCGGGGCCGGTGCTGGTCGCGGGCTTGCAGCGCCGGGGGTTCGCGGGCGGCCTGGTCGTCGATCTGGGCTGCGGCAGTGGGATCGTGTCGCGCGCGGTCGCGGAGGCGGGCTACGACGTCCTCGGGATCGACCTCTCACCGGCGATGGTCGCCCTGGCCCGGGAACGCGTGCCGAGCGGGACCTTTCGGGTGGGGTCGGTGATCGCGACCGAGATCCCGCGCTGCATTGCTGTCGCCGCGATCGGGGAGGTGTTCAATTACCTGTTCGACTCCGAGAACAACGCCGCGACGCTCGCCGCGCTGTGGCGGCGGATTCACGCGGCGCTGGTTCCGGGCGGGTTGCTCCTCTTCGATGTCGCCGGGCCGGGCCGCGTGCCGGGCCGGGGTCCGCGGCGCATCTTCGCCGAGGGGGACGACTGGGCCGTGCTGGCCACGCTCGAGGAAGACGCAACCCGCCGGATCCTGACCCGGTCCATCACCAGCTTCCGGCAGGTCGGGGAGCTGTTCCGCCGCGACCGGGAGGTCCATCGCCAGCGGCTGCTCCCACCGACCGAGGTGGCAGAGGAGCTCCGGGCGATCGGATACCGGGTCCGGGTCGTGCGCGGTCATGGCTCGGAACGGTTCCCGGTGGGGTTGGCGGGTTTCCTGGCGAGCAAGCCGAAAAGGTCCCGATCGGGCCGGTGGGTCGCCGAACCAGGCGGAATTGACGAGGCAGCCGGGTTGGGCTAAGTTCTGGCTCCCCGTCTCTGACCCCTCATCCCATGCGCAGGAGGCAGCCATGGCTTGGCGAAGGACCGTCCAGCGAGTCGGCCTGTCGGCCGTCGCGGTCTTCCACGTTTCGGCCCTGATGATCTGGACCATGCCGAACTGCGCCATCAAGCAGCAGTTCGAGGACGTCGTCCGCTACTACATGCTCCCCTCGGGGCTGTGGCAATGGTGGGCGATGTTCGCTCCCAACCCGCTGAATTGTACGGTGAGGGTGGATGCCGAGGTGGTTGACGCCAAGGGGATGCGGCACGTCTACGAATTCCCGCGGCTGGCCGATCTGCCGTGGTGGCGGCGAGTCTCCCGGTATCGACAACCCAAGTTCGGGGCCAACATGCTGGCGCCGGAATATACCAAGGTTCGGGAGCTCGCATCGCGGCACGCGGTGCGGCAATTGGGCCTGGGTCCGGAGGTGTTTCCGGTGTGGGTCAGCCTGTATTGCGAGCTCAAGGACCCGCCGCCGCTGGGAGTCGGGGCCGCCGATCCCATGGCCCCGACGCGAATCCAGGTCCTGGATCGCTTCCAGTTCGCATCCCTGAAGGAGGTGAGGCCGTGAATCCGATCCGCGCATGGAATCGGTTCTTCTTCGAGCCGGTCTCAGCGCGGCCGCTGGCGGTCTTCCGGATCGTCTTCGGTCTGCTGGTCCTGGGCTACCTGGCGCTGATGATCGAGGAATTCGACTACTGGTACACCGGGACCGGACTGCTCCAAGGTCGCGAGGCGCAAGAGGCGGCCCAACCGCTACGGTTCTCGCCGCTCCAATACGTCGGGGATCCGATCACGCCACGGCTGGTCCTGGCCGGGACCTTCGCCGCGGCGCTGGGCCTGGTGCTGGGATGGCGGACCCGGCTGATGAGCCTCGCGCTGTACCTGGGCCTGCTGGCGCTGTATCACCGCAATATCGCATCCAGCGGCGGGCCCGATGCCGTGCCCGTGATCCTGGCCTTCCACCTGATGCTTTGCCCCAGCGGCGCGGCGTATTCCCTGGATGCGCGCCGCGCGGCCCGGCGGGGGGAAGTGGCGGACGAACCCCAGATCGGCCCCTGGGGCCTGCGCCTGCTCCAGATGCAGCTCTGCCTGATCTATTTCCAATCCTGCGTGCTCAAGTGCCAGGGCGCGAACTGGCCCGACGGCTCGGCCGTGCATTACGTGCTGTTCAACAGCGAGTTCAATTACGTCGACCTGGGATGGCTGGCGGCCTATCCCCTGCTGGTCAACCTGATGACCCACGGCGCCGTGTTGATCGAGTTCGCCCTGGCGTTCTGGCTTTGGTTCCGTCCCACCCGGCGGTGGGCGATCCTGGGGGGCGTCCTCCTCCATGCGGGCATCCACCCGATGCTCAATGTCGCGCTCTTCGGCGATTTTATGTGCGCCACGTATCTGACGTTCCTGGACGCCGACGAGCTGGCGGCGGTCTGGCGCGCCGTCGATCTCCGCGGCTGGTCGGCCCGACTGGGGTTGCGCCGCGCCGCCGGCTGCCCGGTCGGCATCCGGTCCTGGCGGCAGCTCGAGCTCCCATTCGATCCTGTCGGGGTGGCTGCCGTGGCGGGGCCGGTCGGGAGGCCGTGAGGGTCTGACCGGCTGCCGAGGGGCTGGCGGAACTGGACCGGGCGTCCCCGTCCGGATGGCAGGGATCGCGACGATTGAGCCGATCGAGCAACAAAAATCGAGAACACGGCCGATGAGGCTGAACAACGGGTGGGGTCTTGCCGATCATAGTGGAGACAAAATCGTTTTCTCCAGCAGAGTCGGCTTGACCGGACGGGTACCGAGGGGTACACAGCACCCGCATTTTCTCCCCGTTCTGGGCCGGTCCTCCGGTTGCCGTTGCGAGAAAACGCCAGGCTAGGCAGGGCATGGAGTGCAGCCGCCATTCTGTGGAGGCGGGATGGTCCGCGCCACCGAAAGAGTCCAAGGTCTCCCACTCGTGAGGACAAGAGTTCGGCCGTCGCCAGGGACGTCGGCGGTGGTCTTCGCGGGCGGCGAAAGGAGGTCGCGTTGGGAAGGCTAAGAACGGTCAGTCTCATCTTGATCCTGGGCGCATGGGGAGGAGCCACCAGGGGCGCCGCACCCGAGGACACGGCCGCAGCGCCATCCCCGGCGACCCGCCCGGCACCGCCCGCGCCGCCGATCAAGTACCTGGAAGCCGGTGCCAAGCTCTTCAACAGTGCGCAGTTCGATCTGGCCTCCAAGTATTTGGGGGCGGCCCATCAATATCGGGATCAGCTCACCACGGACGAGCAGGCGACGCTCGAGGCGTACCTCAGCGAGCTGGCCAAGGTGCAAGCGAGCCAGGTTGCAGCCTCGGCGGCGCCCGGTCCAGTGAACCCGGCCGCGGCGGCGCCCAGTCCAGCCAACCCGGCTGCGGGCCGTCCGGCGCCGAGTCCCACACCGGCGGCCGCGCCCGGGCCCGCGGCCCCGGTCGTCGTCGGCGGCGACGCCAAGCAGCGCGGGCGGTGGCTGCTTCATGAAGCACGCGAGCAACTGCTGCTGGGCAATTACGATGTCGCCCAGCGCAAGGCTCAGGAGGCCGAGGCCCTGGATATCAAGTGGGGCCTCTTCGACGACACCCCGGCGAAGGTCCAGGCCGAGATCGCCAAGAAGCGGCCCCAGGCGGTGGTCCGGACCGACCCTCATCAAGCGCACGATCACCGGACAGCCAAGGCCAAGCTCAAAGAGGCCCGCCGGATGCTCAACGATCGCCAGTTCGATCAGGCCGAGGCCCTGGCCCTGGAGGTCAAGCAGTGGGGGCTGAGCTACAGCCTTTTCGAGGACACCCCGGAGAAGGTGGCCGCCGCGGCCCGGGCGCTGCGCAGCCGCGACCGGATCCGCAATGCCTCGCCGCGCGAGCGGTCGAGCCAGGGGGTCTATGATGAGCTGGTCCAGGCTTCGCGGCAGTTGCTGAAGGCCGGCCGGTTGGATGAGGCCGAGGCGAAGGCGCGGATGGCCCAGCGCATGGACGTGGTCCCGGCCCTGACGGCCGACCGCGCCGAGTCCGTCCTGCACGAGATCAGCATGGCCCGGGCCCAGGCCACCGCGCCGGCCCGGCCGGCCGCGGCGACGCCCGTGCTGGCCGTCGGGGCTGCGGAATCCACGCCGATGGTGGCGCAGACCGGCCCGGCCGCGGCGCCGACACCCCCATCGGATCCTGAGGTCCGCAAGAGCAACGGCGACGCGGCCGGCGCGGGACCGGACCTCACGCCCGCCGACGACCCGCCGGCCGCCGCGGCCCCCCCACCGGTGGCCGCACCCGCCGCGCCCGCGGCTCCCTTGGCCGAGCCGGCCGTCGGCGGCGTCACGGCTGCTGCGGAACCAGCCAAGGACCCGGCACCGGTCAAGGACCCGGCACCGGCCGCCACCCCGCCCGGCAGCCGCGGCGAGCAGCTCCTGGCCGAGGCCAAGGCCCTCTATACCAACGGCAATTACCCCGCGGCCCGTCAGCTCGCCAACGAGGCCAAGGCCAGCAAGACCGGCGTCGACGCCCAGGCCGACGAGCTGCTCGCCCAGATCGGCCTGACCGAGCAGGGGGGGGCGTTGAATCTCTACGAGGAAGCGCTGGCGGCCATGCGTAAGGGCGATCAGGCCCGCGCCCGCGCCCTGCTGACCGAGGTCGCCGCCGCCGGGGAATCCCTGGGCGACGACACCTTGCGGGCCAAGGTCCAGGCGCTGCTCCAGAAGCTCGGGACCAACTCCCAGGCGGCTCCGGGCTCGCCCTCGGCGACCGAGGCGGCCGCCGACGTCGAGGCCGTGGCCGCCCAGAAGCTCAACGCCGAAGTCGGCACCAAGATCGGCGAGGCGCGGCGCTACCTCGAGACCGATCCCGACAAGGCCATCGCGCTGTACCAGCAGACCATGCAGGCGGTCCAGGGATCCGGGCTGCCGCCGGAGCTCACCCGGCCGATGGTCCGCCGCCTCGAAGTGGCCCTCGAGCTGGCCAAGAAGGACAAGGTCCAGTTCGACATCAAGATGCAAGACCGGCGCCAACGCGTCGAGATCGAGATGAAGCGGCTCCGCATCCTCGAGGCCGACAAGGCCAAGAAGGTCAAGCTGAAGGAGCTGATGGACCAGGCCCAGGCCGCCTACGCATCGGGCAAGTACGTCGAGTGCGAGACCTTTGCCAAGATGGCCATGGAGGTCGACCCCACCGAGCTGGCCGCCTCGATGCTGGCCTTCAAGGCCCGGATGGAGCGGCGGCTCAAGGCCGACATGCAGATCCGCAACGAGAAGGAGGAAGGGGTGGTCCAGGCCTTGCAGGCGGTGGATCGGGCGTCGATCTCCGACCCCGAGCTGCAGGTCAGCTCGATCAAGTACGCCAAGAACTTCAAGGACCTGACCCGCGAGCGGCTGGCGATGAACGCCCGGCTCCAGCCCAAGAAGGACCCCAGGACCCTGGCCATCGAGGCCAAGCTCAAGGAGTCGATCTCGCTGAACGTGGACAAACAGCCCCTCAGCGAAGTGATCACCTTCCTGCAAAACTACAGCGGCTTGAACATCGTCCCCGACCCCAGGGGGCTGGCCGAGGAAGGACTCTCCTCCTCGTCGCCGGTGAGCCTCCAGGTCAACAACGTGTCAATGAAGACCGCGCTGAAGCTGCTGCTCCGCCCGCTGGGCCTGACCTACAAGGTCGAGGATGAGGTGATCCTGATCACCAGCCCGCAGGCGACCGCGCAGGAGACCATCACGCGGACCTATTACGTCGGCGACCTGATGATGCCGCCCAACAAGCCCGGGCAGAACCTGCTGCCGCACAACGTCATGAACCCCGACTCCAAGGGGGAGCTCTGGGGCCAGCAGCCCAATGGGTCCACGATGCCGGTGCCGGGTTCGGCTCCGAATGATCCCCAGTCGGGCCAGCCGGCCAACGGGATTGGCACCTCGGTGGGCGAACGGAAGATGGTCGACCTCACGCCGCTGGTCCAGTTGATCGCGACCTCGGTCGCCCCCGGCACCTGGCAAGTGCACGACGATCGGGGCGCGGATGTCTCCGCGGCCTATGGCCTCGGGGGCGGCTTCGGCGGCGATGCCGGCGGCCTGGACACGACCCGGCCGATCGGGGCGATCACGCCGTTCTTCTTGAGCATCAGCCTGATCATCCGCCACACGGCGGAGGTCCACGACCAGGTCCGCGACCTGCTCAGCCAGTTGCGGCGGCTCCAGGACCTCCAGGTCTCGGTCGAGGTCCGGTTCGTCACGGTCCAGGATAACTTCTTCGAGCAGATCGGCGTGGACTTCGACTTCCAGATCCAGTCCGACGCCATCGGCAAGCACAGCACGCTCGCCGTACCGCAGTTCACCGGCTTCCCGCTCATCACACCGGGCACACCGTTGATCACGACCACGACGTCGACCTCCGGCACGTCCGCCACCGGCGGGGCCTCGGCCTCGGGCGGGTCCTCGGGCGGTGGGGCCTCGGGCGGGTCCTCGGGCGGTGCTTCGGGCGGTGCTTCGGGCGGTGCTTCGGGCGGTGCTTCGGGCGGTGCTTCGGGCGGTGCTTCGGGCGGTGCTTCGGCCTCGGGCGGGTCCAGCGCGACGACTGGCCAGATCACCCCCTACATCGTCAACCCGATCCGCGACCACGCGCTGCCCAACACCCAGCCGGTCATCGTGGGGACGCAATCCGGCGGCATCGGCCAGTTCTCGCCGACGCTGGCCATCCCGTTCAACAACACCTCGGCGTCCCTGATCGCTCCCACGTTCGTGAACAACTATCAGACCAACGCCGGAGCCACCTTCGGCATCGCGTTCCTGAGCGACCTGGAAGTTTATCTCTTCCTCACGGCCGCCCAGGGCGATACCCGGTCGAACGTGCTCCAGGCCCCCAAGGTCACGACCTTCAATGGTGCGGCGGCGACCATCTTCAGCAACACCGTCCAGTATTACGTGCAGAACGTCACCCCGATCATCGGCCCGGCCGCCGTGGCCTTCCAGCCGATCATCGGCTTCGTCCCCACGGGTGTGACGCTCACCGTCACGCCGGTCGTCTCGGCCGACCGCCGCTACGTGCGAATGACCCTGGCCCCGTTCTTCAACGCCAACAACGGCTTCACCACCTTCTCGACTCAGCTCGCGGGCGTCGGCGGCATCGGCTTCGCGGGTGGTGGTGGTGTCATCACGACCTCGATCCAGTTGCCCAACACCACCACGAATACCATCACCACCACGGTGACGGTTCCCGATGGTGGTACCGTCCTGATGGGCGGCGTCAAGACCCTGACCGAGCAACGGATCGAGTATGGCGTCCCGGTCCTGTCCAAGACGCCGCTGCTCGATCGTCTCTTCCGCAACATCGGCATCGGCCGGAACTCCACCAGCCTCATGCTGATGGTCACGCCCCGCATCATCATCCTGGAGGAAGAGGAAGAGCGGCTGGGCATCCCGTCGGTCGCCCTCTGATCGCTCGCGACCGGTGGGATCGCCGGATCACGACAGGCCATCCGTTTCGAGGCCGCCGGAATTGCTTTCCGGCGGCCTCGACCGTTTTCCCGCTGGCCGGAAGTGGAGACAGGAAACGCCAGAACGCGACGGCGTGCGCCGGCATTGACAATCGCGTCCGGCTCGTGCGCCAATGGAGGGGTCCGGCTGGGCGCTCGCCCAATCCATGACTCGTGGACGTCATCATGGCCTTGACCGTGACCGAGCTCGCCGAAGAAGTCCGGGAGTCGAACAAGCGGCTCACGGAGGCGATTCAGGAGATGGGGCGCAAATTCGATGATTTTCGGGTTGAGGTGTCCAGAGAACTTCGCGAGATCCAGGGCGACCTTCGGTGGATGAAGCGAATCGGCGGCTTTCTCGCCGCCATCGCGCTCCCGGCTTTGTGGTTCTCCTACAGTGCCGTTCGCCGGGCAACCCAAATCGAAGCCGACGCTCTCGCGCTGCGGGCGGACTCGGCCCAGATCAAGAGCGTCGTGGTCACCATGCAGAAAGACTCACCCCGGATCGAAACGACCCTCGTCGGCTCAGAGTCTGTTCCACAAGCCTGGTCGAACCGTTGTAGGGTGGGTGAAACCCACCACCGGAAGACCTTGGCGGGCTTGAAGATCGGTGGGTTTCACCCACCCTACAACA